>CAYRYQ010000083.1:0-6927 GCA_964428505.1 uncultured Eubacteriales bacterium
GTGCTTTTTAAACAGTCTCCCCGCTTGCCGAAAAACGCGTTTTTCGACAAGCTGAGGGTGCCGCGGAATTTCCGCGGCGCCCTATTGAAGTGTTCTGACCTTTATTCATTTGATCAGGCGTTTTTGAAAGGAGCTGCATACCTATGGGGCTGATTGCCTATTTTAATTCCCTGAACCCGCTATCCTTCCTCTCTGCTCTGCCCGGAAACATCGCGCAGGGCATGATCTGGGGGATTATGGCGCTGGGTGTCTTTATTACCTTTAAACTGCTGAATTTTGCCGACCTGACCGTCGACGGCTCTTTTGCCACCGGCGGCGCGGTGACGGTGGTGCTGATCCTGAACGGCTGGCCGGCCCCGGCGGCGCTGCTGGTTGCGGCGTTTTCCGGCCTTCTCGCGGGCCTTTCTACCGGAATTCTGCACACTGCCCTTGGAATCCCCGACATTCTGGCCGGGATTTTAAGCCAGATCGCGCTGTGGTCGGTGAACCTGGTGATCCTGGGCGGTGCCAACAAGGCCGTGAATGTGGACAAGTATCATCTGATTCTTTCCCTAAGGAACCCCGCCAACGCCATCCTGATGGCGCTGCTCTTCGCCGGCTGTCTGATCCTTTTGCTCTATTGGTATTTCGGCACTGAACAGGGCTGCTCCATCCGGTCCACCGGCAGCAATCCCTCTATGTCGATGGCGCAGGGCATCAACATCAACTTCACCAAAGTGCTGGCCCTTTCCCTTTCCAACGCGCTGGTGGCGCTCTCGGGCGGGCTGCTGGCCCAGTTTCAGGGCTTTGCTGACATCAACATGGGCCGCGGCGCGATTGTGATCGGCCTCGCGGCGGTGATTATCGGCAGCGTGCTGGGCGGCGCGATTTTCCGCAAGCATCAGTCGTTTATGCTGCAGCTGCTGTTTGTGGTGATCGGCGGCGTTCTTTATTACCTGGTCATCGGTCTGGTGCTGTGGCTGAAAATGCCCACCAACCTGTTAAAGCTGTTTACCGCCCTTGTGGTGGCCATCTTCTTAGCGGTTCCCTATCTGCTGGGCAAGCGGAGAAGCTCCTTCTCCCGGTCGGCGCGGCAGGCAGCCAAGGAAGGAGGAAACAACCATGCTTAAAATACAGCAAATTGCCAAAACCTTCAACGCCGGAACCGTCAACGAAAAGAAAGCGCTGGACGGGGTGAGCCTTTCCCTGAACGACGGCGATTTTATCACCGTGATCGGCGGAAACGGCGCCGGGAAATCCACCATGCTCAACGCGGTGGCCGGCGTTTGGCCCATTGATTCCGGCGCGATCTATATCGACGGGGTCAACGTGACCGGCATGCCGGAATACCGCCGGGCGCGCTTTCTGGGCCGGGTGTTTCAGGATCCCATGACCGGCACCGCCGCCAATATGGGCATCGATGAAAATCTGGCCCTGGCCTATCGCCGCGGGCAGCGGCGCACGCTAAGCTGGGGGATCACCAAAAAGGAAAAGGAGCTGTTTTACCGGCAGCTTCAGATGCTGGAGCTGGGGCTGGAAGACCGCCTGACCTCCAAAGTGGGCCTTCTTTCCGGCGGGCAGCGGCAGGCGCTGACCCTGCTGATGGCCACGCTGCAAAAGCCGAAGGTGCTGCTGCTGGACGAACACACCGCGGCGCTGGATCCCAAAACGGCCGCTAAAGTGCTGGCTCTTTCCGACAAGCTGATTGCCGAGCACCATCTCACCGCCATGATGGTCACCCACAACATGAAAGACGCCATTGCCCACGGCAACCGGCTGATCATGATGCATGCCGGCAGGATCATTCTGGACGTGAAGGGTGAAGAAAAAAAGAAGCTGACGGTGGAAGCCCTGCTCAGTGCCTTCCATCAGTCCAGCGGCGCCGATTTTGCCAATGACCGCGCCCTCTTAAATTAAGAAAACGCAAAAAAAGATTGACAAACTGTTTTTTCAGCGCTATAATAGTAGTAAATAATCAAACCGATGAGGAAGAGTAGTAGGGTTTTGAGAACCGCTTGCAGAGAGTTGCCGGAAGCTGAGAAGGCAGCAGCGGGGCAGAATCTGAATGGACTTACGAGGGCAACCGAACGCAAAGGCGGCTTTTTCCCTTTGTCAGTAGCAGTTGACGGGGTGCGCACCCGTTATCGTTTGCGCGCCGCATGATCGTGCGGCAATAAGCGGATGAATGTGAAACCACATTCATCAATGTGGGTGGCACCGCAGAAATTTTGTTTTCTGTCCCATACATTCCGGCGAATACCGGGATGTATGGGATTTTTATTATTAAGGAGGCTTTTTGATGTTTTTGATCTGCAAACGATGGCGTGGCAACCTCTTTTCCACGTGTTTTCAATTTAACTTATAATATAAAAGGAGATTTTTGCAATGAAAAGAATGCTTGCTTTATTATCCGCCGCGCTTCTGCTGCTTTCCCTCGCATCCTGCCAGAAAAAAATTCCGGTGATCGGCATCAATCAATACGGGGAGCACCCCTCTCTAGATAATTGCCGGGAAGGCTTTCTGGAAGGGCTGAAGGAGGCCGGGCTGGAAGAGGGAACCGACTACACGATTGATTATCAGAACGCCGGTTTTGACGACAACATCAATACCCAGATCGCCCAGACCTTCGCGGCGAAAAACGTGGCCATGATGTGCGCCATTGCAACGTCTTCGGCTGTGGCCTGCTATGCCGCCGCGGAAGAGAAGGATATTCCGGTGATCTTCACGGCCATCTCCGATCCGGTGCAATCCAAACTGACCGAAGGAAACATTACCGGCACCTCCGATAAGCTGCCGGTGGACGCGCAGCTGCAGCTGATCCGCGCCATGCAGCCAAATGCCAAAACCATCGGCATTATTTATACCACCAGCGAAAGCAACTCGGTTTCTACCATTGCCAATTATCAGGCCAAGGCCGGGGAATATGGTTTTTCCATTGAGGCCATCGGCGTGACCGCTCAGGCGGAGGTCACTCAGGCCGCAGATACTCTGATCAACAAAAAAGTGGACTGCTTTTCCAACCTGACCGATAATAACGTGGTCGGAGTTCTGGCCTCCGTGCTGGAAAAAACCAACGAGGCCGGAATCCCGGTTTACGGCAGTGAGGTGGAGCAGGTGAAGAGCGGCTGCGTGGCCGCTGCCGGTATCGATTATCTGGCTCTGGGCCGCAAAACCGGAGCCATTGCCGCACAGGTCCTGACCGGTAAAAAAACAGCCTCCGAAATTCCCTTTGAAACCATTACCGAATTCAGCAACTATGTGAATAACGAAGCATTGGCGCAGTTCAACCTGCATGTTCCCGCATCCCTGCAGGACAGTGTGGTTGCCGTTTCTGCTTCATAAAAGGAGCGCTTTTCTTTCATGCTTGATCTGATTGTCAGCACCCTGACGCAAGGGCTGATCTTTTCCCTGCTGTCGTACGGGGTGTATATCACCTACAAAATACTGGATTTCCCGGATCTGACCGTGGACGGCTCGTTCCCTCTGGGCGCGGCCGTCACCGCGGTGATGCTGACCCACGGATTCAATCCTTATCTCACCCTGCCCGTTTCCTTCGCCATGGGCGCTTTGGCGGGGTTGATCACCGGCATGATCCATGTGCGTCTTCGGGTGCGGGATCTTTTGGCCGGCATCATCACGATGACCGCGCTCTTTTCCATCAATCTGCAGATCGGTGGCTCTAACTTAAGCGTGGACCGCGCCACGGACACCATTTTCACCGCGGCGCCCACCATGGCGCTGTTTGGTGGGCTTTCCCTGCTCTACCGCAAGCTGATTGTTGCGCTGCTTTTGGCGCTGATCGGAAAGCTGCTGCTGGATCTTTATTTCAAAACCAAGAACGGCCTGATGCTGCGGGCGGTGGGCGACAACAGCGTGCTGGTCACCACCCTCGCCAAGGATAAAGGCTTCTATAAAATTTGGGGGCTGGTGCTCTCCAACGCATTGGTCGCGCTTTCCGGCGCGGTCTTTTGTCAGGAGCAGCGCGCCTTTTCCAGCACCATGGGCACCGGTCAGGTGGTGTTTGGCCTGGCGACGGTGATCATCGGCACCACCCTGTTTAAAAAATGGGGCTTTGTGAAGGGAACCACTGCCGCGGTGGTGGGCAGCATTCTCTATAAAGCCTGTATTCAGGTGGCGATCATTGCCGGCCTTCCCGCCAATCTTTTAAAGCTGATCACCGCGGTGCTGTTCCTCGTGATTCTGGTGTTTGGTAACATCCGGAAGGGGGAAGTAAGCCATGCTTGAGCTGAAAAAAATCACCAAGATCTATAATCCGGGCACTGTGACCGAGATGTGCCTGTTTAAAGAATTCAATCTCACGGTGGACGACGGCGAATTTGTTTCGGTGGTGGGCAGCAACGGCAGCGGAAAAACGTCGATTCTGAACATCATCTGCGGCACCATCCCCATCGACGAGGGGGATTGCGTGATCAACGGGCAAAGCATCCGGAAGCAAAAGGATTTTTACCGCTACCGCAAAATCGGCCGGGTCTATCAAAATCCGGCCATGGGGACCTGCCCGCATATGACCATTCTCGAAAATATGTCGTTGGCCGACAATAAGGGGAAGCCCTTTAACCTCACTGCCGGAGTCAACCGCAAGCGGGCGGGCTACTATAAAGAGCAGCTGGCCTCTTTGGGGCTGGGGCTGGAAGACAAGATGGATGTCAGGCTGGGGGCGCTTTCAGGCGGGCAGCGGCAAGCCGTGGCCCTGCTGATGGCAACGCTGACCCCGCTGGATTTTCTGATTTTGGATGAACATACCGCCGCGTTGGATCCGCACACCGCGGAAACGATTATGAAGCTGACCGACCAGCTGGTGCGGCAAAAACAGCTGACCGCGATTATGGTCACGCACAACCTGCGCTATGCGGTGGAATATGGCAGCCGGCTGATTATGATGGACCGTGGGCATATCGTGCTGGATAAAAAGGGGGAGGAAAAACGCAAGATCTCCACCGACGACCTTCTGCATCTGTTCAACCAGATCAGCATTGAGTGTGGCAACTAAACAGCAAAGAGCGGCGGACGCTGAGGCGTCCGCTGCTCTTTTATTGCTTATTTTACAAATTGCTTCAAAAAGGCCGCGCTCTTGGCCATACTGTCGAAGGGATCGCCGGGGCAGGTATCCTGCTCCACCACATAATATTTCACGCCTGCCGCGGCCGCGCATTCCAGAATGCCCGGCCAGTTCAGATTGCCGCTGCCCACCTCGGTATAGTCCTGATAGCCAAGCTTCTCCGTAAAATGCGACAACCGCTGCATATCCTTCAGATGCAGAATATCCACCCGTCCGGCCAGCTTCCCGATCCAGGCGCGCACATCTGCCCCGCCATGCTGCAGCCAGTAGGTATCCAGCACAAAGGAGGTGGTTTTGGGGTTCATTTCCTCCACCAGAATATCGATCGGGCGCTGCCCGTTCTCCAGCCGCACAAACTCATGGCTGTGGTGGTGGTAGGTGAATTTCATGCCCTGTGCGGCACACTTTTCTCCCACCGCGTTGGCCCGGCGGGCGAAATTGCGCCAATCTTCCGGCGTTTCCCCTTTCCCGCCGCCGACCCCCATATTGGCCGTGTGCAAAAACCGATGATTCACCAGCGCCTGCTCAAAATTTTCTTCCATCAATTTAAAATCGTCGTGAGTGCCCACAATTTCCAGGCCTTCTTCCGCCGCGATCATGCCGAATTGCTCATAGGGAATCGCGCAGCCGGCAGTCTGCACCTGGGTATAACCCATTTTTTTCAGCTTTTGAAAGGTGCAGCGGATGTTTTCCGCCGTGTCCATGGTCTGGCGGACGCTCCAAAGCTGAACTCCGAATTCTTTCATCCTCTATTTCTCCTTCTTCCCCTTCTCACAGGGGGTATTATTTTAAAATATAGCACACTTCTCTATAAAAAGCAATAAAAGTTCTTGGTTTTTTGCAGGGAAAGACATATAATAGGAAAAAAGCGAAGGAGAAGGACGATGAAAATTGCGGTCATTACCGGTGCCAGCAGCGGCATGGGAAAAGAGTTTACGTTACAGCTGGCGAAAGAGGGGGCCTTGGACGCCCTTTGGGTCATTGCCCGCCGGGAAGAGCGGCTGCGGGCTTTGGCGCGGGAGGTTTCTCTGCCGGTGCGTTTGCTGCTGCTGGATCTGACAAAGCCGGAAAGCTTTCGCGCCTATCAGGCCTTGCTGGAGCAGGAGCAGCCGGACGTTGCGGTGCTGGTCAATGCCAGCGGATTCGGCAAATTCGGGCGCTATGATGAAATTCCGCTGCAGGATCAGCTGGACATGATCGATTTGAACGGCAAGGCGCTGGTCGCAATGACCCAACTGACCCTGCCCTATATGCACCCGGGCGGCCGCATCATTCAAGTCGGATCCCTTTCCGCCTTCCAGCCGGTGCCGTATCTCAACGTCTATGCGGCCTCCAAAGCGCTGGTGCTCCGCTATACCCGCGGCCTGCGCGCCGAACTCAAGGGGCGGGACTTGCGCGTTACCGCCTTTTGCCCCGGCTGGGTCCGAACCGAATTTTTTGATCATGCAGAGCAGACCAGCACCCGGGCGGTCACCTACTTCAACCAGCTGTTTACCGCAAAAGAAGTCGTGGCGGCAGCCATCCGGGACAACCGCAAAAACAAAGCCGTCTCGGTGCCGGGCTGGCGCATCCGGCTGCAGGTGCTGGCCGTCAAGCTGCTGCCCACAGCCTGGGTTTTGCGGGTATGGCTGCGGCAGCAAAAGCATCTGTAACGTATGAAACCAAAAAAATGCCGGTACCCCGCAGTGTGGGGCCCCGGTCAGACTGTCAAAAAAAATCCCGCACCGCAAAAAACAGAAAGAGAAAAATTGGTTTTCGTAAAAAGGGAAATGGGATCTCAAAAATAGATTCAGTAGCACAGGAAAAGAAAAACTGTGGCGTTTTGCCGCATAAAATCCACTTTTTTGCTTACGGCGTCCATGCCGCCT
>CAYRYQ010000084.1:0-6895 GCA_964428505.1 uncultured Eubacteriales bacterium
CTTTTTTGCTTACGGCGTCCATGCCGCCTTACCGTATCGATATACGCCGACAGGCAGCATGTCCTTGTCTGCGTGCTTTTTAAACCGTCTCCCCGCTTGCCGAAAAACGCGTTTTTCGGCAAGCTGAATCAGCCCCGCTCTTCGGTAATCTGCCAAAGAGCGGGGCTGATGATTAGTTGTTCAGGGTCTTGACCACCACGTTGGGGTCGGAAAGCAGCAGGTTCAGCACCTTGGTGTATTCCTCCAGCGCGTGGGTGTCGTTGAGGTTGACCGCCGTTTGCGCTAAGGTGCGGTCGTAAAAGGTGAAGGAATAATAACCGTCGTCTCCGTTGGGGGCATAGGTGCCCTCCTTTTGCAGCTTGCGCTGCACCGTGGTGCTGGAAAAGGCCGTGCCCTCGATAAAGCGGAAGGCAATGCCGGAGAAGACCTTCTTCAGCGCGTCGGTTTGGGCATTGGCTGCGTGGGCGGCGTCAATGACTGAGGTGATCTGCGCTTCGTTGACGGCATAAACGGCCTGCCGGTATTCCGAAGAGCGCTCGTCTATGTTTTCGCTTTGCAGGTAAGCTTGCGCGTCCGCCGCGCTCATTTCAGGGGCCTCTTCCTGAAATTGAATATAGTCTTCCGCATAGGGCTCCACAGGGTTTGCCTTTTCTGTTGCAGCCGATTTGCAGGCAAAAAGAACTCCCGCCAGCATCAGCAACAGGCAAAAGATACTGAAACGCTTCATGAAAAAATCGCTCCTTTGATCCGGTGAACTTGATGTTCTTATTATATATGATTTGAAGGGAAAAGTCCAAACATTTTATGTTTTTTTCAAAAAACCGTTGACAAATCGGCGGAAGGATGTTATTATATTAACACTTTAGCAAGATAAAGCAATGAATTAACAAAACAGGAGGGAATCAGCATGGGTGCACAGACATGGAGAAGAGGGGCGGCGCTGTTGGCGGCGGGCGCGTTGCTGCTGGGGAGCCTTGCTTCCTGCGGCAAGAAGGTGGCGGACACGGATTCGGCCTATGTCAAAGATAAGGGAACGTTGATCGTGGGGGTCACGGTGTTTGAGCCCATGAACTATAAAGATGCAAACGGCAACTGGACCGGATTTGACACCGAATTTGCCGAGGCGGTGGCTGAAAAGCTGGGCGTGAAGGCGGAGTTTAAGGTGATCGACTGGGACAATAAGACGCTGGAGCTGGATGCCAAGAGCATCGACTGCGTTTGGAACGGCATGACCCTGAATGACAGCGTGCGCGCTTCCATGGATTGCAGCGGTCCCTATGTGGCCAACGCGCAGGTGGTGGTCACCACCGCCGACAAGGCCGGGGAATACACCACGGTGGACAGTCTGAAGGATAAGAAAATCGCGGTGGAATCCGGCTCTGCGGGTCAGGACGCGGCGGAAGAAAACGGGCTTACTTATACCGCGGTATCGGCGCAGTCTGACGCGCTGATGGAAGTGGCTTCCGGTGCGGCGGATGCCTGCATTCTGGATCTGACCATGGCCAAATCCATGACCGGGGCAGGCACCAGCTATGCCAATCTGAGCGCTTCCATGAATCTGACTTATGAAGAGTATGGCATCGGCTTCCGCAAGGGTTCTGATCTGCCGGAGCAGGTCAATGCCATTATGGCCACGCTGAAGAGCGATGGCACGCTGGATGCGCTGGCGGAAAAATACGGCGTGACGCTGGTGAAATAAATTGAAGCGAAGCCAGAAGGCAGGCGATAAAGCGGATCGCCTGCCTTCTAGGCGTATACAGAAGGGAATCAGGGATGTTTTTAACGGTTACAAAAAGCCTGATGACAGGCTTTGGCACAACACTGCAGATTTTCGGGCTGACCTTGGCTTTTGCCCTGCCTTTGGGGCTTCTGATCAGCTTTGGCTCCAGAAATCGGTTTCAGCCGCTTCGGTGGCTGGTGCGGTGCATCGTTTGGGTGGTGCGGGGCACGCCGCTGATGCTGCAGCTGATTGTGATTTATTACGGGCCCGGCCTGATCGGAAAATGGGCGCAGGGAGTTGCGGATCCCAATTTTCTGATCCGGTGGGTGGCCGGCTGGAGCGTGATGGAGCGGTTTACCGCGGTGATGGTGGCGTTTGTGATCAATTATGCCTGCTATTTTTCTGAAATCTTTCGGGGTGGGATCGAAAGCATTCCGCAGGGGCAGTATGAAGCGGGACAGGTGTTGGGGATGACCAAAAACCAGATCTTCTTCCGGGTGGTGCTGCTGCAGGTGATCAAGCGGATCGTGCCGCCCATGAGCAATGAAATCATCACGTTGGTGAAAGACACATCGCTGGCCAGGATCATTGCGGTGTATGAGGTGATCTGGGCGGCCCAGGAATACATCAAGCTCAAAGGGCTGATCTGGCCGCTGTTCTATACCGGCGCTTTTTATCTGCTTTTCTGCGGGCTGCTGACGCTGCTGTTCAACTATATTGAGAAAAAACTGAACTATTATAAGGGGTGAGCGGAGATGGCCTTGCTGGAAGTACGGAATATCTATAAACGCTTCGGGAAAACGGAAGTTTTAAAGGGGATCGATTTTTCCATGAATAAGGGAGAGGTGCTGGCCATCATCGGCTCTTCCGGCAGCGGAAAGACCACGCTGCTGCGCTGTCTTAATTTTTTGGAGCAGGCCGACGAGGGCATCATCGAGGTCGACGGCCGCGTGCTGTATGAAGGGGGCTGGACCGAAAAGGAAAAGAACGCGGATCTGCGGCGCAAGCGGCTTCAATTCGGCCTGGTGTTTCAGTCTTTTAATCTGTTTCCGCAATATACGGTGCTTAAAAATGTGACCCTTGCGCTGGAGCTGCAAAAGGCGCTGCCGCCGGTGGAAATCCGCGCCCGGGGCGAGCAGCTTTTGCGGCGGGTGGGGCTGCAGGACAAGCTGCAAAATTACCCCTGCGAGCTTTCCGGCGGGCAGCAGCAGCGGGTGGCGATCGCCCGGGCGCTGGCGCTGCAGCCGAAGGTGCTTTGCTTTGACGAGCCCACATCGGCGCTGGATCCGGAGCTGACCGGCGAGGTGCTGAAGGTGATCAAGGGGCTCAAATCTTCAGACAGCACCATGATTGTGGTGACCCACGAAATGGAGTTTGCCCGGAACGTGGCCGATCAGGTGCTCTTTATGGCGGATGGGGTGATCGAGGAGCGGGGAACACCGGAAGCGGTGTTTGGCGCGCCGAAAAGCCCCAAGACCCGCGCCTTTTTGCAAAAATCACTGGAAAGCTTTTAACAAGTGCGCGGCGGGGAACCCCGCCGTGCCTTTTTTCGTTTCAAGAAAGGAGTGTGGCAATGAATTTGGAAAGAGAGCGGCTGCGCCGGGCGATGGCCGGTCAGCGGGCGCGTTTGCCTCTTCTGGAGCAGAAGCGGGCGGCGCGGGAAGCCTTTCGGCAGCTTTTAACGCTGCATGCGTTTTTGGCGGCGCCCCGCCTATTTTGTTATCAGCCCTTCCGGGGGGAGCTGCCGATGGGGCCGGTGCTGTCCTATGCGCATGCTAACGCCAAGCCGGTGGCGTTTCCGAAGGTGCTGCCGGACGGGAAGATGGCGTTCTTTTTCGGCGGGGCGCTGCGCCGGGGCGCGTTTGACATTTGGGAGCCGGAGGGCGGAGCGGAAGCGCGCCCTTCCGGGGAGGACTGGATGCTGCTGCCGGGGCTGGCCTTTTCCAAAGACGGCGGCCGTCTGGGATACGGCAAGGGCTATTATGACCGCTATCTGGCCGGGCTGCGCACGCGGCCGGTTCTATGCGGCTTCGGATACGATTTTCAGATGCTGGAAACGCTGCCCCGGGAAGCCCATGACTGGCCGCTCACGCTTTTGGTCAGCCCCGGAGGCGTGGTGTGGATAAAAAGTGTGAACGAATGATGAAATCCGGGAAGGAACGTTGCAATCCGGGCGGCAGAGGCGTATAATAACAGTCGACAGTTTGCATGGCAATGGGAAAAAATTGGAGGCAATATGCTTGATCTAAAAAATATCGTTAAAATTTACCGGGCGGGAGATCAGCAGATTTCCGCCCTCAAGGGAATCAGCATCCGGTTCCGAAAAAGTGAGTTTGTTTCTGTGCTTGGTCCTTCCGGCTGTGGGAAAACCACGCTTTTGAACATCATCGGCGGGCTGGACAGCTACAATGAAGGGGATCTGGTTATTGCGGGCAGGTCCACCAGCCAGTTTAAAAACGCCGATTGGGACACCTACCGGAACCATTCGGTGGGCTTTGTGTTTCAAAGCTATAACCTGATCCCGCACCAGACGGTGCTGGCCAATGTGGAGCTGGCGCTGACCCTTTCGGGCGTCTCCCGGGCAGAGCGCAGACGAAGGGCCAAGGAAGCGCTGGCCCGGGTGGGGCTTACGGATCAGATTCATAAAAAGCCGAATCAGATGAGCGGCGGGCAGATGCAGCGGGTGGCGATCGCCCGGGCGCTGGTCAACGATCCGGAGATTATTCTGGCCGACGAGCCCACCGGCGCGCTGGACAGCGAGACCAGCGTTCAGATTATGGAAATCCTCAAGGAAATATCAAGGGATAAGCTGATCATTATGGTGACCCATAACCCGGATCTGGCGGAGCAGTATTCTTCCCGGATTGTGCGGCTTCTGGACGGGGAAATTTTGAGCGACAGCGATCCCGCACCGGAAGAAGAGCAGGCCACGGCGGTGCCGAAAGCGTCAAAAAGAAAGAGGAAGGAGAAAAAACCCTCTATGGGCTTTTTTACCGCCCTTTTCCTCTCTTTTAATAACCTGCTAACAAAAAAAGGACGCACCTTTATGACCAGCTTTGCCGGATCAATCGGCATTATCGGCATTGCGCTGATCCTTTCGGTGTCCAACGGGGTACAGGGGTATATCGATACGGTGCAGAAGGATACGCTGTCTTCCTATCCCATTACGATTGAGGCGGAGTCGGTGGACCTGACGTCGGTGCTTTCTGCGGTGATGGGCGGAAAGGCCGGGGAACGGACCCACGACACTGACCAGGTTTATTCCAGCTCCGGGATGCAGGAGATGCTCAACGCCATGTCCGGCGCCAACGCCAAAACCAATGATTTAAAGGAATTCAAGGAATATCTGGACGATGAAAACAGCGAGATCAAGCCCTATGTCAGCGCGGTAAAATACGGATACAGCCTGAAACCAAGCGTTTATTCCAAGGACGCCGGGGGGGAAATCCTGAAATCCGACGCGCTGGAGCTGATGCAGGAGCTGTTTGGCACCTCGAACACCGCGACCAGCGGCAACAATATGTATCAGAATTATCAAAAGGGGTTTGAGGTCTGGGAAGAAATGCTTGCCGGAGAAGGAGACGAGCTGGTTCATCCGATTCTGAAGCAGCAGTATGATCTGATTTACGGCAGTTGGCCGACCTCCTACGATCAGGTCGTGCTGGTGCTGGATAAAAACAATGAAGTCAGCGATATCAGCCTTTATGCGCTGGGGCTTGAGAGCAAAGAAGAGATGACGGCCATGATGCAGGCCTATATGAACGGCAAAGAGATTCAATCCGAAAGCCGCAGTTGGTCGTATCAGGAAATCTGCGACCGTACGTTCCGGCTGATTTTGCCGGCAGACGCCTATCAGTACGACGCGGCGACCGGAAAAGTGACTGATATTTCCAGCGATGAAACCGGGCTCAGATTCTTATATGACAATGGGTTAGAGCTGCATGTCAGCGGCATTTTACGCCCGAATAAGGACGCGGCAGCCACCATGATGCAGGGCGCGATCGGCTACACGGAGGCGCTTTCCCGCTATATGGCGGAGGAAGCGGCAAAGCGGCCCATTGTGCAAGCGCAGCTGCGGGATCAAACGGTGGATATTTTCACCGGTCTTCCCTTTGACACCGGCGTGGAGCTGACCGGTGCCGAAAAGGCCGCCGCATTCAAACAATATGCCGAAGGGCTGGAACCTGCCGGGCAGGCGGCACTGTACCGCCGGATGGCGGCGATCCCCAGTCAGGCATATCTGGATCAGACCATCAGTCAGATGCTCTCCGGCATGGATCGGGCCGCCATCGAGAGCAAGGTGAAGGAAGCAGCCGCTGCTTCCTCCGGCATGGATGAGGCGACCATTAACCAGTATATTGCGTCCATGGATGACGATACCTTGAAAAATTATGTGAAGGATGCGCTGACCAAGCAGCTGACCGCGCAATATGCCGCTGCAACACAGCAGCAGCTTTCTGCCTTTTCTGACGCGCAGCTGGCCGCGCTGCTGCGGCAGACGCTGCCGGGGTATACGGAAGAGGAGCTGACCGCGTTCTATAATCAGCTGATGCCGGCCACCACATCGGACGCGACTTTGTCGGGCAACGAGCAAAAGCTGGGGTATGTGGATCTTGAGTCACCCACCGAGATCGCGCTTTTCGCCGATACCTTTGAGAACAAAAACAAAATTGCCGACTGCATCGCCACCTATAATGCCGGAAAAGCGGAGGATCAGCAGATTACCTATACCGATTATGTGGCGCTGCTGATGTCTTCGGTCACCAAGGTGCTGAACGCCATTTCCTATGTGCTGATTGCCTTTGTGGCGATCTCTTTGGTGGTGTCTTCCATTATGATCGGGATCATCACCTATATTTCGGTGCTGGAGCGCACCAAGGAGATCGGCATTTTGCGGGCTATGGGCGCGTCGCGCCGGGATATTTCCCGGGTGTTTAACGCCGAAACCCTGATTGTGGGCTTCGCGGCGGGCGCGCTTGGAATTCTGATCACCCTTGGGCTGAACCTGATCATCAATCTGGTTTTGCACGCGGTGACGCATATTCCCTCGCTGAACGCTTCTCTGCCGATGCTGGGCGGCGTGGTTCTGGTGGGAATCAGCATGCTGCTGACTTATGTGGCGGGATTGATTCCTTCCGGGATCGCCGCGAAAAAGGATCCGGTGGAGGCGTTGAG
>CAYRYQ010000085.1:0-6844 GCA_964428505.1 uncultured Eubacteriales bacterium
CGATCACCGCCCCCGGAACAGAGCCGATCCCGCCGAACACAGCGGCAACAAACGCCTTTAATCCGGGCATGGCGCCGATGGTCGGGCTTACCTGCTCATAATAGGAAAAATATAAAATTGATCCCACCGCCGCTAAAAAGGAGCCAATTACGAAGGTCATGCTAATCACGCTGTTGATCCGAATTCCCATTAGCTGCGACGTTTCAAAGTCTTTGGAAACCGCCCGCATGGCCATGCCGATTTTGGTAAACTTAATTAATGCCACCAGGCTGAATACCAGCAGCAACGTTAAAACCGGAGTAATCACCGTAATGATCTTGGCGGATAACCCGAAAAAGTGAATTTCGCGGGTGATCCACGGCATAGACGGATAAGCTTTTGCAAGGCCTCCTGTAAAATAGGTGGCAAAGTTCTGCAAAAGATAAGAAACGCCGATCGCGGAGATCATCACCGACATGCGGGGTGCATTGCGCAAAGGACGATACGCGCACCGCTCAATCAATGCACCCAGTAACACCGTCAGAATCAGGGTAAAAATAATGGCGCCCCAGATGGGCATACGCGGAGCCGTCATCAAGTAAATCGTGAAAAAACCCGCCATCATAAACATGTCGCCATGCGCAAAGTTAATCAAACGCAGAATACCATAAACCATGGTATACCCGATTGCAATCAAAGCGTACAGGCTTCCAACCGTAATGCCGGAGAGCAACAGTTGAACATAGTACGTATAGTCGTGCATAATGCATCCTCCAATAACAATTTTAACCAAATGGTCAAAGCACAGGTTTGACCATTTTCAAGCCGGTGCTTTCACCATTCGTCACATGAAAGTAGTGGGAAGCGGACTGCCGCTCCCCACTACAAACACAAGGCAAGTAGCTAAATTACTTAGAAACGGTCTGTGTCTTCAGGAACTTGAAGGTGCCGGACGCTACATCAATCGTCTTGATATAGGCCATGTTTTTCTTTGCATCGCCCTTCTCGTCGAAGCTCAGGCTGCCGGTAACCCCAGTCATGCTCACATTCTGCAGGGCATCCCGGATTGCAGTTCCATCGGTGGAGTTCGCGCCCTTAATGGCTTCAATCGCCGCCATGTAAGCATCATATCCCAACGCAGAAACCGCGGCCACGCCGTCTGTTCCGCCGTTGTTGTTCAGCCGGCTGGAATCTGCATTCAGCCAGGCTTTGAAGCCATCAACAAAGGTTTTTGCCTGGGTATTGCTGCTGTCATTCTCATCAAAGAAGGTCGACAGATAAACACCCGTTGCCGCACTGCCGGCATTTTTAATAATGGTTTCGTTCTCCCAAGTGTCGCCGCCCATGATGAGCGCATTGGGGTTGACGGCACGAATCTGCTTGATGATCAGAGGAGCCGTTTCAATGGAGGACGGAGCGAATACCCCATCACAATCTGCAAAACCGGCAACAATCGCGCTGAAATCTGTTTCACCGGTCTGGAAGCTGACTTCCTTCACTTCCCCGCCGGCAGCCTTAAACGCCTGCGCAAAGTACTTGCCAAGCCCAACGGAATAATCGTCACCGGCCTGCGTCATCACCGCGACCTTCTTGCAGCCCTGGTCTTTGGCAAAATTGGCCATTACCGTTCCCTGAAACGGATCCAGGAAGCAAACGCGGAAATAATAATCATTTTCCGCCGTCACCTGAGGATTGGTGCAGGAAGCGCCGATTGCCGGAACCTTATTGTCTTTAAAAATAGATCCTGCCGCAATGGCGCAGGCAGACCCATAAGTACCCAAAACAACCGATACTTTGGAAGAAATCAGCTGCTGTGCCGCAGAAGGCGCTTTGCTCGGATCGGACTGGTTATCTACCTCTACCAGCTCAACATTGTAAGTCTCACCGTTAATCTGCACGGTCGGCGTAATGGATTGCGCATAACGGATGCCCAGAACCTCCTGTTTGCCGCCTCCGGCATTTTCCCCTGTGCCGGGTTCAAAGATGCCAATCTTGATCACCTTGTTGCCGCTGCCGGTGCCGCAGCTGGTCAGCATGACACCGGTCATTGTCAAAGCACACAGCATTGCAATGATCTTCTTCGCTTTTACCATAAAACAGATCCTCCTATTAGTAAAATTGTAATTTGATTATACCCCATCTGGGTATACATTGCAAGGAGCTACATTCATTTCGTAAAATATTGTTTAATTTACATAAAAGGAAAACGCTTCGTTCCTTCATTTATGAATATTTTTTATGCAACCTCGCTACAATTGTGCGCCCACAAAATACATGTTTTTAAAGATATTTGCCACCTGAAAAATGGGTTGAATTTTAACATCGGTTATGGTACAATAACGCTATATTTTGTTTAAAAAGAAGAAGGGGAAATTCATGAAACGAACAGAGATCAGAAATCTATTCAGGCAAAGGAAAGAATATGTCGGAGAGAAGATCCAGGTGGGCGGCTGGGTGCGCTCGAACCGCGGATCCAAGAACTTTGGTTTTCTTGTATTGAACGACGGCACTTTCTTTGAGACGCTGCAGGTTGTTTATGATCAAAACCTTTCTAATTACGATGAAATATCAAAAGTAAATGTGGGGGCGGCCCTGATGGTCAGCGGTATATTAGTGGAGACGCCGGATGCACGCCAGCCCTTTGAAGTCCACGCGCAGGAGATTGCGGTTGAAGGCAGCTCCACCCCGGATTATCCCCTGCAGAAAAAACGCCACAGCCTGGAATATCTGCGCACCATTCCCCATTTAAGAGCGCGCACAAATACGTTTCAGGCCGTTTTCCGGGTGCGTTCTCTGGCGGCGTTTGCCATCCACCGTTTTTTTAATGAGCGCAATTTTATTTACGTTCATACACCGATCATCACCGGCAGTGACTGCGAAGGCGCGGGGGAAATGTTTCAGGTAACCACGCTGGATCTTAGCCATTTGCCTCTGGATGAGAACGGCGCGGTCGACAGGAGTCAGGACTTTTTTCACAAAGCAACCAACCTGACCGTTTCCGGCCAGCTGAACGGAGAAACCTACGCGCAGGCTTTTAAAAATATTTATACCTTTGGCCCCACTTTCCGGGCTGAAAATTCCAATACCACGCGACATGCGGCGGAATTCTGGATGATCGAGCCGGAGATCGCCTTTGCTGATCTGAAAGACGATATGATTCTGGCGGAGGGCATGCTGAAATATATCATTCACTATGTTTTGGAAAATGCGCCGGAAGAAATGGCGTTTTTCAACCAGTTTGTGGATCCGGGTCTGCTGGAGCGACTGCAGCATGTCTTAGACAGCGAATTCGGGCATGTCACCTACACAGAGGCGATTCAAATTCTGGAGGAGCACAACAGTTCCTTTGATTATCCGGTTCATTGGGGCAGCGATCTGCAGACCGAGCACGAGCGGTATTTAACGGAGCAGATCTTTAAACGCCCGGTTTTTGTGACCGATTATCCAAAAGAAATCAAAGCCTTTTATATGAAATTAAATGAAGACGGCAAAACAGTTGCCGCCATGGACTGCCTGGTGCCCGGGATCGGGGAGATCATCGGCGGCAGCCAAAGAGAAGATCATCTGGATCTTTTGGAAAAACGCATGGAAGAGCTCCGGTTAAACCCCAAAGACTATGATTTCTATTTAGATCTGAGAAGATATGGTTCCACCCGCCACGCCGGGTTCGGGCTTGGCTTTGAGCGCTGCGTCATGTATTTAACCGGCATGGGCAATATCCGCGATGTGATTCCCTTCCCCCGCACGGTCGGCAACTGCGAACTTTAAACTTTTAATAAAAATCCGTTTTGGTTTTGAACCAAAACGGATTTTTTTACTCCAGTTCAAAAGCGCCGGTATACAGCTGATAGTATTTACCTCTTTGCGCGATCAGCTGATCGTGGCTGCCGCGTTCAATAATGTTCCCATGCTCCAATACCATAATCACATCGGCATTTTGCACCGTGGAAAGGCGGTGCGCAATCACGAACACGGTCCTCCCCTTCATCAGCGCGTCCATCCCCTGCTGCACAATGGCCTCTGTGCGGGTATCGATAGAAGAAGTGGCCTCGTCCAGAATCATCACCGGCGGATCCGCCACCGCTGCGCGGGCAATGGAGATCAGCTGCCGCTGCCCCTGCGACAATCCGCTTCCGTCCCCTGACAAAACAGTCTGATATCCTTCCGGCAGCATGCGGATAAAACCGTCTGCGTTGGCAAGCTTTGCTGCCGCAATACATTCTTCGTCGGTGGCATCCAGCTTTCCATACCGGATGTTCTCCATGACGGTGCCGGTGAAAAGGTTCACATCCTGCAGCACAATCCCCAAGGAACGGCGCAGATCTGCCTTTTTAATTTTATTGATGTTGATTCCATCATAGCGGATCTTCCCGTCCGCAAGGTCATAAAAGCGATTGATCAGATTGGTAATCGTTGTTTTCCCGGCACCGGTCGCCCCAACAAAGGCCACCTTCTGACCCGGCTCGGCATAAAGCGTAATATGATGTAACACCAACTTATCCGGTTCATATCCGAAATCCACGTCGAAAAACCGGATTCCGCCCTGCAGCAAGGTATATGTTAAAGAACCGTCTGCGTGCGGATGCTTCCATGCCCAGCATTCCGTCCGCTCCGTACATGCGTATACCACACCGTTTTTCACCTCGGCATTCACCAGCGTTACATATCCGTTGTCTTGCTCCTCTGGCTCATCCATCAGCTCAAAAATCCGGGACGCACCTGCCAGCGCCATCACCACCATATTAAACTGCATGGAAATCTGGCCGATGGGATTGATAAAGCTCCGGGAGAGTGTCAGAAAGGAGATGATGGTTCCAATACTCAAAGCATTGATGCCCGTCAGGCTCAGATTCGGCAGCGCTGCGATTCCGGCCGCCCCACCGATAATTGCCAGCAGAACATAAAGCATATACCCCATGTTGCCCACTACCGGCATGGTGATATTGCCATATTTACTCGCCTCTGTGGCACTGTTGCACAGTTCTTCATTTTTATAGTAGAAAACCTCTTCCGCCTGTTTTTCATAGCAAAAGACTTTAACCACCTTTTCCCCGTTGATGATTTCTTCAATATAACCGTTTACTTCCCCCAACGCTTTTTGCTGCCTTATAAAATAGGTGCTGCTTCTTCCCACCAGCGCCTTCATAACTTGCAGCAGCAAAAAGGTGAACAGCACTACAAAAGCCGTAAGCCCCACGCTCAGATAAAGCATTGCGATAAACGCTGCCGCCACCGTAATCACAGAGGAAATCATTTGCGGCAAGCTTTGAGAAATAGCCTGTCTCAGCGTATCGGTATCATTAGTAAAACGGCTCATTACATCCCCATATGGATGGGAATCGAAATAACGGATAGGCAGGCTTTGCATATGTGTAAACATGGTATCCCGAATTTTTTTCAGCGTTCCCTGCTCAATCGTCACCATCATCCAGTTATAAAAAAGAGTAGATAAAATCCCTATCAGATAGATAACGGCCATCACGCAGATCACCCGCAGCAAAGGCACAAAATCCGGGTGGGCCTGACCGATCAGCGGGATAATATAGGCGTCAACCAATACCTTCAGAAAAAGTGCGGATCCGGCCAGGGCAGCCGCGCTGATCAAAATAAACAGCATCACCAGCACCAATTGAAGGCGATATGCTGTCATGTAGGAAAGCAACCGTTGAACGGTGCCGGGCTTAAAGTGCTGGCGGTGCGCTTTTGTATGCGGGGTCCTCGGTCTCTTATTCATGCTTCTGCCCCTTTTCTGGTCTGGGAAAGATATACTTCACGATAGATCGCGCTTTCCGCCATTAGTTGCTGATGAGTGCCCATCGCAACAATTTCTCCATCATCCAACACCACAATTTTATCCGCGTTCTGCACAGACGCCACCCGCTGCGCAATAATAATTTTTGTGGTGCCGGAAAGCTCGTTACAAAGCCCTTCGCGGATGAGCGCATCGGTTTTGGTGTCTACCGCGCTGGTCGAATCATCCAGGATCAGTACTTTGGGTTGCTTCAGAATGGCCCGGGCAATGCAAAGCCGCTGGCGCTGCCCGCCGGATACATTGGCGCCGCCTTGTTCGATATACGTGTCATACTGATCCGGAAATTCCCGAATAAAGCCGTCTGCCTGAGCCAGGCGGCAGGCACGCACCAATTCCTCATCGGTTGCATGTTCATTGCCCCAACGCAGGTTTTCTTTGATCGTGCCCGAAAACAGAACGTTTTTTTGCAGCACCATCGCCACTTGGTTCCTTAGCCTTTCCAAATCATATTGACGAACGTCTACGCCCCCGACCAGAACTTCCCCCGCGCTGACATCATAAAGGCGCGGGATCAGCTGCACAAAACTGGATTTGGCGGATCCGGTTCCCCCGATCACCCCCACTGTTTCCCCGGAGGCAATGGAAAGATTAATTTCAGAAAGCACCGGTTTATCTGATTTTCTGGCATAAGAAAAGGACACCTGACGAAAAGATATTGAGCCGTCCTTCACCTCTTCAACCGGATTCTGCGGATTATGAAGCGTGCTTTCCTCATCCAGAAGCTCCACAATCCGTTCGGCAGAGGCCCGGGAAATGATGATCATCACAAAAACCATAGAAAGCATCATCAGGCTCATTAAAATCTGCATCGCATAAGTAATCAGGCTTGTCAGCTCGCCGGTAGAAAGTCCCAGTGCCGCGTTATTTCCGCTGGCAACGATCGCCTTTGCGCCAAACCACGAAAGCAAAATCATGCTTGAAAATAAGCAGAACTGCATCAGGGGCATATTAAACGCAAGCCGCTTTTCCGCTTTGGTGAAATCCGCAAAGATGCTCTGCGAAATTTTTTTAAATTTATCTTCCTCATGTTCTTCCCGGATATAGTACTTTACC
>CAYRYQ010000086.1:0-6786 GCA_964428505.1 uncultured Eubacteriales bacterium
AAATGATGAAAAAATCCGCCAGGCTGTTTATGGCACCGGCGGCGTACATCGCATGTATGTGGGAGAAATTGTTGATTTATTCTATCAGCAGTAACAGCAGTAAGGAAAACGCATCGGCAATCGCCAGGATCGCCAAAGAGGCAATCCGATCAATGCGCCGAAAGAGGATCTTTTGGCCCGTGTTATATTTTATCATTCAAGAAGCGCAGAGGGCATTGGTGCCCTCTGCGCTTCTTCTTATACTTTTGAAATCGTTCCCATCCGCGGCTTGTAAAAGCCGCAACACTTTTTCTTAGAAAACAGCGGATATAGCCGCCTGCAATTGTGCGTCTTCCGTATCTGCCAGCTCATAGAAACGATCTTCCTGATCCGCAGTCAAGGTGACCTCCTGATCAGGGGAAACCCCAACCCCCTCATAATTCGTCCCGCTGGGCGGATAATAGAGGTTGGTCGAGAGGTACAGTGCGGTATCGTCTCCCAATGGGATCACCTCCTGCGCCATTCCTTTCCCATAGGTTGTGGTGCCGATCAACGTGCCATACTTAAAGTCCCGAATTGCCGCTGCAAACAGTTCCCCACCGCTATACGTGCTGCCGTTGATCAAAACCGCACATTTACCGCTCAAGCAGTTTTCATCTGATGAATAAACGGTTTCTTCCCCCTTCTTATCCTTGATGGTACAAAGCGTTCCGGAAGGAAGAATGGAATCCAGAATGTTGGTCACTGCGGTCAGTGAACCGCCGGTATTGTTCCGCACATCAAAAATAAAGTTAACTGCTCCCTTGTCTTTCAGATCCTCCACCGCCGATTTAAAATCAGCCGCTGTGTTGGTATCAAATTCCGTGATCACAATATAGCCGATCTTGCCATTAATCAGTCGGTGTGTAACCGTCTCCTCGGTATATTCCCGTACAGTTATAGGAAGATCCAGCATTTCATTCCCCCGGGCCAAAGTCAGCTTCATTTCGGTGCCTACTTCCGCTTTCAGGCGGTTAGTCGCTTCGGTATAACTCAAAGTGGAAATATCCGCCCCGTCAATCTTTGTAATCACATCTCCTGCTTTTACCCCTGCTTTGTCGCACGGCGAGCCAGTCCGCACCCTTGTGATTTTAAGATAGCCGGTCGAAGCCACATATTTCACCGCGGCTCCGATCCCGGAGGATTTCCCTTCCAGCGATTTTTTAAACTCCAGATAACTGGTTTTATTTAAATAAACCCCATATTTATCAATTCCGTCGATATAACCGCTCAATAAAGAGTCCATCGCGACATCCGAATCAATATCCCCCACATATCGGTTATTGACCACCTGATAGACGCGGCTGAGTTTTTCATACATTTCATTTTTCCCGGTTGTTCTCTCCACCATATGGGCCATATACATATAAGTGGCGATGCCGGTCACCATCACAGTTGCAGCAATGAAAAAAAGCACCGTTCCCAGTTCAATTTTTTTCTTCATAAAAGCTCCTTTTTAGCTTAATCACGCATGGGTAAAGTTATAATTAAAGAAGGACAGCGGATCCAAATAAGTACCGTTCTGAATAATCTCAAAATGTAAATGCGGACCGGTGGAATAGCCCGTGCTCCCCACGTAACCGATCACATCCCCGCGGGACACGGCCTGACCGGCCGAAACGGTAAGAGAAGACGCATGTCCGTAAAGCGTGCTGTATCCGCCACCATGATCAATCACCACATAGTTTCCATACGCCGTATTATATCCGGCTTTCAATATTTTTCCGCTGTTCGCAGCCAGAATAGCTTTGCCGCGGATCCCACTGCCCGCAATATCAACACCGGTATGCATC
The DNA here is from genome assembly GCA_964428505.1 of uncultured Eubacteriales bacterium. Lineage (GTDB taxonomy): Bacteria > Bacillota > Clostridia > Oscillospirales > QAKW01 > QAKW01. The sequence goes on from CAYRYQ010000086.1 coordinate 1,812, forward strand.
TTATATACACCGGTGATCGGGTGAACCCGGTAACCGAAGGGATCCGTAATGGTATAATAACCGGGAACGGGCCATAAAAATTGCCCCCCGACAAAGGCTTCATTGGAGCTCTTTGACAGCGCCTCTTTAATCTCTGCCTGCAGCTGTGCTTCAGCCTGTTCCGCTGCATCAATTGCTTTCTTGTTTTCTTCCGTCTTTTCATTAAACGTATTCAGCAATGCGTTGCTTTGTTTTTGCTTCTTTTCAAGCGTTGTTACATTGGATTTCAAGCCGGAAAGAGCCTTCTCCTGTGCTGCTTTTTTTTGGGAAATAGCGTTGGTTTCCTGCTCGATGGTCGCTTTTGTTTCTGAGAGCTGGTCAATCACCTTTTTGTCGTAAGCAGACATCTGTTTGACCAGCTCCACACGGGTAATAAAATCATGTACAGAAGAAGAGCTTAAAATAATTTCAAGATAGGATGTTTTTCCCAGTTCATACATTGCGCGAATGCGCTCTTTGGCCAGCTTTGTGTTGTCGTCCAGGGCGGCCTGAGCCTCTTTTAGCTTGGCCTGACTTTCCTTCAGCTGATCGGCCAGATCGGCTACCATTTCATTCAGAAGAGCCGCCTCATCATTCAGGTCATTAATCTGCTGGTCCAGAATTGATTTTTGTTCTAAAACAGCTTCTTTCTTATCGGCAATTGCGTCCAACTCCGCTTCCAGCTTTTCCCGCTTGGACGCCAGTGCATCCAGCTTACTTTGCATATCCGAAACATCCGAGACGCCATAAGAACGAATGCCAAACAGAAGTGTGGTCAGCATCCCCAATACCATGAGAATGATCAGGCCCAATGCAATTACAGAACGCCACTTTTTCATGCCATCACCTAAACCTTTAAATACTTATTAATGGAAAATGCGCTGCCAAACAAACCGACAAACAGCCCGATCCCACTAAAATAAAGCAAAATAACCGGAGAGAGCGAAACAAAGGGTACGGTCGTAATAAACTTCAAATTGCTGACCAAAGGCTGCAGCAGATACACATAAATAATCCACTGCAGGCCAAAGGAAACCGCTGCCGCCAATAAGCCGATCACAATCCCCTCCAGAATGAAGGGCGTGCGGATAAAGGCGTTGGTGGCGCCGACATATTTCATAATATTGATCTCATGCCGCCGGTTAAACATGGCCAATTTTATCGTGTTTGAAACAATAAACCAAGACACCAAGGCTAAAATAGCCATGATCCAAAAGCTTAAAATATCCATTACTCTTTTCAAAGAAAGCAAAATATTGACAATTTCCTGAGAATCAGAGGTGTTGGCAATTCCATCCATCCCGGCAATTTGACCGGCAACATCCTGAAAGGCGTCCAAATGGTTCTCATCCACCTGAATACGAAACTCATTACGCAAAGGGTTTTCATCCCCATAAAACCAGGATAGGTAATTCTCATCGCCACCTAACTCCTGCTGATACTCGTTCAGCGCTTCATCCCGATTTACAAAGTTCACCGACCGCACATATTCAATGGATTCCATCTGCGCCTGTAATTCCGCAAAACGACTCTCCTCCACCTTGTCGTCCACATAGGCGACAATTTCATTTTTTTCCCCCAAAGTCTGCATCAGGGAAGCAATATTGGCAGAACAAAGATAAGCGGAACCGATGATCAGCATGCAGGCCATCAATACAAAAACCGAGGCGAAGGTCATCAAGTAATTTTTTCGAATGCTTTTTAAAGCAGATTGCAAAAAATACATAAGACAGCTCCCCCTAATTTTCGTCCTGATAATAGCCGCCAACCTGATCGCTGACCACACGACCCTTTTCGATATGGATGACACGCTTTTTAAATTCATTCACCAGCGTATTATCATGGGTTACCACAATGACTGTAGTTCCGTTTTGATTAATCTGGTTTAACAGCTCCATGATTTCACGCGCCATTTCCGGATCCACGTTGCCGGTGGGCTCGTCCGCAATAATCATCCGAGGATTATTCACCAAAGCACGCGCCATGGCCACCCGCTGCTGTTCGCCGCCGGAAAGCTCCGGCGGATAATTCTTGGCCTTGTGTCCAAGGCCAACCACCCCTAAAACATAAGGAACGCGTCGACGAATGGTGCGCATCGGGCAGCCGATTGCACGCATTGCGAAAGCCACGTTATCAAACACCGTCAACGTATCAATCAGGCGGAAATCCTGGAAAACAACACCCATACTGCGGCGTAAAAGCGGCACTTTCGCGGCACGCATCTTTTTAATGTCAAAATCCCCTAAAAGAACCTTTCCGCCGGTGGGCACTTCCTCGTGCATCAACAGTTTGATCACGGTGCTTTTTCCGGCTCCGCTTGGCCCGATAATGAACACAAACTCCCCATCTTCAATCTGAAAGGACGCTCCGTTCAGCGCATTGGTTCCGTTTGGGTAGCTTTTATACACATCGTCAAATAAAATCATTGCTTCCTCGCCTTAAAATTTTGTAGGATTTGCTGTCAGATACTTTTTAACCATCAGAGCAACTTTGAAAATAATCGCATGATCAAAGCGCCGCAGATCCAATCCCGTCAGCTTCCGGATTTTTTCCAACCGGTATACCAACGTGTTCCGATGCACAAACAGCTTACGGGATGTTTCCGAAACATTCAGAATGTTCTAAAAAAACTTATGAATGGTGAACAAGGTTTCATAATCCAAAGACTCAATGGAACCTTTTTTGAACACCTCCGATAAAAACATTTCACATAGGGTAGTCGGCAGCTGATAAATTAAACGGCCGATTCCCAAATTATCGTAAGTCATGATGAACTTTTCCGTGTCAAAAACCTTACCGACCTCCAAAGCGATCTGCGCTTCATTAAAGGAACGAGGCAAATCCCGGATATTATCTACGATCGTTCCGATGCCGACGTAGGATTTAATATAAAGCTCGCTGCTGACAATGTCAATAATGCTCTTCGCTAATTTTTCCAGATCCTTATTGTCATTAAAGCTCTTTACTTCCTTCACCAGCACCAAATCTGTCTCATTGATATTGATAATAAAGTCTTTCTGCCGGTCAGGAAACAGACCCTGTAAAATATCATAAGCAGACACATCGCTCTTATCGGAAAGCCGAATCAGAATCGCTACCCGAAAGACCTCCACTTCAAAGCGCAGCTCTTTTGCCTTGATAAAAATATCCCCCGGAAGAATGTTATCCAGAATAACGTTCTTAACAAAATTATTTTTATCAAATTTTTCATCATAGTATTGCTTGATATTAGTCAGGGTAATGGTAATTAAACTGATATACCGCGCCGCCAGCTCATCGGTTCCCTCAACAAACGCAACATATTCCAGCCCGGAGCGGGAATTCAGCGGCTTATAAGTATAGCCATCCTCCACGATGCTGTCCATGGTCGCCGAAATAGAAGAAATCACATTTTCGTGCACTTCTCCGATTTTGATCAGGTCACTGCAAGAGATTACCGTTCCATTTTCATCAATTACTCCCACAGTCCGATCAATGCTGTCCTTCAGCTGGTATACCACGCTCTGAAAAAATCGATTGGACATATGCAATCATCCTCCTATACATTTTGACTATAATGCTGTTATATATTTTACTACATTCTCGTATCTTTTTCAACAGTTTTTTGTAAAATTATTTGTTAACATTGCACAAGGAAGCAAAAAAATAATTGTTCGAATGAAAAAACATTGGTAAAAGATGCGACTGTGATCAAAAAATAGGTGGAAAACCTTCGTCATAATAGATAAGAAAAGCGCCCTGCTATCGAGCAGGGCGCTTAACATATTTCAATCAGTTTACCAAGGTCTGCTCTGTTTCCACATCAAATAAATGGCAATGTGTTAAATCGAGCGCCACTTTGATTTCGTCATCCGCAGAAGCCGTAGATTTAGGAGATACGCGGGCAGTGAATTTATTGCCTTCAACATCCAGATAGAGATACGTTTCAGAGCCCATCAATTCGGCAACTTCCACTTTGCTCGAAACAATGTAATCAGCCATTTTCTCAAGATGTTCCGCCTCATCATGAACATGCTCCGGACGAACCCCCAGCAAAACGGTTTTCCCAACCTTTTCTTTTACTGCATCGTTGATCTTCTTCTCCGGCAGCTTCAAGGAATTGCCGGCAAATTCAGCATAGTATTCCGCGCCCTTCTGCACCAGCTGAGCCTTAACAAAGTTCATCTGGGGAGAACCGATAAAGCCGGCAACAAAAACATTACATGGATGCCGATAGAGATTCTGCGGCGTATCCACCTGTTGAATCAAGCCGTCTTTCATAACCACAATCCGGGTCGCCATGGTCATGGCTTCGGTCTGGTCATGGGTAACATAGATAAAAGTCGTCTGCAGGTTATGGTGAATTTTTGAAAGCTCTGTTCTCATTTGGGCACGCAGCTTGGCGTCCAGGTTCGACAGAGGCTCATCCAGCAAAAACACCTTCGGCTCCCGCACAATCGCACGCCCCAAAGCAACACGTTGGCGCTGACCGCCGGATAACGCTTTCGGCTTCCGGTCCAGCAAATGGCTGATATCCAGAATCTTTGCAGCTTCCTGCACTCTTCTTTTGATTTCTTCTTTCGGGGTTTTTCTCAGCTTCAGGCCAAACGCCATGTTATCAAAACAAGTCATATGCGGATAAAGCGCATAATTCTGGAAAACCATCGCAATATCTCTGTCTTTTGGTGCAACATCGTTCACCAGCTTATCGCCAATAAACAATTCGCCTTCTGTAATTTCTTCCAGGCCGGCAATCATTCTCAGTGTGGTGGATTTACCGCAACCGGAAGGACCAACAAGAACCAAAAATTCTTTGTCCGCAATCTCTAAATTGAAGTCGGATACTGCAACAACGCCACCGGGATATCTCTTGTAAATGCCTTTTAATGACAAACTTGCCATGCCGTTAAACCTCCTAAATGAAGCAATTAATTCATACGTTAACTATACCACAACGCCGGAAAAATTGAAATGCTTT
>CAYRYQ010000087.1:0-6706 GCA_964428505.1 uncultured Eubacteriales bacterium
AAGGGATTTATTATAAGGTTATTGACTCCGACGACTGGGTGGATCAGGGCTCTCTTCAAAAGGTGCTCGATCTGATTGAGCAGTTTCAGTCCACAAAAAAAAGCGTTGACCTGATTGTTTGCAATTATGTTTATGAACACGGGGGTAAGAAACCCCACACGATTCACTATCGCGGCGTTTTTCCGCGCAACCGGCAGTTCACCTGGTCGGAATGCGGGCATTTTGATATGACCCGCTATATTCTTATGCATTCGGTGTTTTATCGCACCGACTTGGTTCGTTCCTGTGATCTGCAGATTCCGCTGCACACTTTTTATGTGGATAATATTTATCTCTATTTCCCATTGCCATTGGTCAATACCATTTATTATTGCGACACTGATTTTTACCGTTATTATATCGGCCGAAGTGATCAATCGGTCAGCGAAGCCAATATGATCAAGCGCGTTGATCAGCAGATTTTAGTCTCTAAAATCATTTTAGAAAAGCATGATATTGCCGAAATCCGCAAAGAACGTCCGAAGCTTTACCGCTATATGGTGAATTATGCTTCCATGATGGTGCTGATTTCTTCTCTTTTTTTGAGTCTGGACGGATCACCGGAAGCCATGAAAAAGCTGTCGGATTACTGGTCCTATATTAAAACCGACGTTCCAAAGCTTTATTCCCACATCCGTCACCGCTCCTTGGCGGGTTTTTTCTCACACACCAATAAATTTGTGCGCACCATAACGGTCAACGCCTATCGTATTATTCGCAAGATCTATAAATTCAACTGAGGACTGTACATGAAATCAAATATTTTTTCGAGCAAAAGGCGCTATTCCCATGCATGGTTGTTTCTTTATTTTTTAATCTATCTCCCCTGGTTTGGCTGGTTGAATACTTTCACCCCGAAACGGCCCTACGCTTTTGAAATGCACTGTTTACTGGATGACCTGATCCCTTTTTGTGAGTGGTTTGTTATTCCCTATTTTTTATGGTTTCTCTATATCGCGTTCGGATTTATCTTTTTGTTTTTAAATAACCGAAATGACTTTATCCGTATGTGCACCTTTCTGTATACGGGAATGACCATCTGTCTGATTATTTATACGGTGTTTCCGAATTATCAGGCACTGCGTGTGGATTACAACACTTTGGGGCGAAAGAATCTTTTGATCGATGCGATCCGCATCTTACAGTCTGAAGATTCTGCTTATGATGTATTTCCCAGTATTCATTGTCTGAATTCCATCGGACTCAATATCGCACTGGCAAAAAACAAATGGTTTAAAGCTCATCCCGTTTTTATTGTGTTGGCAACGGTTCTGACCGTTTCAATCTGCTTATCGACCATGTTTGTCAAGCAGCATTCAGCGTTGGACTTCTTTGGCGCCGTCCTATTATCGATTCCTCTTTATATAGTTGCTTATATACTGCCTTGGGGAAAATGGTTCCATTCAAAAAGAATCACAAAGTAAAGAACAGGGTTCCCGCACCATTCAAAAAGTGCGGGAACCCTGTTCTTCTTCGATATAAATAAGAAATGGCCGGGTGAAGCATTTCCACCCGGCCATGATTTTTTTCATTTATGCAATATCAGGAATTTTATTATACGCTTTTGCGTGCTCCGTCAGTGTGTATGCTGAGGTCCATTCGTTATAAGCGGTCTCATAATCGCGGCTCTTCATTGCAGAAATACAATCTGCTTTCCATGCCGAAATGCCGACACCCACATAATAGCAAATCGCATATCCGCTGTCCAGCTCAACCACCTCAAAATCACCGGCCTGGCGGGCACTGTCATAGGCCCAGGAAGCAACACGGCTGTCAAAGGCGCTTTCCTTGTAGTTTTCACATAAACCGCCATTTCCTGAGGTCGCTGTATTTTCGCTGTATGTCGTGGCATAGGTCTTAAAGGTTTCCTCCGTCAATCCGGCCTGCTTCATCTCTTCCAGAACAGCTTCTGCTTTCTCCTTTGCCGCGTCCTTGGTGGAATAGGTGTTTGTTGTAAACACAATATCCCGAATGGTGCGGGTCAGTTGGTCATCCCGATAAGGCGTCGCCGTGCAGAAATAAACGGTATAAGAACCGCTTCCGCCATCTTTTACATAGGTTGCGCCGACCGTTGCATCACTAAACAGCCACTTCGACCCGTCATCACTGTCGGTATAGCCGCTCTTTTTGGTTTCCAGTGCGTTCACAGCCGATTCCACGTCGCTTTGCAAATTTTCCTGGGTGTAATCATCTGTTAAAACCGCTTTTCCGCGGACATAGTTTTCCACCCAGCTTTTAAAGGCTGCTGTGCTCTTTACTTTGGCAAGATCATTGGCAAAAGATTCAGCCGCCGCATAGGTCGTATTATCAGAGGTATCCGTGGCCGTAATGGTATAGCTGTAATAATCCACATATTGATAAGTTTTGCTGTTATCGCTGTAATACTGATTAATATCCGCATCGGTATAATTCAAGGCGTCATCAAACTGCTCTTTATATTTGCCGGCAAGTGCAGAAAGCTCCAGGCATTTACGCACGTCTCTTTCATTCACCCCTTTTCCGAAAACCTTGCTCAAAAACTCTCCGCTTTTGATAGAAGACTTCTCTGCATAAGCAGAATAATTGTCGATGGTCTTCTGAATATCTGCCTGATCCTCATCGTCCAAAGAAACCCCTTCTGCCGTGGCCTTCTCAGCCAGATAAAGCAATTCTTTCACCTGGCTAACCGCTTCACCCTTAAAATAATCAAACCAAGTTCCCCCATCCTGATTCATGGTGTTGGTCTGACTTTTTAAAGATTTGCTGGTGTCTAGACCAACGTAAGAAAGATAGCTGGAATAAGTATTGACAAAAGTATTGTATTGTGTATAAAAAAAGAATGACATCATTGCCGCGTCTACGGTATAATGATCGGTTTTCATTACAGCGGTATTCCGCTGAACCGTTCCCTTATTATAGGCGGCAGAATAAATTCCCCGATAGACAAAGCTACCCGCTATACCAAGCACCAGCGCAATTGCCACAACAACCGATGTAATGGCCCAAAACTTTCTTTTCTTCGCTTTTTTTGCGTTTTCCAGCTTGATGGCTTCTTGTTCGGCCGCACGTGACGCGCGGACCCGTTGTCCCTTACCCATGGTAAAACCTCCGAATTTAAAATTACAATACCACCATTATACACCATGTTTTTGTTTTTGTGAATAAGAATTTGGTAAATAATATGTAAAAATTATCGTTTTTTAACAAAAAGTCCCCTTTAACAGGGGACTTTTGAAAAAGCTTATTGCTTGCCGAACCGGCTACGGGGCACATAGCTGGTATGCAATAAAGTGTGTGCCTTGTGGCTGCCGGGTTCGCCAAGATAATCGGCATAAAGATCTTTAATTGCCGGATTTTCATGGGATTTTCTAAGCTCCATCCCGGCATCCGTATCATACAGAGCCTTCGCACGAAGCGCCCTTAAATCCTGAAAATTCCGCACAGATGCGGGCTGCAGCGGCTGGCCGCCCCCATTCACGCACCCGCCCGGGCAGGCCATGATTTCAATAAAGGTATAATCTGCTTCGCCTGCGCGAATCTTCTTCAGAAGCTTTTTGGCATTGGCAAGGCCGGAGCAAACCGCCACTTTTACCTCCAGATCGCCCACTTTATAAGAGGCCTCTTTGATTCCGGCAGTACCGCGTACATCAGTGAATTCCAGTTTACCCAGCTCTTCACCGGTCAGGCGCTCCACAGCGGTCCGCAGCGCGGCTTCCATCACACCCCCGGTTGCACCGAAAATCAGGCCGGCACCGGAACCAATGCCGAGAGGCTGATCAAACGTACTGTCAGCCAGCGAAACAAAATCAATGCTCGCCCGCTTGACCATCCGGGCAAATTCACGGGTTGTGATCGAAATATCCACATCGGGATAACTGTCTTCACTTTGATCCGGCCGACCGATTTCAAACTTTTTCGCGGTGCAGGGCATAATCGAAACGCTGACAATATCTTTGGGATCCAGTCCGTTTTTCTCTGCGTAATAGGTTTTCACCAAAGCGCCGAACATTTGTTGCGGCGACTTGCAGGTAGACAGATGCGGAATCATATCCGGAAAATTATATTCGCAGAATTTGATCCAGCCCGGTGAGCAGGAGGTGATCATCGGCAGAGTTCCGCCGTTCTGAACCCGCTCGATCAGCTCGTTTGCTTCTTCCAGAATCGTCAGGTCGGCAGAAAAATCTGTATCAAAGACTCGATCAAATCCCAGCATTTTCAAGGAGGTCACAATTTTACCCTCCACATTGGTGCCGATGGGCATACCAAAGGCTTCCCCGGCAGTCACCCGAATAGAAGGAGCCACCTGCACCACCACATGCTTGGTGGGATCCGCAAGGGCTGCCCATACCTTGTCGGTGTCGTCCTTTTCGGCAAGTGCGCCGGTCGGACATGCCACAATACATTGCCCGCAGGAAACGCAGGAGGTTTCACCCAAACCATCTTCAAAGGCCGATGCAATATGGGTTGTAAATCCGCGTTCGTTGGCGCCGATCACCGAAACGGCCTGGGTTTTATCGCAAACAGCCACACATCGGCGGCAAAGAATGCATTTATTATTGTCCCGGATCATATGCTCGGCAGATTCATCCATGGGATAAGAGTTAAACGCCCCGTGATACGCATCCACCTTTTCCACCTGATATTCGTTGCAAAGGCGCTGCAGTTCACAATCGCCGGAACGCACGCAGGACAGGCATCTCTTATCATGGTTGGAAAGCAGCAGCTCCAGCGTTTGCCGTCTGGCTTTCAGCACCATTGGGCTGTGGGTATGGATCTCCATTCCCTCCGCAACCGGAAACACACAGGCGGCAACCAATCTGCCCATGCCCTTGATCCGGTTTTCCACCACACAGATCCGGCAGGCGCCGATCGCGTTAATGTCTTTCAGAAAGCACAGAGTGGGAATTTCGATATGCAATGTTCTGGCGGCTTCCAAAACGGTTGTTCCGGCCGGAACACTGACCGCAATGCCGTCAATTGTCAAATTAACCATGTTCATTCTTTCGCTCTCCTTTACTTTCTGATAATGGCGTTAAACTTACACTTACTCATGCAGACGCCGCACTTGATGCATTTATCCTGATCGATCACATGCAAGTTCTTCACGGTGCCGGAAATGGCACTGACCGGGCAGTTCCGGGCACACAGCGTACATCCCTTGCAGTTCTCTGTAATATAATAATGCATCAAATCCTTGCAAACACCGGCAGGGCAGCGCTTGTCCACCACATGCGCCTCATACTCGTCGCGGAAGTAGCGCAAGGTGGAAAGGACCGGATTCGGCGCCGTTTGCCCCAATCCGCAAAGAGCGTTGGCTTTGATGTAATGGCAAAGCTCTTCCATATCATCCAGATCTTTCAGCGTCGCCTTGCCTGCTGTAATCTTATTTAAATATTCCAGCAGCCGCTTGGTACCGATCCGGCAGGGTGTGCATTTCCCGCAGGATTCATCCACCGTGAACTCTAAGAAAAATTTGGCGATATCCACCATGCAGTTGTCTTCATCCATGACGATCAGACCGCCGGAACCCATCATGGAACCAATCGCGATCAGATTATCATAGTCGATCGGCGTATCAATCAGCGGAGCGGGAATACATCCGCCGGAAGGTCCGCCGGTCTGCGCGGCCTTAAATTTCTTTCCGTTCGGAATGCCGCCGCCGATATCCTCAATCACTTCCCGCAGCGTGGTACCCATCGGAATTTCCACCAGACCGGTATTCACAATTTTTCCGCCCAGTGCAAACACTTTGGTGCCCTTGGATTTTTCGGTTCCCATAGAGGCAAACCATTCCGCGCCATTCAAAATGATTTGCGGAATATTGGCATAGGTCTCTACGTTATTATTCATCGTTGGTATGCTAAAAATACCTTTTTCGGAAGGAAAAGGCGGCCGGGGCCGGGGTTCCCCCCGATTTCCTTCAATGGAGGTCATCAACGCGGTTTCTTCCCCGCACACAAACGCCCCCGCGCCCAAGCGGATTTCAACATCGAAGTTAAAGTCGGTTCCGAAAATGTTTTCGCCTAACAATCCGTATTCTCTGGCCTGCTTGATTGCGATCTGCAAGCGGTGCACCGCAATGGGATATTCCGCCCGGACATAAATAAAGCCCTTGCATGCCCCTACCGCATAAGCGGCAATGGCCATCGCCTCCAGCACGGCATGAGGATCCCCTTCCAAAACGGAGCGGTCCATAAACGCGCCGGGATCTCCCTCGTCCGCATTACAACATACATATTTAACCGGTGCCTTGGTGCGGGAAGCAAGATCCCATTTCAGCCCGGTGGGGAATCCGCCGCCCCCACGACCGCGAAGACCGGAATCCTTCACGCACTGAACAACCTGCTCCGGCGTCATTTCGGTCAGAACCTTGCCCAGCGCCTGATAACCGTCATAGGCAATATATTCGTCGATCACTTCCGGATTGATCACGCCGCAGTTCCGCAAAGCAACCCGCTTTTGCTTTTTATAAAAGTTCGTATCATTCAGTGACGAATGAATGACCGCCTGTTCGGGATCATTGTCTACCTCATTATAAAGATATTCCTTTACAATACGTCCCTTGATCAGGTGTTCCGTCACAATTTCCGGAATCATTTCTGCCGATACACGGCTATAGAAGGAACCTTCCGGATACACAATCATAATCGGCCCCAGCGCGCAAAGACCGAAACAGCCGGTCATCACG
>CAYRYQ010000088.1:0-6607 GCA_964428505.1 uncultured Eubacteriales bacterium
CTCTGCAAAAGAAATGCTATAATAATAATATCCAAAATTATCGTATGAGTGATTCTGCCTTCGGGCGGAAGGAGGGCAAACCATGTTCAGGAAGAATAAGAAAGCTGTAAAAGGAGTCTGTCTCGGCCTCATTGCATTAATGGTGGTGCCGATGCTGGCGGCCTGTCAAACAGGCGGAAAATATGAGGATAAAAAGGGGGATGTTGCGTCTGTTTCCGTGATCGAAAAGAAAGCGCAGGTCACCGTGGAATACACCGGAGACCCCATCGTGGATACGAACGAGATTAAAGGGGGCAGCACCGGCAACACCGGGAACACGGGGAATACCGGGAACACGGGGAATACCGGCAATACCGGGAACACGGGGAATACCGGCAACACCGGGGGGAATCCTTCGGACGGCGGAGAGAATACCGACGAAGACACCAACAAGAACCCCGATACCAGCGGCACGCCGCTGACCCTGCTGACGCAGAATCTGCGGGTGAACGGCAACGAGAGCGATGAGAGCCAGGATGGTGTTGGAAACAGCATTAAGGAACGGAAATACCGCTTCAGAAAAGAAGTGGAGCAGGCCAATCCCGATGTGATCGCCACACAGGAGGCGAGCCCTCCCTGGGTGGACGCGCTGACTGCTTTGTTTGGCTCAACATATACGGTGGAATACAAGTACCGCGGTGCCGCGCAGTTCGAGAGCACCCCGCTGCTTTATAAAACCGCAAAGTATGATCGGCTGGACGGCGGCTATTTCTGGCTGTCAGACACGCCGGATGTGGAATCTAAAACATGGGGGAATTCCAGCACCGGCGATCAAGATGTGGCGGTTGGCCGGATTTGCTCTTGGGTAAAGCTGCGGGATAAATCGACCAAGGTGGAATTTTATTTCTACGCGACGCACTTCGGCTTGTACGGCGGTGAAACGGTCTATAAAGCGGGGGGGCTTTTTGCCAATAAGTTCGCCGCGCTGAAAAAAGGCAGCTACGCCTATGTGCTGGGGGATTTCAATACTGCCTATATGGGCACCGACTATAACAAGTTCGTGGACGATATTAAGATCACCGACCTGTTTTCTGTGGCGAAGGCCATGGCGGACGATGGGCTCTGCACGATGGATGATACCAGCTACGGCACCTCAAACGGGCAATTTTTGGGGCCGAGGAAGGGGTACGAAATGATTGACTTTATAATGGCAAAGCCCAACTCAAGGCTGGCAGTGGATTCCTTTAACGTGATTTACGATCAGTTTGAGGACGCGGCCAACGGCGCGAGTAAAGGGTATGTTTCCGATCACTTCGGCACGGTATGCAAGGTGCGGATGAACACCAGCGTTTCCTACGCCGATTATTATGGTTCCGGCGCTTAATGGATGCAAGGTGGGGTAAAGCTTAAAATATGTTCACTGCGGCGCGGCCATTTTTGGCCGCGCCGCATGGTTTTTGGAGGAAATGCAGGATGAAAAGATGGGTTGCGTGGGGGATGCTGCTGCTCTTGCTGGGATCCATGAGCGGATGCAAAAGAACAAAAGCGTTTTCGCTGACGGCTATGACGCAAAATTTAAGGGTCGACGTCAACGACGGAGCGGAAAATGATGTGTTATACCGGTCGGAGCGTTTCGTGAAATTAGTGGAACAGTATCAGCCGGATGTGGTGGGGATGCAGGAGTATACCTCTGGCTGGGATTTTATGCTGAGCGATTTTCTGGAGAGCGGCAAATATAAGATTGTGTTTCAATACCGCAGCGAAACGGATCAGGAAGCCACGCCGGTTCTTTATAACGCCGAGAAATTAGAACTGGTCGACACGCAGTTTTTCTGGCTGTCGGACACGCCGGATACGGAGTCTCCGTCTTGGGACGATAACAATGGAAAGCGGTGTCGGATTGCCACGCAATGTACCTTCCGGGACCGCAAAACCGGAATTGAATTTGTGCACATCAACACGCACCTGGGGCTGACAGCCCTCTCTCAAAGCAATTCCGGAACGCTGCTCAATCAGCGGGTGCGGGATACACTGGCCGGGAAGGCGGTGTTTGTAACCGGAGATTTCAATTGCTCCGAGGGGAGCGAAGGGTATAACAATACAGTGGCAGACGGAGTGCTGAACGATTCTTTTTACCATGCTGACTCGTTCGGCAACACCGGCGGCACGATGAACGGTTATCATGACGGTGCCACCGCCACCATCGACTATATCTTTGTTACGCCTAAAGTCTCGCCCACGTATTACAGCGTGTTGACCGACAAGCCGGACGGCGGCTTTATTTCGGATCACTATGCGGTGCTGACCCAAAACACGGTATCGCGCTGACACCTGTATGGCCCTTGCCGACTGCGCAGAGGCGTTATTCATGCACGCCGCTGTCCTGTTTATGGGACAGCGAAACTGTTATACTGAATCCATCAATAAAAAGAGGAGATGGATTCATATGAATATTTTATGGTATTTGCTGGTGTGCGGAATCTTTTTTACTGCCGGGATAGGCGTTATGAGAAAAGAAGAACGCAACAAGCAGCGGGCAACCGCCGGGGAAGAAAAAACATTGCGCCGGTTCTGGTCCCTGCGCGTGCAATAAAAGAAGGGCATCCGCCAGAGGAAAAAGGCGGTGCCCTTCTTTTGTTGCACTTTCAAAATGTCCGGCGTGGCCGAAGGAGGCGTTCGTGTGTCGTGAGGCGCTTGCAAAGGAGCGGCTCTTTCAGGGTCCGCTCAAAGCCAATGGCTTAGCCTGGGAGGCTGGGCTCAGATCATAAGCTGGATGGCGTTGTGCAGCACGCGGATGCGGACGTCGGTTTGCTCTCCACCCGATTCTCCGTCCAGAGTCCACGGCAAAGGCACATCGGAGTGGAACCGAAATTCTTCCCCGTGGGTAAAGACCACATAGCGGGGATCGAATTTATTTTTGACCAGCCCCTGCACAATGCCGTTTAAATCCATGGGGCTCTTAGGGTTACGGACTAAAATCAGCTCGAATTCTCCATCATCCAGCCGCACGTCCAGCCCATTCAATTTAAACAGGCCGGCAACCGAGGTGGAATTGGAAATGGCGCCGAACACAAATTCGCCCTCAATGGTTTTTCCGCCCACCTGAAGGCTGGCCTGAAAGGGGGAAATATTACCGATCTCTTTGACCCCTTCCAGCAGATACGCGGTGTGTCCCAACGCGTTTTTTAATTTTTGCGGGGTGGAATAGGAAACCTTGGTAAAAGCGCCCAGAGATGCAATATAGGTGAAATTGCGGTTATTAAAAGATCCGATATCGTAAAAATGCGGATAGCCGCCCAAAATGCGGTCCATCGCCTTTTCCACGGTTTGCGGCAATTTCAAGGTGCGGGCAAAGTCGTTGGTGGTGCCGGCCGGCACATAGCCGACCGGGGTTTGGCTGCCCATTTCAAGAACGCCGTTGATCACTTCGTTTAGAGTTCCGTCTCCGCCGCAGCAGATAATCAGATCCTGATCGGCACCGTATTTCTTAACAAAAAGCGTTCCGTCCAGCGGCTTTGTTGTGGTCTGAATCGAAACAGAATAATTCTTTTGAGAAAGGCGATCCACAATTTCAAACATATTTTTTCGGGACTTCATGGTTCCTGCATAAGGGTTGATAATGACCAGTGCGCGATGATTCATTATAGCACCTCCCTTGCAATCTAAGTTCTGTCTTTATTATACAGGATTTGAGCAAAAATTCAATGGCATTTTTTCGTAAACTGTGTTATGATGGAGGGAAATAAAGCAGAGGGAGCATAGAGATGGAACAGCTGGTGCGAAAAATGAATCCGATCTATCAGTTCTGGAGGGTGTGGTGGGCCTTTTGCGGAACAACCGGCCTGCTTGCGCTGCTGATCGGTTTTTTCAGCTTAAATACCGGGCTGCGCGGTCTGACACCGCCACTGTGCTACGCCAGCGCTGCTTTTCTTTCGATGATGGTGCTGCCCCTTTACACCTTTCCGTCCTATTGGGCGTATCGTCACCAAAAAAGCAAAAAACGCCGCCTTCTGTGGATCAATGTGCTGCTGGGCTGGACGTTGATTGGATATATTTTCTGCTTGTTGGCAGCGGCCGACGATAAATAATCCGAAAAAGAATCGGGCACCTTAAAAGAAAAAAGAGGTGCTTGAAAAATGAAGGATAGCGAAAAAATTGCAAGTTTTACAACCGGCTTTGTGGGATATCCGCTGCTGGAAATCGGCTGGAGAGGAAAGACACACTGGAGCATGGCACTGGCCGGCGGGCTGGCGGTCCTGCTTCTTTACCCTTGCTGTTCCAAAGCCAAGCTGCATCATGCGTGCCTGAAAACAGCGGGGATTGTAACCGGTCTGGAACTGGTGTTCGGCTGTGTGTTCAATCTTCTACTGGGCAGAGCCGTTTGGGATTACTCCAAAATGCGCCATAACCTTTGGGGACAAATTTGTCTTGCCTATTCGGCCCTTTGGTTTTTGCTGGGAATTCCGGTGCGCTTCCTTTGCGGCGGGATCCACCGCATTTGCAAAGATTTACCTTAATAGAAAGGAGTGTTTAAATGGTTCATTTTGAGAACAGCTGGGATCGGCTGTTGGCAGACCAGTTTCAACAGGATTATTATTTGCAGCTGCGCGCCTTTTTAAAGCGGGAGTATCAGACGCATAGTATCTATCCGCCAATGAACGACATTTTTAATGCGCTGAAAGCAACACCCCATGAAAAGGTGAAGGTGGTTCTTTTGGGGCAGGATCCTTATCATCAGGAGGGGCAGGCACACGGCATGTGCTTTTCGGTCAGAAAAGGGATCGAGCCGCCGCCGTCTCTTAAAAACATCTTTAAAGAGCTGGAGGCGGAACTGGGCATCACCCCGCCCGACCACGGCTGCTTGGAGAAGTGGGCCCGGGAAGGGGTGCTGCTGCTGAATACGGTGCTGACTGTGCGCGCCGGGGCGGCCGCATCCCACCGGGGACAGGGCTGGGAGCGGTTTACGGATCAGGTGATAACCTTGCTGAATCAGCGGCCGGAGCCCATGGCTTTCTTGCTCTGGGGCAATCATGCAAGGGCCAAAAAAGCGCTGATTACCAATCCGCGGCATCTGGTGTTGGAATGCGCGCATCCCAGCCCGCTCTCGGCCAG
The DNA here is from genome assembly GCA_964428505.1 of uncultured Eubacteriales bacterium. GTDB lineage: Bacteria > Bacillota > Clostridia > Oscillospirales > QAKW01 > QAKW01. Next base: position 5,092 of record CAYRYQ010000088.1, read on the forward strand.
CAGCGGATTCTTCGGGTGCGGACATTTTAAGAAGGTAAATGATTTTTTAAAGGAGCCCATTGACTGGGATTTAAAGGGGGAATAAGAAATGAGTATGGAAAAAGAGCCATTTGGCGCAGCGGAAAAATACACCATCTGGGGCGCCGGTGATTTAAGCGTCAGTATTCTTACATATGGCGCCACCATTCAAGCGATCCGTTACCGGGGAATCGATGTGGCCTTGGGATACAATACGCTGGAAGATTATCAGCAGATGCCGGGATATCTGGGCGCAACGATAGGGCGCTATGCCAATCGGATCGCGGGCGGGAAATTCCGGCTTCATGGGCAGCTTTATGATGTGGGCTGCAATGAAGAAGGACGCGGTCATCTGCATGGAGGCCGCAAGGGACTCGATAAAAAAATCTGGCGTGCGGAGGTATTAAACGGCACCACTTTACGCTGCTCCACCCTGCTGGAGGACAAAGAGGAAGGGTATCCTGGCGAAATGAAGGTTCAGGTCACTTTTTCTGTGGAGGAAAACACCCTGCACATTTTCTATGAGGGAACCACGGATCAGGATACGGTTTTCAATCCGACCAACCACTGTTATTTCAATTTAAACGGGCAAGGAGGGGCACCGATTACCAACCACCTGATGCAAATCAACGCAGCCGCCTTTACCCCGGTAGATGCGATGCTGATTCCCACGGGGCAGTTGCTGCCGATCAAGGGAACGCCCTTTGATTTTCAGAACCCCAAACCGATCGGGTTGGAGATTGATGCTGCAGATCCGCAGCTAAAGCTGGGATTTGGTTACGACCATAATTATGTTTTGAGCGGCGGAACGGAGCTGAAAATGGCGGCGACCGCCTTTTCTTCGGCAAGCAATATTGAAATGAGTTGCTACACCACGCTCCCGGGACTGCAGTTCTATACCGGGAATTGCCTGAATAACGAAAAAGGGAAATCCGGCCCCATGGGGAAGCGGCAAGGCTTTTGTCTGGAAACGCAGTTTTTCCCCGACAGTCCGAATCACCCCTCTTTCCCCTCCTGCGTGCTGAAAGCCGGAGAGACCTATTCTTCTGTAACAGAATATCGATTTTCGACCCATTGAGGGGATCGGGACAGGAAACAGGTTTGCACTTTGTGCAATGTTAACGATTCAAAATAGAATAAAAGAAAAGATTTCACATATTGTGCAAAAAAAACAACATAAGGTGGTTTGCAAAAGCAAAAAGGTATGATACAATAGAACCATATAATAGCGTCTTTATCGATTCCTCGGTGAAGAGCCAAAATTATATGAAACTAAAAGGAGGAACAAGAGATATGTTCAAGACGAGAACAAGAGTGGTATCCGCTTTGGCGACAGCACTCATGCTTCTTTCTTTGGCGGCAACCATCGTCTTGCCTGCAAGCGCAGCGCAAACCTATTACGATGAAATCGTTTCTGCCACCGGACTGAAGGATGTTTCGGCTCTGCCGGATATTACGACTTACACTGCCAGTGTCACCCAATATAAGGTCAGCACAC
>CAYRYQ010000089.1:0-6426 GCA_964428505.1 uncultured Eubacteriales bacterium
AAAAATATATGTTAAATTAAACAAAAATGCGCACGCGTGAAGCGTGCGCATTTTTTATTTCATCTGCTATTTCAGATGTTCAGATCTCCTTCTTTGATCCAGCCGAAGCGGCGCAGCGGGATCCCAAACAGCCATGCGAGGACCCCCGGAAGCACAAAGCTGATCAAAATCAGCCCGATCCAGTCCATCGGCACAATCGCCGCCTTTGCTCCCGCAGCAATATCGTTGATCCAGCCGGTATAAACCCCGATCTGGCCCACCAGACCGCAGGTGCCCATTCCGGAAGAGATGGCCGGACCATTCATTTTCAGATGAAACACACAGGTGGAAAGCACGCCGGTAACGGCGGAGGTCAGCAGCGTCGGGATCCAGATCCGGGGGTTGCGCACAATGTTGCCCATCTGCAGCTTTGCGGTGCCCAGCCCCTGTGAAAGCAGACCGCCCCAGCGGTTTTCCCGGAAGCTTAAGATCGCAAAGCCCACCATCTGGGCGCTGCAGCCGGCAACAGCGGCGCCGCCGGCCAGCCCAGTCAGAGACAAAGCCGCGCAGATGGCCGCGCTGGAAACCGGCATGGTCAGCAGCATTCCCACGAACACCGAGATAATCATCCCCATCAGCAGCGGCTGCAGCTCTGTGGCCCACATAATCAGCGCGCCCAGCGCGCTGGCCCCTTTGCCGATTCCCGGCGCGATCAGGGCCGACAGCCCCACGCCGGTTACGATGGTCACGGTCGGGGTGACCAGGATATCCACCTTGGTTGCCCCCGCGACCAGCTTACCGATTTCAGTGGAAAGGATCGCGATGATCAAAACGGCCAGCGGCCCGCCGGCGCCCCCCAACGCGCTGGCCGCAGCGCCCACCGCGACCATCGAGAACAGCACCATATTGGGGCTTTTCAGTGCATGGCTGATCGAAACAGCCATGGCCGGCCCCGCCACGGCAGAAGCGTAACCGCCGATCTTTTGCAAAAAAGACCAGTGCAGCTGCGCGCCGAGGGTATTCAGGATGGTGCCGATCAGCAAAGAGCAAAAAAGCCCGTAGGCCATGGCGCCCAGGGCATCGATCATGTATCGCTTCCAGGAGATTTCAATCCCCTTTTTTTGCAAGTAAGCTTTCCACTGTTCCATTTGCATTTCCTCCAAAAGATATTGTGCACATTTTAGCACACGCCAAAGAAAAACGCAAGAGAAAAGTATGGAAAACAGCGGGTTTGCGCGATTTCCATAAAAAAGTACCAGTACCCCTGCGAGTACTGGTACATTCAGACAATAGTTACCGATCGGTGGATTCGGTCAGGGTGATCTGCAGGTCAAATTTCTGGCTGTCGCGCCAGACTGTAATCGTTACCTGATCGCCGGGACGATAATCATTTTTCAGCTCGGTCAGCTCCGCCATGGAGTTGATCTCTTTCCCGTTGAAGGCCACGATCACATCGCCCAGCTTCATGCCCTTCTTCGCTGCGTCGCAATCCGGATCCACATAGGAAACATACACGCCCTGCGGCATATCCTTGGCGGACGCATAGGCGGAAGACAGGTCGCTGCCCATAATGCCGATATAGGCCCTGGTCTTAATATAGCCGTAATTGATCAGCTCCTCGGTCAGCGTGGTGACATTATTGATCGGAATGGCAAAGCCGATTCCTTCATAGCCGGTAGCCACCACCTTGGAAGAGGTGATCCCGACCACCTGCCCATAGGCATTGACCAGCGGCCCGCCGCTGTTGCCGGGATTGATGGAAGCGTTGGTCTGGATCAGGGTCATAAAGGTTCCGTTGATTTCGATCCGCCGGTTCAGCGCGGAAACGATCCCGTTGGTCACGGTGCCGTTCAGCTCCATCCCGTAAGGATTGCCGATGGCAACCACTTCTTCGCCCACTTCCAGCTCGTTGCTGTCTCCCAGCTCAGCCGGGGAAAGCCCGCTGGCGTCCACCTTCAGCACAGCCAGATCCGACTGCACATCCTCTCCCACAATCGTGGCGTCATATTCGGTAATCCCGTCGCTGAGCACCACACGCACCTTGGTGGCACTGTCTACCACATGCTCGTTGGTAATGATATATCCGTCTGCACTAATGACAATGCCGGAACCGGAAAAGGTGGGATCCTCCGTCTGCTGAGTGGTGATCAGGATGCCGACCACACTGTCTTTGACCTTTTTATTGATCTCCACGATGGACAGCGCATCGCCGGTTTTCTTTTCCGTGGTGATATCGGGTGCGTTATACACCACACTGTCATCCCGCTGCGCACTGCTTTCCTCACTGCTGCCCGAATTCTCCTGCGCCTGATCCTGTGACTGGGAAGGGGTCTGATCCTTGGCCGGATTGCCGACGGTTCCCTTCAGCTGCCCATATACCAGCGCCGCAACCATCACGACACAGCAAATGAAAACCACCCCACCCGCCAGTGCTGCGCCAATCACAAAGAAATGAGGGCCTTTTTTTCCGGAGGGCGTTTGCTGATACCCATAATAATTGGACGGCCCGCTCTGATACGGGCTCGGATTCTGGTAGGAATACCCTCCCTGCCAGAATGATGCCTGTTCCGCTGCGGGATCGCTTGCCGCGGCAAATTCCGAAGGATTCTCTTCCGCGTTGGCCTGCTCACCGCTTTCTATGGCGATTTCCTCCGCCACGGGTGCGTTTTCGCCCGCGGCGGCTTCTTCCACGCTCCCGTTGGCTTCATTTTCCGCGGGCACGGCCTTTGGTGTCTGCCCTTCTTCCGGCGCGCAGCCGTCCTGCTCACTCCGGTTCAAAGACACGTCCTCTTCCTCTTTCTGCAAGCCACAGCTTTCCCCCTCCACCTGTTCAGGGGATGGCTGTTTCGATTGCTGCTCCTCCGGCAAACCGGTTTCTTTCCGTTCGTCCATCAATCAAGTACCTCCTAAAAGTCCTCTTCCGCCTCTTTGAGCGTAAAGGTAAATTCCGCGTAATCGCCCTCTTTGGACGAAATGAAAATGTTTTCTTTATGGGCGTCAATGATACTCTTAACCATGTAGAGACCCAGCCCGACTCCTCTTTTATTTTCACCCCGGCTTTTATCGATCTTATAGAACCGCTCAAAAATCCGCCCGGCCTCTTCCTGCGGAATGCCCCGGCCGGTATTCTTCACCGATAAATAAAGCTTGCCTTCCCGCCGGTAAAGCCCCACAGTAATTTCGCCGTTTTCCGGTGTGAATTTCACCGCATTGTCCACCAGATTATAAATCACCCGGTGAATCGCATCGGGATCGCCCATCGCATAAACCGATTCTTCCGGCAGGTGCAGCGTCAGGCGGATTTTTTCTGCCTGAATCCGGTCTTCCATCGTCAGCAGCACCCGATGGGTCGCCTCCGTGAGGTCAAAAGGCACCATTTTATAAGAAATCTCGCCGGACTGGATCTTGGCCACGTCCAGCAGATTGTTGACCATCCGGCTCAGCCGCTTGGTCTCTTCCGAAACCAGCGTCAGGTATTTCGGCTCCAGCTCCGGCGGGATCGTGCCGTCCAGAATCCCGTCCACAAACCCGCCGATGGTGGTCATCGGGGTGCGCAGCTCGTGGGAAACGTCGGCAATAAAGCCCCGTCGCATCGTCTCCAGCCGATCCAGATTATCCGCCATCTGGTTAAAGGTGCGGGCCAGATCGCCCAATTCCCCTTCCGGCGCCACCGTGATCCGCTTGGAAAAATCTCCTTTGGCGTAAGTGTTGGCCGCCAGCGCCATCTCATTCAATGGGCGGGTAATCTGTCGGGTCACAAAATAAACGCAGACAAACGCAAACAGCAGCACCACCAGCCCGCAAAAGGCGAAGGTTGCCAAAACATTGCGCATCACGGAACCGACCCGCACCTGCCGGGCGATTGTGAACACCCCGCCGATCACCATGCCATCGTCGTCCAGAATCGGCACCCCGATGGTGTAGGAATTCCCCAGCGCCTCAATAAAGACGCCCTGCTTGCGGTAAAGGTTTCCCGCAAACACACTTTCCACCGCATCGGAAGGAAGGGAAGCGGCATCTTTTTCGTTTAAGGTGCTCTGCACCGGGCGCCCCCATTGATTGATAATGATCACATCGCAGTTGATGGTATCCTTCACCGTGTCGATCGCGCCGGACATGATCGTGCCCACAAAAATATTATAATTGGCAGGCATTCCCCGCAGCATCGACGCAATTTTATTAGCCGCGTTTTCCATATTGCGGTCCTGCTCCTGCACGCTCTGCAGGGTGAACACCCCGGTGGTCACCGTTCCCAGCGCAAACACGGTCAGCAGGATCATCAGCGCGCAGGTATTAAAATATCGAAGAAAAATCCGTTTATGCACTTAATCCACCGTTTCAAATTTATAGCCGATTCCCCAAACAGTGCGGATTGCCCAGCGCTCTGATACCCCTTCCAGCTTTTCGCGGATCCGCTTGATATGCACATCCACCGTGCGGGAATCGCCAAAATATTTAAAGCCCCAGATCTCATCCAGCAGCTGATCCCGCGTGAACACGCGGTTCGGGTTTTTGGCCAGATGATAAAGCAGCTCGATCTCTTTGGGCGGCGCGTCCACCTGCTTGCCCTTCACCACCAGCTTATAGTTGGTCAGCGACACATAAAGATCCGGGTATTCCACCTCCTGCTTTCCATCGCTCGGCACGGTGCCGACCCGGCGCAGCACAGTTTTGACCCGCGCCATCACTTCCTTGGAATCAAAGGGTTTGGTCACATAATCGTCCGCCCCCAGTTCCAGCCCCAGCACCTTATCAAAGGTTTCGCCCTTGGCGGAAAGCATGATGATCGGCACATTCGAGGTCTTGCGGATCTCCCGGCAAACCTCCCAGCCGTCCCGCTTCGGCAGCATGATATCCAAAAGAATCAAATCCGGCCCGAAGGAGCTGAATTTCTGAACTGCCTCCTCCCCATCGCCGGCGGTTTCCACCGTATAGCCCTCTTTGGCCAAGTATAAGGTCAGCAACTCGCAAATGTTTCGTTCATCATCCACAACCAGTATTTTGCTCATCTCAATACCCTCTTCCTTCGGTTCATATTTTCATAGTTTAAGTATATCGTTTCTTTCCCTAAAATGGGTGAAGAAACTATGAACAATTTTCATCCATTATTTTAAATGAAGCAAATAGCCGCGCTTCCCGCAGGATCGTAACAGCCCCGGCGGTGGCGTCTGCCACCGCGCGGCAAAAGGCTTCCTCCTCCCGCGCTCTGAGCAGCAGCGTAAGCTGAATCTCCTGCGCAAACTCCGTGTGCTCTGTCACGCAGCCAAAGCTCTCCAGCAGGCGCAGCAGCCGGTCGTAAAGCGCATAAGGCACCGTCAGCCGCAGCCGCACCGTCGGCTCATACAGTGCCGCCCCCGCTTCCGCCGCCGCGTCCTGCGCCGCTTTCGAATAAGCCCGCACCAGCCCCCCGGCCCCCAGCAGGATCCCGCCGAAATAGCGGGTCACCACCACTGCCGCCTGATAAAGCGCCTGCTTGCGCAGCACCTCCAGCATCGGCATCCCGGCGGTGCCGCCGGGCTCCCCGTCGTCGTCAAAACGCTCGCAAAACGGCTCCTTCAGCCTGCAGGCCAGGCAATGGTGTGTTGCGTCCGGCATGGCGCGCCGCAGCTCCGCCTGCAGCGCCAGCGCCTGCTGAAAGCTCTCCACCCGGCGTAAAGAAGCAATAAATCGGCTTTTCTTCTCATAAAATTCCACCCGGCAGTCCCTGCTTGGCACCCGGTATCCTTCCGCCATGCTTGCTCCTTTCCCGCTTTCGCTCCGGCTCAAAAAGCGCTGCGCCCGACCGCCGCCAGTCTCTTTTCAGTTCAAAAGAAAAGGAAGGCCGCGGTGGCGCTTTTCTATAAAATTATTCTACTGTTTTTCCCGCCTGTTTGTCAAGAAATTCTTTCCACACGCCGCGCTTTTCCCTTTGGGTTTTGGCCCTTGCCCCATTAAAAAAAACCGAACGGCAGTTTTTGCCGCTCGGTTTCTTTTTGCGTGTAATCCGGCTGGGAGCCAGTATTGGTCCACACGCCGTCGCTGTTGATGAGCTGATAATCCAGATCGTCGTTACTTCCTGCATTCTGATCCCTTTGATAAGTAAGAACCGCGTAATTCTCGCTTGCCCGCAGGCTGATCAGCTGATCCTGAAAAGGCTCTTCTTGATCTCCATAAGCAATCACATCGCTCCATTCCAAAAGAACGCTCTCCTGGTTTACGTGTTTCAACAAAAAGGAAAGATCCATCTCTTGGCTGCAGGAATCCCCATATTGAAGTTTAATACTTTGGATCGGTTCTTGCCAATACAAAGAGATTAAGAATGGTTTTTGACGAAAATTTTCCTCTTGCTGCATTTCTCCATTGACGATGAATCTCCACTTTGGGTTCACCGGTATCGCCGATTTTGAATGAAGGTCGAAAATAAAGATTCCCACAACGCCGTCCATATAGAATGAGTCTAATATCGTA
>CAYRYQ010000090.1:0-6182 GCA_964428505.1 uncultured Eubacteriales bacterium
CATGATGGATTCTGCGGCAAAAAAGTACGTTGTCGCCGATTCCAGCAAATTTGATCGGCTTTCCGGTCATATATTTAACAGAAAGCGCCGCGCCGCCGCGGGTGTCTCCGTCCAGCTTGGTCAGCACCACGCCGTCGATATCCAGAAGCGTATTGAACCGTTCTGCCACATTGACAGCATCCTGACCGGTCATGGCGTCCACCACCAGCAAAATTTCCTGGGGTTGAACCGCTTTTTTAATGTTTTCCAGCTCTCCCATCAACGCTTCATCGATATGAAGGCGACCGGCCGTGTCCAGAATGACCAGATCATTGCCGTGCTTTTTTGCATGAGCAACGGCTTCCGTCGCAATGCGCACCGGATTTTTTTCGCCATCGATTTTAAAAACCGGAACCTCAACGCCTTCGCCGACAATTTCCAGCTGGGTGATGGCCGCGGGCCGGTAAACATCGCAGGCTGCCAGCAGCGGACGACGCCCTTTCTTCTTAAAATAGCCGGCCAGCTTCCCGCTTTGCGTGGTTTTCCCGGTGCCCTGCAGGCCCACCATCATCACAACGGTGGGGGGAGTAGAGCTCATTTTAATCGTGGTATTCCCGCCGCCCATCAGGGCCGTCAGTTCCTCGTTTACGATTTTAACAACCTGTTGGGCCGGGGTCAGGCTTTCCAGCACTTCGCTGCCGATGCACCGTTCTGAAACCTTGCCGATAAAGCCCTTCACGACCTTGAAGTTCACGTCTGCTTCCAGCAAAGCGAGCTTGATTTCGCGCATGGCGATCTTCACATCGTTTTCTGTCAGGTGTCCGTGCTGTTTTAAGTTTTTAAATGCCTTGGCAAGCTTTTCGCTTAATCCTTCAAATGCCATGGGTTACTCCTGTTTTAAAAATTGTTGGGTAATAAAGCGTATTTCTTCGGCAAACTGGTTGATCTCCAGCGATTTTTGATGCCGCTGATTAAATTCCATAATGTTGAGCGCTAAATTTTCAATTTGGCCCATCTGTTCTTCCAGCTTGGAATAGCGGTGAAAAAAGCCCAGCTGCTGCTCTGTTTCGGTTAAAAACTGTTCGCCCCGTTTGATATTATCACGCACGCCTTGGCGGGTGATGTCCATATGCTGCGCAATTTCAGCGAGGGAGAGATCCTCATTATAATATAATTCTAAAGCATCCTTCATCTTAGGAGCCAAAATGTTTCCGTAAAAATCAATCAGCAGGGAAAAGTTCAGATCCTTCATCTGGCGATGCTCCTTTCCACATGATGTCTGTAAAGCTAAATACTTTACATATTATAAGAGAAAACAGTTTTCTTGTCAAGACATTTTGTAAAAATTTAATGACTTGTAATTTCGGCTGCAGTGTAGTATACTAACTTTGTATTATTTTAAAAGAAAAAAATAAAAATTTGATGAAACATTTCAGTTGGACGAATCGTTTTATCTGTAAACTGCGAAAGGGGTCGTTCGATGCATTATGATTATCTGATTGTGGGCAGCGGACTTTTTGGCGCTGTTTTTGCCCATGAAGCATTGAAACGGGGAAAAAGCTGTCTGGTCTTGGAAAAACGTGCGCACATTGGGGGCAATATTTATTGTGAATCGGTGGAGGATATTGTGGTGCACCGTTACGGCGCGCATATTTTTCATACCAATAATAAAGAGGTGTGGGACTATGTGAATGCCCTTGCGACTTTTAACCGTTATACCAACTCGCCAGTGGCAAATTTTCATGGGGAGATTTATAATCTTCCCTTTAATATGAATACCTTTAACAAAATGTGGGGGGTCCGCACGCCGGCGGAGGCCAAAGCGAAGATTGAGGAACAGCGATCGGTCATTCAGGGAGAACCAAAGAATCTGGAAGAACAGGCGATCCGTCTGGTAGGAACCGATATCTATGAAAAACTGATCGGCGGATACACCGAAAAGCAATGGGGACGTTCCTGCAGGGAACTGCCGGCGTTTATTATCAAGCGTTTGCCGGTACGGTTTACTTATGATAACAACTATTTTAACGACCGGTATCAGGGTATCCCGGAAGGCGGGTATAACCAAATCATTGAAAAACTGCTGGAGGGCGCGGATATTCAGCTGAATAGCGACTTTTTGGAAGAGCGGGAGCGCTATATGAAAATGGCGGACCAGGTGGTCTACACCGGGATGCTGGATGCTTACTTTTCTTATTGCTATGGGAAACTGGAGTATCGCAGCCTCCGTTTTGAAACAGAGGTGCTGGAGGAAGAAAACCATCAGGGAGTCGCGGTGGTAAATTATACAGACCGGGAAACTCCCTTTACCCGTGTTATTGAGCATAAGCATTTTGAATACGGAACACAGCCGAAAACCGTGGTGACCCGGGAATATCCGGCGGACTGGGAAGAGGGGATGGAACCCTATTATCCGGTCAACGACGAAAAGAACGGAGCGCTTTATCAAAAATATGCCGCCTTGGCGGGCAAAGAATCCCGTGTTTTGTTTGGCGGCAGACTGGGTCAGTATTGCTATTATGATATGGACAAGGTCATTGCAGCGGCATTGGACCTGGTAAGGAAAGTGTTTGGAGACTAAAATGAAAAGGGACGTTGCAATCAGTATCATCATGCCGGTTTACGGCGTGGAAGATTATGTGGGCCAAGCAATCGAAAGCATTCAGGCGCAAACCTTTCAGAATTGGGAACTTTGGGCAGTCGACGACGGAACCAAAGACCGCAGCGGAGAGATCTGCGACGCCTATGCGGCTAAGGATTCCAGAATCCGTGTGATTCACAAGGAAAACGGCGGCGCTCCCAGCGCACGGAATCTGGCCATTGATCAGGCAGAGGGTAAGTATTTTTATTTTATGGACTCGGATGATTGGGCAGAACCTGCCATGCTGGAGGATCTTTATCGCCTGGCGGAAGAGCAGCAGGCGGAAATGGTGGTCGCCGGGTATTACATTGACTCTTACTATTCAGAATATGAAAAGTTTGTGCAGTTGCAGCGGGTGGAAAGCAAAATTTATCGTTCCCAGCAGGAATTCCGTGAAGACGCCCACCGGCTTTTTGACCAGAATCTGCTTTATACGCCTTGGAATAAGCTGTTTTCGGGCGATTATATCCGGCATAATCACCTATATTTTCCCAATACCTTTTGGGATGATTTTCCGTTTTGCCTCAGCGTGATCCGGGATGTGAAGCGTGTGGCGGTAACCGGAAAGGCCTATTACCACTTCATGCGCAAGCGCTCGGAAAGCGAAACCACCCGTTATCGCAGCGAAATGTTTCAAAAGCGCGAAGAGGAGCATAGCTGGATGACGGATCTATACCGTTATTGGCAGATTCAGTCACCGGAAGCGGAAGAATTTTTGGCACGGCGGTATGTGGAGCGTCTGATCGGCTGTATTGAAAATATTACCAATCCATCCTGCACGCTCAGCAAAAAAGAAAAGCGGGCACATATTTCCATGATCATCGCAGGAGAGACCACCCGGCGTTGTCTGAAAAAGGCGAAGCCCCGTTCCCGTTACATGAAGCTGATGCTGCTGCCGCTGAAATGGAAAAACATCTCTCTTTGTATGGTGGAGGGCAGTGTGATCACGCATGTAAAGCACGGAAACGTGAAATATTTTGTGAAATTGAAGGCGAATCGCTGAATTTTGAGTAAAAAGAAAAAAATTGTTGACAAGCAGCGGATTTCTCATTATAATATTATCTGCTGTTGGTTTTTGCTGTAAAAACCCAAGGGAGAACGATGAGAATCAATTTAAAAGATGCATTTTTGTTGGATCACTATGAAAAAACAGTGGATTTTCGGTTGCCGATCGAAGCGGATCCGGAGCTGCAGTCTCTTGCGGCTTTTCCGAGCGCACCAAAAGTTCATTTTTTCATTCTGGCAAAGTACGGCATGGTTACCTGCGACACCGTAATTGATCTGGAGTATTCCAGTTCCTGCGCGCGTTGTCTCGCACCGGTTTCCGGAACGCTGCACATCGAAAATCATCGCCGGATGATTACAGATCCTCTGAAAGAGGACGCGGATACCATCCTGATTGATGCCGACATGATGTTCCGGCCTGAGGAAGAAGCAAAAAATCAAATCATTCTGGAGTTTCCGGAACGGTTTCTTTGTTCGGAAGATTGTAAGGGGCTTTGTCCCCATTGTGGATGCAATCGGAATCTGGAAAGCTGTACCTGTGGGGTCTAGGACTTGGATTTCTGAACAGGAAGTATCACTTGAATATCGGTTAACGGTGTATCATATAAGGAGGTAAGACGAATGGCAGTTCCGAAGAGAAAGGTTTCAAAAGCGAGAAGAGATAAGAGAAGAAGCAGCGTTTGGAAGCTGGGTGCTCCCACTTTAAGCGAGTGTCCCCAGTGCCACACCTTGAAGGCGCCGCATAAGGCTTGTCCGGAATGCGGGTTTGTAAATGAAAACCTGTCTGTCAGAGAAGGCAAGGTCGTTGTGAAGGCTGCTGCGCAAAAAGAAGAAACCAAGGTTGCTGAAGCGACTTCCGCAAAATAAAGTTGAAGTTGATGATAGAGAAGGTGGTTACTGCCTTCTCTTTTCTTCATTATGGCATGCCGCATATTCAACAGCACTTTGAAAAAAAGTGAATGACGTCATGCCCAGAACGGATAAACTACTTGGAGGAGGTGATTTCGTGGGAATGCCAGTGGTAGCCATTGTGGGGCGACCCAATGTGGGGAAAAGCGCCTTATTTAATAAATTGGTTGGTACGCGTCTGTCGATTGTGGAAGACACGCCGGGTGTGACCCGGGATCGGATTTATGCCAATGCGGAATGGCGGGCTAAAAGCTTTATGCTGATTGATACTGGCGGTATTGAGCCGTCTAAGGATGATATCATATTAACGCAAATGCGCCGTCAGGCAGAGCTTGCCATGGAAATGGCAGACTGCATCGTTTTTTTGACGGATATTAAAACCGGCATTACGGCGGATGACCGGGAAATCGCGGCCATGCTGCGTAAATCGGGGAAACCGGTGGTGTTGTGTGTCAATAAGGTCGATCAGTTAGGTGCACCGCCAATGGAATTTTATGAATTTTATAATCTGGGATTAGGGGATCCCATTGCGGTTTCTTCCGTACACGGCAGTGGGACCGGCGATCTTTTAGATGAGGTTTTTCACTTTCTGACCTTTGATGAAGAGCAAGATGAGGCAGAAGCGCCGATTAAAGTGGCGCTTCTTGGGAAGCCGAATGTGGGCAAATCTTCGCTGATCAATCGGCTGTTAGGGGAGGATCGCTGTATTGTATCCAACATTCCCGGAACGACACGAGACGCGGTCGATGCGTTATATGTGTCGGATTTCGGACGTTTTTCCCTGATCGATACAGCGGGGATCCGCAAAAAGAAAAAAGTGGAGGAAGCCGTTGAAAAATACAGTGTGATCCGTTCCTATATGGCAGTGGAACGGGCCGATGTCTGTGTTTTAATGCTGGACGCCGCAGAGGGGGTTACCGAGCAGGACACCAAGATTGCCGGTTTCGCCAATGAAAAAGGAAAGGCGTTGGTAATTGCCGTCAATAAATGGGATATGGTTGAAAAAGAGACCAATACGATGGAGCGGATGCGTGCGGCGATTGCGAAGGATCTTACCTTTATTTCCTTCGCGCCGATTATTTTCATCTCTGCTCTTGAGGGGCAGCGGCTGGACCGCATGATGGAAGCGGTGCGGGACGCAGCGTCGGAAAACCGGCGCCGGATTTCTACGGGGATGCTCAATGATGTGCTGAACGACGCCACTGCCCGGGTTCAGCCTCCCTCCGATAAGGGGAAACGTCTGAAGATCTATTATATGACGCAGGCGTCCACAGAGCCTCCTACCTTTGTTTTCTTTGTGAATCGGGCGGATTTATTTCATTTTTCTTATCAGCGTTATCTCGAGAATCGTCTTCGGGAAACCTTTGGATTTCAGGGGACGCCGTTGCGCTTTATTGTAAGAGAGAGAGGAGAAAAATAAGTGCAGACTCCTGTTTTTATTCTCGTGATGATTTTAATCGGTCTGGGTTCTTATCTGATCGGCAGTGTGAATTGTTCCATCATCATTTCCAGGCTTCAAATGAAACGGGATGTGCGCCTTTCCGGCTCCGGCAATGCGGGAGCAACCAATATGCTGCGCACCTTTGGACCAAAGGCCGGCGCTTTGACGATGCTGGGTGATTTTTTGAAAACGCTGATTCCGGTCCTG
>CAYRYQ010000091.1:0-6181 GCA_964428505.1 uncultured Eubacteriales bacterium
TCAGGCCACATTGAAACACTTTGGAAGCGCCCGGTTGATCTGTGATATATTTGGATAGCAATCCGCCCGTACAAGATTCCGCCTGCGCGATTTCCAGGCCTCGTTCAATCAGTAAATTAACCAGCTGCAAGCTCAACTCTTCATTGTTCATCTTGGATCACCTCAATTATTTTACGCGGGCATTTTTCTACGCAAATACCGCAGCCCACACATTTATTATAATCAATGACCGATACATTACCCACAACGTGGATCGCATCATGCGGACAGTTTTTCTCGCAGATCTGGCATCCGATGCACCCGGCATTGCAGGCAACGCGGGTTCTGACACCCTGATCCTTATTGGAGCAGCTAACAAACACATGGCTTTCCCGGGGGATCAGCTCAATGATTCCTTTGGGGCAATAATCCAGGCAGACCCCGCAGCCAACACAGGAGTCACGGTTGACCACCGCCACCCCGTTTTGAATAAAAATAGCATTTTCCGGGCATTTACTTACACAGTTTCCAAAACCCAGGCATCCATACTGGCAGGTCATATACCCGCCCAAAAGCCTGTTGGCAGCCGCACAGTCGTTCATTCCGTAATAAATATATTTTTTGTTGGCAAATTCATTGCTTCCATGGCAGCGAATATGAGCCACCCTCCGCTGAACAATTGCGGAATCCGTTCCCATAATGACAGCGATTTCAGCAACTTTTTCATCGGCATTAACCGGACATTGATTACAGGCAGCGTCCCCCGCCACAATCGCCGCTGCCAGATTCTCACACCCTGCGAAGCCGCAGCCGCCGCAATTGGCACCGGGCAGCAGAGCCAACACCTGCTTTTTCCGCTGATCTTCTTTAACTTGGAAGAGATTCGAGGCCACACTTAAAGCACCGCCAAAAATCAGTCCCAATACGCCAAGCGTCAGCACCGCTTTTAAAATTGCCATACCCATCATCCATCCGCCTCCCCTTTTATTTAAAGCTTAAATCCATTGAATCCCAAGAAGCCGAAGGACAGCAAGGCTGCGGTGATCAATGCAATCGGAAAGCCCTGAAACGCTTTGGGGATTTCACAGTTTTCTTCGATACGCATGCGTACCAACGAGAAAATCCAAATTGCCAGTGTAAACCCGATCGCAGTGAATATCGCGTTCAAAAACGAAGATATAAAGTCATAACCATCCTGAATATTGATCAGGCAAATCCCCAATACCGCGCAATTGGTGGTGATTAAGGGCAGATAAATCCCCAAAGCACTGTAAAGAGCCGGCACCAGCTTTTTCAGCGCCATTTCCACCAGCTGCACCAAAGCAGCTATCACCAGAATAAAGCTGACTGTTTCCAGATATTCCAGATGAAGCTTGACCAAGACAAACTGATAAATCACGTATGTAACGATCGAAGAAAGCCCCATTATAAAGGTTACCGCAATCCCCATACCCAGCGCGGTATCACTTTTTTTTGAAACGCCAAAGAAAGGACAGCACCCTAAAAACTGCGTCAGCACAATATTTTCGATTAATATCGCATTGAATGCAAAGGTCAATATGCTTCCAAAATGGGTGATACTCATACCGACTTTCCTCCCTTTTTACGCCGGGCACGATACTGCACAAAGGCAACCACAAATCCAAGTGTTAAAAACCCGCCGGCCGGCAGAGCAAAAATAGTCAGCGGCGCGGCTCCGAAAAACAGCTTATGCCCCAACAAACTGCCGTTTCCAAGAATCTCGCGGATCGTTCCCAAAATTGAAAGCGTCATGGTGAAGCCCAGCCCCATGGTCAACCCGTCCAGAATGCTGGGTAATACCGGATTCCTTGAAGCAAAGCTTTCCGCGCGGGCTAAAATAATGCAGTTCACCACAATCAGCGGAATAAAAACCCCCAGCGCTTCATAGATGCTGATGAAATAGGCCTTCAGCAGCATTTCCACCAGCGATACAAATCCGGCGATAATCACAATATATGAGGCAATCCGAATTTTTTGCGGCACCAGCTTCCGGATCAGCGATATTAAGGTATTGGAGCAAACCAGCACAAAGGTTGCGGAAAGCCCCATACCGACCCCGTTGATCAGCGAAGTGGTGGTCGCCAACGTCGGGCAAAGCCCCAGCAACTGCACCAGCACGGGGTTATTGGCAAAAAGACCCTCCCGCACAAATTCTTTGATATCTATTGACCGCGGTTCCATTGAACAACCCTCCTATTGCAGATCTGCCGCAACATCCAATGCGGCATTCACACCGTTGATATACGCGCTTGAAGAGATCGTGGCCCCGGAAATCACCTGGGCTTCCCCTTTTCCGGCGGTTTTCCCCTTAACAATGGCCGCAGGCTGGGTGAGTCCCAACACACTTTTTTGAAGCGCTTCGTCCGTCAGAGCTTTCATACCGATTCCGGGTGTATCAGACATGGAAAGGATCTGAACGCCGCTGACGGCGCCGGAGGAATTAACGGCAACCACCATATTAATTGCATTGGAATACCCGCTGGGGTTCACCTGAATACAGTGCCCCACCACGTTCCCGGCGGCATCCCTTGCCACATAAACCGTGCCGACCGGTACGCTTGTTCCGTTCACCGTGACCGAAGCCGGCATATTTTCAAGAACGGTAAAGCTGCTGGCTCCGGATAGCAGCGATTGTAAAGCAGCGTTCAGCCGTTCTTGCTCCTTCTGCTTCACAATTGGCGCCGTCAGGAATTGCGCAATGGAAAGCAGCATTGCCACGATCGCGGTAATAGCGAATAAAGTCAGTGACAGGCGCAGAAAATCATTTCTTTGACTTCTTGAACCAGGGGCCATGGCGCTCACCTCCAAAAGAAACCGGTATGGTTTTTGAATCAATATATCCAACAAAGAAATTCATCAGCAAAATTGCAAACGAAACGCCTTCCGGATAGCCGCCGAAATAACGGATCAAAATCGTAAGCAATCCGCAGCCAATCCCATAAATAATCCTGCCCTTTGGCGTTACAGGGCTTGTGGTATAATCCGTTGCCATAAAAAAGGCGCCAAGAAAAAGCCCTCCGCTAAACAGCTGATACAGCATATACTGCCAGCTGGAAATATCGTGATAGCGGGGCAGCAACAGCGTAATCACCGCCACCGTGCCCAAATAGGAAACCGGAATATGCCAGGTAATCACCCTCTTATACAGCAGATACAAACCGCCTAATACCAGCAGCACCACGCTGGTTTCCCCCAAACAGCCGCCCACATTTCCCAGAAGACAATCCGAAATAGAAAACTTGCTGGTGATATTAACCAGCTTTTCACTGGAATTTTTCAGATAGGCAAGGGGCGTTGCAGAGGAAAGCCCGTCAAAGGGAGAGATCCAGCTGGTCATATACCCCGAAAAGGACAGGAATAAGAAGATACGCCCGGCAAGGGCCGGATTCACCACATTTTTTCCTAATCCGCCGTAAAGCATTTTGACGACCACGATCGCAAACAGCGCGCCGATCGGCGGCAGCCACAGGGGCACGGTCACCGGCAAATTAAAGGCCAGCAGCACCCCGGTCACCATGGCCGAGCAATCATAGATGGTCTGACGACGCTTGGTCAGCTGATTAAAAATGAATTCAAAAAGAATGCAGGAAAGCACGCTCACCGCAATCAGCACAAACGCTTTCCAGCCGAAATAAACCACCGCACCGACAGCGGCAGGAACCAGAGCGATTAAGACGCTGCCCATGATCGTATTGACCGCGCGCGTGTCTTTCCTATGCGGGGATGATGAGACAATTAATTCACCCACAATTTTTCCCTCCAGCTTTCTGGCTTTTCATTTCGCCCACCCTCTGTTTTCCGATCCGCATATATTGAATCAGCGGAATTTTAGCGGGGCAGGTAAAGGAGCAGCAGCCACATTCAATGCAGTCTGCCACGTGTAGCTCCCTTGCGCGCTCAAACCGATCCGCCCGAACCGCCTGGGCGATATAATTCGGAACCAGATGCATCGGGCAAGCCTGAACGCAGCTGCCGCAATGAATACAGCCCGCGTCCCGGTCTACGCTCAGCTGATCCTTGGTAAAGCAAAGCAGCCCCGACGTATTTTTAATCACCGGTGCATCCGTTGAATACTGCGCAATTCCCATCATGGGTCCGCCCATAATCAGCTTTCGGGTCGCATTTTTATAGCCAAAATATTGCAGTACTGCGGAAAACGGCGTGCCAATCCGCACATTGACATTTCCGGAGCGCTCCACCCCGTTTCCGGCAACAGTCACAATTCGGCGCAGCAGCGGAGAACCATTGACAACCGCGCGGTGAATCGCGATCAGTGTATCCACATTCATCACCAGGCACCCCGCATCCGTAGGCAGCATCCCGGAGGGCACAACTCGCCCGCAAACGGCCCGGATCAACTGCTTCTCGCCCCCTTGCGGATACTTGGTCTTTAAAATCACAACACGAACCGTACTTTTAGACAAACGCTTATGTAACAAAGATATGGCATCCGGCTTGTTGTTTTCAATGCCGATCAATACATTTTTAGCGCTCGTAATATAACGCACAATTTTGATTCCGCTCAACAGATCATCGATATTTTCAAGAATCACCCGGTGGTCACTGGACAAATACGGCTCGCATTCTGCCGCGTTGACCACAAGGGTATCTACCCGGCCGATCCCACCGGTCAGTTTTATATGGGTGGGGAATCCGGCACCGCCCATTCCCACCACGCCGGCTTCCCGGATCATTGCAATCAGCTCACCCGGTGTTTTGCTTTGATAGTCGGCACAGGCCTGCATAAAGCATTCCGCCCGCTTGTCCTCAAAATCATTTTCAACCACTACGGCCGGAATCCGGTTGGCTATCGGGTGATCCCAATCGGCAATTTTTTTCACTGTGCCCGAGACCGTCGCGTGGATCGGACAGGATACCGCCGCGTTACTGTCTCCAATCTTCTGACCAATCCGAACATAGTCCCCCACCTTGACGCAGGGTTCACACATGGCGCCGATATGCTGCAGCATCGGGTAGATCATTTCCTTTTGCGGCGGAAGCGTTTCGATTGGCTTCGAACGGGTTTCCTTGCAGGAATCCGGATGTACGCCGCCCTCAAAACGGTGGATCCAGTTCAACCGAAGACGGTACCATAACGCTTTAAAGTCCACACCGCTTTCCAGTGTTGATAGAACCAATACGCCGACAGCCAGCAGAAAATGATAATAAATGCCGAGCGGAATGTGGCTCCATACCGCAAAACGGGTGCGAATCGTGTCGCTTCCGTTATAAAGCAATTCCCGGTTGATGCTGAAATAGACAATAAAAAACACCAGATAAACCATCAGAAAAACAATGGAGCCGGTGAGAATCGACTGCCTGCCACCCTGCCCTTTTGCCCAAACCAGAATCAGGCCGCACACATAGCAGACCATGCCTACATAAAAAAGCAGCATCATGACAAATAAAATTTTACTGAAGAAACTAAAAGAACTGAGTACGCTCTCAAAATATTTTTCAATATCGCCAAGATTCATGAAGATCGAAAAAAGCGCATGCTTTTTCTCGTCTCCGTAGGCCAAAAGCGGATTCAGCGCCGGAATAAACGCGGAAACAATGGTCGCCGCCGTTAAAAGTTCAACATAAAAAAGATAGGATTTTAAATAACGGCCGATCTTTTTCATTTTTATCTCCTTTAAAACCCATGATTCATAATGATACAAATTATACCATCTTCATGCAAAATACGCAACTATTTACTGCAAAAACAGCTTGATTTCTTTGATTTTTTCGTTAAAAAATGTAAAAAACAGGGCCCTGCCCCTTTTTAAGGCAAGACTCTGTTTTCAATGAAAGCGCTTATTCTTCTTTCTTTTTAAAACTGATTTTGCGTTCTGTTCCTTTATAAAGCCTTCCGACATTTTCCCGGTGCAGAAAAAGGATCATAAGAGCCAACGCCGCTAAACTGACTACAACAAACCAGCGATTGGCCAGATTGTTTTGACTAAGAAAAAACATCGTCACCGGTGTAGAAGCTGATCCCAGAATAGAACCCAAAGAAACATAGCGCGTGAATAAAACAGTGAGAATAAAAACAGATACCCCCACAAGAAAACACCGCCAGTCAATCACCAGATAGATCATCGCCACCACCGACACCGCTTTCCCGCCCCGAAACCCAAAGTACATAGGAAAGACATGCCCAATGGCACAGCAGAACCCGCTGAACGCCACTACGGCC
>CAYRYQ010000092.1:0-6175 GCA_964428505.1 uncultured Eubacteriales bacterium
GGTTTCCAGCGGCTGCTGCAGCATGGAAAACAAGCCGATCTGCCCTTCTACCTGATCGCGTTTTTCAGCAGCAATACTATTTATAAGCGGCTCATAAACAAGCAGCAAATGCCTTCTGCTATAGGAAAAGCAATCAAAAACACCGCATTTGATCATGCTTTCAATCGCGCGGATATTCACGTCTAATCCGTAAACGCGCATGCAAAAATCCGTAAAATTCCGGTATTCCCCGTTACGGTTCCGCTCTGCCACCAGATCATCCGCCATTTTAGCGCCCACGTTTTTTATCGCCAGTAAACCATATACGATTCCCTGCCCGGTTGCCCGGAACGAGGAATCACTTTTATTGATGTGCGGCGGCATCACCGGAATTCCCAGTCTGCGGCATTCTTCAATATACTCCGCCGTTTTTTCGGTGGAACCGATGACGCTGGTCAGAAGCGCCGCAAGATATGCCGTCGGATAATGGGTCTTTAAATAGGCGGTCTGATACGCCACCTTCGCATAGCAGGTTGCGTGCGATTTATTAAACGCATATTTGGCAAAATCGGTCATCTGATCAAAGATTTCTTTGGCAACCTTTTCCGGAATTCCCTTTCGGATTGCTCCCGGGATCACAACAACCTCTTTATCCAGAAGCCCGTGCAGAAAAATTTCCCGCTCTTTTTCCATCTCAGCCGATTTCTTTTTGCTCATGACCCGGCGCACCAGATCCGCCCGCCCATAGGAATATCCTGCCAAAGTGCGCACGATCTGCATGACCTGTTCCTGGTAAACAATGCAGCCATAGGTTACTTTCAAAATCGGTTCCAATTCCGGTGTAAGATAGGTCACCCGTTCCGGATGGGCTTTGTTTTCAATATAGGTGGGGATCGAATCCATCGGTCCGGGCCGATACAGAGAGATGACCGCAATGATATCTTCAAATTCTGTGGGCTTGAGCCGCATCAACACCTGCTTCATCCCGGAACTCTCCATCTGAAAAATGCCGCTGGTGTTTCCGCCGGTCAGCGTGCGATAGACCGCCTGATCGTCAAAAGGGATCCGCTCCACCGTAAAGCCCGGGTCCGACTCCTGAATCAACTTTTCCGTATCCCGGATAATGGTCAGGTTCCGAAGCCCTAAAAAGTCCATTTTTAAGAGACCGAGCTCTTCTAAGGTCGTCATCGTATACTGCGTAACCTGCGCGTCGCCATTCAGCAATACCGGAACATAGTCGCTCACCTGCCTTGCCGTGATCACCACGCCGGCTGCATGGGTGGAATGATGGCGTGGGAACCCTTCCAGCTGCAGGGCCTGATCAATCAAACGATGAACATTCGCCTGATTTTCATATAGCTCCCGCAGGGCCGGAACGTCGTTCAGCGCATCCTGAAGCGTGATTCCTAAGCGAAACGGAATCATTTTGGCAACGGCATCCACTTCGCCGTAAGGCATAGCCATCGCCCTTCCAACGTCCCGCACCGCCTGCTTGGCGGCCATCGTACCAAATGTGACGATTTGGGCCACATTGGAAACACCGTATTTTTCCACCACATAATCAAGGACTTTGCTGCGTTTTTCATAGCAAAAATCAATATCGATATCCGGCATACTGACGCGCTCCGGGTTTAAAAAGCGTTCAAACAAAAGACCATATTGAATCGGATCGATGTTGGTGATATTGAGACAATAAGATACCAAAGAACCCGCGCCACTGCCTCTTCCGGGCCCCACCGGGATATCATGGTTCTTGGCATAATGAATAAAATCCCAAACAATCAGAAAATAGTCCACATAGCCCATGCTGCGGATAACGCCGAGTTCATAGTCTAACCGTTCACGGACCGCCACTGTTACAACATGATAACGCTTTGCCACCCCTTCCTCACAAAGCCTTTTTAAGTAGGAAAAGCTGTCTGCTTCCTTTTGGGGAAGCTGAAAGCGCGGCAAATGAAAATGACCGAACGCAAAGTCAAATTGACATTGTTCCGCAATTTTCAATGTGTTATCCAACGCATCCGGGTATTCCGAAAACAAAGGCGCCATCTCGTCGCCGCTTTTTAAATAGAACTCATCGGTTGCAAATCCAGGTGCGTCATCTTCCTGCAGGGTCTTGTTCATCTGAATGCACATCAGCACTTTTTGTGTAAAGGAATTTTCCTTTCCAATATAATGCGCATCGTTGGTTGCCACCATCGGAATCCCGGTTTCAGCGTGAATCTTTAAAAGACCGGGCAAGATCACGGCATCCTCTTTCAAGCCGTGATTTTGCAGCTCAAGATAATAGTCGGCGCCAAAAATGGAACGATACCGCAGCGCTTCCTCTTTGGCGCCCGTTTCATCCCCTGCTAATATCTTTTGCTGTACGGAGCCGCCAAGGCAGCCGGACAAACAAATCAGCCCCTCATGATATTGTTCCAGCAGCTCAAAATCTGCCCGGGGCTTATAATAGAACCCCTCCGTGAAGGAACGGGAAACGATCTTGATCAGATGCTGATAACCCACTTCATTCTTCGCCAGCAGAATCAGGTGATAATACTTGCTGTCCCACTCATACTGCTTGTCTGCCCGACTGCGGGATGCCATATAGATTTCGCAGCCGATCACCGGCCGGATTCCTTCCTTTTTGCAGGCTTTATAAAAATCCACCGCCCCGTAAAGAGCACCATGATCGGTAATAGCCAAGGCAGGCTGATGAAGCGCTTTTGCGCGCGCCACGGCCTCAGTAATGCGGCAGGCACCGTCCAGCAGGCTGTACTCCGTATGCACATGTAAATGAACGAATGGTTTCATGGCAATTCCTTTATGCTTTTCGCAATTTCAATAATTCTGTTGAGTTTACGGCTCAGGCTGGGCTTACTGAACTTTCCCTGACAAAGAATAGCCAGTTCCGTAAGGCTCTCGGTTGGATGCTCCTTGCGCAATTGTGCTACATAAACTAGATCTTCCGCCAAAGCAGGAAGCCCAATGGTATGCTCAATATGCGTAATAGCCTGAATTTGTTCCACCGCCTTATTGATCGCCTTGTCAATATTATAGGCCGTGCAGTTATCAATTCGGTTGTTATTGTTATTGGTTTCCTTTTCAATTTTTACGTTCAGCAATTGAAAGGCACCGGTTCTGGCACCGGTAATATAAAGCAGATCGTAAATCTGCTGGCTGTCTTTCAGATAGACAACATAATTGGATCGGCGCACTACCATTTTGCTTGCGATTCCTCTTTGATTCATCAGTGCCCGTGTGGACTTGGCAAGGGAATAATAGGGGGTAACCAGTTCGAAATGATAAGCGCTGACGGGATCGCTGAAATAACCGCCGCTTAAAATCGCGCCCCGCAAAAAAGCAGCGAAAGCCGCATTGGAGCGTAACAGCTGGGAACGTACTTCCAACGTTAAAGTATGCCCGTCCCCCATCTGAAGGCGGCGGTATAGGGCTTGCAGGGCTTCTCCAGACAAAAGGGCCGTGTAAGCGGTGGCGGTTTCATCCATCTGAAAGAAAAGGTGCGTTAATGAGGTTGCCAGCTCCTGCAGACGGTTGATCACCAGAACATTTTCCGTGGCAATTTTCAGAAAATCCAGTTCCACCGCCTGTCCGTATAAAACCAAGCCGTAAAGCTCGGAAAGCCTGCAGGAAGGATCACGTTCCACCGTTTTACAAAGTTCTTCTTTCACATCGAAGCTGAACGACATTGTTTACACCTCCCCCTTTATTTTTCAATATCCCGGTGAATCACGGTTGTATTATACCCCAAAGCGGTAATATAATCTCCCATCCGTCTTGCAAACGAAACACTTCGATGCTGCCCGCCGGTGCAGCCAAACGCAATCGAAAAGTTGCTGCGCCCCTCATTGGCATAAAGAGGCAGCGCAAAACGGATCAATTCGGATAAGCGATAGAACATTTCTTCCGACTCATCCCACTGAAAAACATAATCATAGACCTGCTGATCCAGCCCGGTAAGCGGGCGCAGATTTTCAATATAATAGGGATTCGGCAGGCATCGGACGTCCATTAGCATGTCCGCATCGGTCTGAGGTCCATACTTAAAGCCAAAAGACATGACGGTAACCGTCATCATATGATTGGAAGTACTGAATTTTTTGGAAATCAGTTCCTTAAGCTTTTTTGGCGTCGACATGGAGGTATCAATTACCACGTCTGCTTCTGTCTTAGCCTGCCGGAGCATTTTGCGCTCCATTTCAATTGCCTTCGCAATATCCCCGCCGGCGAGTTTTTCCAACGGATGGCGGCGTCTTGTTTCTTTGTAACGACGTTTCAAGACCTCATCGGATGCATCCAAAAACAATACACGGTAAAACACCTCCATGGATTTTAACGACTTCAATTCCTGGTAAAGGGAATCAAACAATTCCCCGATCCGACAGTCAACCACAATGCAAAGGCGTGAAAAATTAGCGCCGGGGCCGCAGCAAAGCTCCACGAATTTGGTAATCAAGGAAGGTGGCATATTGTCCACACAATTGTATCCCATATCCTCAAAAACTTCGATTGCTCTGGATTTCCCGGCGCCGCTCATCCCGGTAATGATCATAATTTCCGGCATATTATTTCGTTCCAAGATCCCTTACCTCGCATTCCAAAAAGATTCCGGACGTTTCCCATACACGCTTTTGAACATAAGCGATCAGCGCCCGCACATCCGCACCGGTAGCATGCCCAAGATTGATAATAAAACCACAATGCTTTTCACTCACCTGGGCATCCCCGATCCGCGTACCCCTTAAACCGGCCTCATCGATCAGTTTGCCGGCAAAAGTGCCCTGAGGCCGTTTAAAAATGCTGCCCGCGCTGGGATATTCCAGCGGTTGCTTTTCCTTTCGTCGCTGTTGAAAATCCTCCATTTTTGCAAGAATCTTGGCTTTTTCTCCTTGATGCAGCTGCATTTTTGCAGAAAGAATCAAACACCCCGGGCGGTTCATGAAAAAGCTTTTACGATAGCCAAAGGTATGCTCCTTTTCTGCCAGCTCTCTTTGCTTTGCGTCCTCGTCTAAGTATTGGGTAGACACCACGACCTGATCCATGGCCCCATCATAAGCGCCGGCATTCATAAAAACCGCGCCGCCAACCGTTCCGGGGATTCCATAGGCAAATTCCAATCCGCTGAATCCCCTTTGCGCCGCAAAGGAAGAAGCTTTTGCCAGCTTAACCCCGGCTCCCACCGTCAGCAGGCCCTGCGCATCCACTTTAAGTTCTGAGAGTTCTGTGGTTTTTAAAATCAAGCAGGAACATCCTTCATCACGACCTAAAATATTGGATCCATTTCCAAAATAGAGCAGCTTTTTCCCCTTTTCCGCTGCAAAACGGATGATCGCTGCGGCCTGATCCGCGTTTTGGGGATAAAACACACCGCCGGTCCTACCGCCGATTTTAAAGCTGGTCAGCTCGGCCAGGGTCTCGTGCTCCCGAAAGGTTATTTTATTTTCATTTAAAAATTGCTCTAACGCATCCATAGGCTGTCTCATTTCTTATAAATCAAATAAACACATTTGGCTGCTTTCCGGGATATCGCCAAACACACCTTCCCGGTTCAGAAGTTCCAGAACGGTTCCAGATATGCCGGCACGCACTCGAAATTCCTCCTGGGAAAGGATATCCCCTTCATTCCTGGCCCGTATAATGTTCATGGCGGCGTTTTCTCCCACGCCGTTTAGCACACTAAACGGCATGCGGATAGCACCGTCTTCGATCGTAAACGAGGCGGCTTCGGACCGGAATAGATCCACCGGCAAGAACCGCACGCCCCGAGCCATCGCTTCCACCACAATCTGATAGGTATTGATTGTATCCTCGTCCTTCGCGGTTTTTGCTTTTCCCAGCTCCTCCAGGTTGCGGATCACGCCGCGCACATGGTCTATTCCCTTTGCAACATCCACCGCGTTGAATCCTTCCGGACGCACCGTAAAGGTAGCGCAATAAAACTCCACCGGGTAATGAATCTTATAGTACCCCAACCGCATGGCACCCATCACATAGGCGGCCGCATGGGCTTTGGGAAACATATATTTGATTTTCATGCAGCTGTCCAGATACCAATCCGGCAGATCGTGGCTCTTCATCGCTTCAATCATCTCGTCTGTCAGCTGCTTTTTGGCCTTCCCTTTCCGCACAATCTCCATGATTTTAAATGCCATGCTGGGCTCCAACCCCTTATGGATCAAATAGACCATAATAT
>CAYRYQ010000093.1:0-6173 GCA_964428505.1 uncultured Eubacteriales bacterium
GTTCTTCGCCTTTAACACCAAAACGCCCGCGGCGCGGCAGGCTTCCAACACCTCCGACGCGTCCCGCTTGGTTTCCAGCCCCAGCATCAGCCCCATACCGCTGACGCTTTTTATGCCTGCGGCACTCTCGAGGGCGCCGCGCAGCAGCCGCGCTTTCTCCCGCACCTGCTCCAAAAACGGCTCGTTCAGCTGCGATAAAATATAAAGCGCCCCCGCCGCCGCCACCGGGTTCCCCCCGAAGGTAGAGCCATGGGAGCCGGGGGTCAGGGTTTCGGCGCAGCGCGCGCCCATCATGCAAACGCCGATGGGCAGCCCGCCGCCTAAGCCTTTGGCTGTGGTCACAAGATCGGGTGTGATCTCAAAATGCATATAGCCGTAAAGCTGGCCGGTGCGGCCGTTGCCGGTCTGCACCTCGTCCACAATCAGCAGAATTTCCCGCTCTCTGGCAAGGCACGCAAGGCCCTTCACAAAGGCGGGCTCCAGCGGCACCACGCCGCCTTCTCCCTGCACCGGCTCGATCATGACCGCCGCCACCGGATGCTGATCCAGCAGCGCCTCCACCGTATCCAGCTGGTTGGGCTCCGCATAGAGGAAGCCTTTCGTCAGGGGCTGAAAATCCTGATGAAAAGCCTCCTGCCCGGTGGCGGCCAGCGTGGTGACGGTGCGGCCGTGAAAGCTGTTTTTCAGCGTGATAATATGAAAAAAATCCGGCCCCTTGTGTGCCGACGCCCATTTGCGGGCGGTTTTGATGGCGCATTCGTTGGCTTCAGCACCGGAATTGGCAAAAAAGACCTTCTTCATTCCGGTGCGGGCGCAAAGGGCCTCCGCCAGGCGCGCCTCGGGCGCGGAATAATAAAGATTGGAGGTGTGCTGCAGCTTGTGCAGCTGCTCGGTCACCGCGGCGATCCAGCCCGAGTCACACGCGCCCAGCGTATTCACCGCGATCCCGCTGCCCATATCGATATATTCCTTCCCGTCCGCGTCCCAGAGCAGCGCGCCCTCGCCGGCCACCAGCTCCACCGGAAACCGCTGATAGGTATTGGCCACATAGGTCTGATCGGCTTCTTTAATCGTCATCTTCTTTTTCTCCTATCACCATGGTGCCCGCGCCCTCGTCAGTAAGCGTTTCAATCAGCAGCGCGTGCGGCACTCTTCCGTCCATAATAATCACTTTTCGCACCCCGCGGCGGATCGCGTCGATGCAGCATTCCACCTTGGGAATCATGCCTCCGGAAATCACGCCGGAGGTGAACAGCCCCCGGGCCTCTTCAATATCCAAACAGGGAATCAGCGAAGAGGGGTCTTCCTGATCCCGCAGAATTCCGGCAATATCGGTCATGGTGATCAGCCGCTCCGCCTGCAGGGCGCCGGCGATAAAGGCCGCCGCCGTGTCGGCGTTGATGTTATAGACATTGCCCTCTGCGTCGCAGCCCACGGTAGACACCACCGGAATATATCCCTTTTCCAAAAGATCCCGAACCGGGGTCACATTTACAGCGGTGATCCGCCCCACAAACCCTAAGCGCGGATCCTTCACCTCGCAGCGGATCATCCGGTCGTCCAGCCCGGAAAGGCCCATGGCCCGGCCGCCCTTCAGCTCCAGCAGGTTCACCAGGCTTTTGTTGATCTTCCCGGCCAGCACCATCTGCACAATCTCCGCCGTTTCCCGGTCGGTGACCCGGAGCCCATCCACAAAAGTGGATTCCTTGCCGATTTTTTTCATGAGCTCGGTGATCTCCGGCCCGCCGCCATGCACCAGCACCACCTTCACCCCGATCAGCGAAAGCAGCACGATGTCTTCCATCACCTGTTCCTTCAGCTGGGCGTTGATCATGGCGTTGCCGCCGTATTTGATCACCACGACCTTATTGTTATATTTCTGAATATACGGCAGCGCCTGGGTCAGCACCTCGGCCCGCTGCGCGTTGGACAGCACAAACGCCATTCTTCCCCGCTCCTTTTATTATGTTCGGTAATCGCCGTTGATTTTCACATAGTCATAGGTCAGATCACAGCCCCACGCGGTGGACTTTGCCTCTCCGTCGTGCAGATCGATCTGAATGATAATTTCCTTTTCCAGCAGGATTTTTTTGGCAAGCTCTTCCGAAAAGGGGATTCCGGCGCCGTTTTCACAGACCTGCAGTTCCCCCGCTTTGGAGGAAAAGCCCACCGCGACCCGCTCCACTTTCACCGGCGCGCCGCTGTTGCCGATGGCGCAGAGGATTCTGCCCCAGTTGGCGTCAGCGCCGAACATGGCGACCTTGATCAGCGAAGAGCAAATCACACTCTTGGCCACCGTGCGGGCCACCGCCAGCTCCGGCGCGCCGCTCACCCGGCATTCCAGCAGCTTAGTGGCCCCCTCCCCGTCTCCGGCAATCAAGCGGCACAAAGCCACCGTCACGGTGTTCAGCGCCTTCATAAAGGTGTCAAAAGCCGGGCCTTCCCCGGTGATCTCGGTGTTGCCCGCGCAGCCGTTGGCCAGAATCGACACCATGTCGTTGGTGGAGGTGTCCCCGTCCACACTGGTCATATTGAAGGTGCCCGCCACGTCGGTGGAAAGCGCCTTTTGCAGCATCGGCGCGCTGATGGCGCAGTCGGTGGTCAGAAAAACCAGCATCGTGGCCATATTGGGATGGATCATCCCCGAGCCCTTGGCGATGCCGCCCAGCACGCAGATTTTGCCGCCCACATTGAATTCCACCGCGATTTCCTTGCGCACGGTGTCGGTAGTCATAATGGCTTCCGCCACGTCGGCGCTGCCCCGTCCCAGGTGGGCGGTCAGCTCCTCCATGTGCGACGCGATCGGCGCAAGATCCAGCGGCTGGCCGATTACACCGGTAGAAGCCACCAGCACATCTTTTGGGGAAAGCCGCAGCGCTTCCCCGGCCAGGGCACACATGGCGCGCGCCACCTCCACGCCGCCCTCGTTACAGGTGTTGGCAGTGCCGCTGTTGCAGATCACCGCCTGGGCCATACCGTTGGCCAGATGCTCCTTGGTAACCAACAGCGGCGCGCCCTTCACCAGATTGGTGGTATATACCGCTGCCGCCCGGGCCGGCACCTTGCTGAAGATCAGCGCCAGATCCTTTTTCCCTTTATTCTTCCGGATGCCGCAATGAATGCCGCTGGCCAGAAACCCTCTGGCCGCTGTCACACCGCCCTGCACAAGATTCATTCCTTTGTTCTCCTTTATCGATTATTCTAACCCTTCTTCTTCCGAAGCGTCCATTACAAGGTTCATACACTGAATTGCCGCGCCTGAAGCGCCCTTGCCCAGATTGTCATACCGGGCGATCAGCAGCAGCCGCTCTTCGTTCCCGGCCAGATACAGCTCCATCCGGTCACTGCCCGAAAGCCCCGCGGCCGAGCAAAAGCCCCCTTCCGCTTGCGGCAGCGCGGCAAAGCGCACCACCGGCCCCGGATAGGTCTTTTGGTAAAGCGCCTGCAGCTGCTCCGGGGTTACCGAAGTGGCCAGCTGGCTGTAAAACAGCGGCACGGTAACCTCCATTCCGCTGTAAAACGACGCTACAATCGGGCAAAACAGCGGCGGAGTATCGAGGCCGCTCACCGCGGTCATTTCTTTTAAATGCTTATGGTTCTGCGTCAGACCGTATTGCCTTGGCGCCGAAAGCCACGGGCTTTGCGTGCCCGCCCCTTCATAGTCCGCAATCATTTTTTTGCCCCCACCGCTGTAGCCGGTGATGGAATGGCAGCAAAGACGCGCGTCTTTTGGCAGCAGGCCCGCCCGGATCAGGGGCGTTACCAGCGCCACAAAGCCGCTGGCGTGGCAGCCCGGCACCGCAATGCGCCTGGCCGCCCGCACCGTCTCTTTGCCGATCAGCTCCGGAAAGCCATAGCACCAGCCCGGCGCGGTCCGGTGGGCGGTGGAGGTATCCAGAATGACCGTTTTGGGGTTCTGCACCCACCCGGCCGCTTCCCGCGCCGCATCGTCCGGCAGGCACAAAAACACGAGGTCCGCTTCATTCAATTTTTCTTTTCTTGCGGCAGGGTCCTTGCGCAGCTGCTCCGGCAAAACGAGAAGCTTCAAATCCCGCCGCGCTGCCAGCCGCTCATAGATCCGAAGGCCGGTGGTTCCGGCGCTGCCATCAATAAAAACGGTTTTCATGCCTTTAAATAAGCCTCCACATAAGAAATCTGCTCCGCCACCGATCGCGGCCCGGTTCCCCCGGCTGAGATGCGCCCGGCCACACAGGTCTCCAGCGCGATCGCCTGATAAACGTCCTCTTCAAACAGCGGGGAAAATCCTTTCAGCACTGAAAGCGGCAGCTGATCCAGCACCGTGCCAAGCGCAATGGCCTTTGCCACCGTCTGCCCCACAATCTTATAAGCCGTGCGGAAGGGCAGCCCTTTTTTCACCAGATAATCCGCAAGGTCGGTGGCGTTGATGAATCCGCGCCCCGCCGCCTGCTTCATCTTTTCCGGCAGCGCTTTCATGGTGCGCACCATCGGCGTAAAGACCCGCAGACATTTCTG
Organism: uncultured Eubacteriales bacterium; assembly: GCA_964428505.1. Classification (GTDB taxonomy): domain Bacteria; phylum Bacillota; class Clostridia; order Oscillospirales; family QAKW01; genus QAKW01. Next base: position 4,495 of record CAYRYQ010000093.1, read on the forward strand.
CACTGTTTCCACACTGTCGAACACCGCTTCCTTGTCTTCCTGCATATCCTTGTTATAGGCCAGCGGCAGCCCCTTCAGCGTGGTGAGCAGTGCCAGCAGGTCGCCATAAACCCGGCCGGTTTTGCCCCGCACCAGCTCCGCCATATCGGGGTTCTTTTTCTGGGGCATGATGCTGGAGCCGGTGGTATAGCTGTCGTCCAGCTCCACAAATTTGAATTCCCAGGAGGACCAGAGAATCAGCTCCTCCGCAAAGCGGGAAAGATGCATCATGATCAGCGCGTAGGCACTCATCAGTTCCACACAGAAATCCCGGTCGCTGACCCCGTCGATGCTGTTGCGGGTATAGCCGCGAAAGCCCAGCTCAGCCGCCACCGACGCGCGGTCGGTGGGATAGGTGGTGCCGGCTAAGGCGCAGGCGCCCAAGGGACTTTCGTTCATCCGCTCCAGCGCGTCCCGAAGGCGCCCCTCGTCGCGGATCAGCATCATGCAGTAGGCCAGCAGATGGTGCCCGAAGGTGATGGGCTGGGCCCGCTGCAGATGGGTGTAGCCCGGCATGATCGTGGCCGCGTGGGCCTTACTCTGCTCCAGCACCGCTGCGATCAGCCCGTGGGTCTCCTTGAGCACCGCTTCGGTTTCGTCCCGCAGGTAAAGCCGAAGATCCAGCGCCACCTGATCGTTGCGGCTGCGCGCCGTGTGCAGCTTTTTTCCAAGATCCCCTATGCGCTTCGTCAGCTCCGATTCCACAAACATGTGGATATCCTCCGCCGCCCAGTCGAAGGAAAGGGTTCCTTCCTCCAGATCCGCAAGAATCCCGCCCAGTGTTTCGATAATCCTGGCGCCCTCCTCGGGGGTCAGAATGCCCTGCCGGGCCAGCATGGCCGCGTGGGCCATAGAACCCCGGATATCCTGACGGTACATTTTACAATCGAAATGAATGGAGGAATTAAAATCGTCTGCTTCCCGGTCCAGCTCCTTCTGAAAGCGGCCTGCCCACATCTTTTCCATAAATTCATGCTGCCTTTCTTACTTTAAGTTGTTTTTCGCCTTCATCTTGGCGTGGACCTTGATCGGCAGCCCGAACAGGTTGATAAAGCCGGCAGAATCCGCCTGGTTATACACATGATCCTCATCGAAGGTCGCGATATCCGGATCATAAAGGGAATAGGGCGAGGTGACCCCTGCGTTGATCAAATTTCCCTTATAAAGCTTGAGCTTCACATCGCCGGTCACGGTCTGCTGGGTGCTGTCCACAAAGGCGCAGATCGCTTCCCGCAGCGGAGAAAACCACTGGCCGTCATAGATGATTTCGGCGAATTTCTGCGCCACCAGCGCTTTATAGTGCGCCGTGGCCTTGTCGAGGCACAGGGTTTCCAGCACATCATGGGCTTTATAAAGAATCGCGCCGCCCGGCGTCTCATACACCCCGCGGCACTTCATGCCCACCAGCCGGTTTTCCACAATGTCCAAAAGACCGATCCCGTTGGCGCCGCCCAGCTGATTGAGCTTTTCGATCAGCGCCACGCCGCTCATTTCCACCCCGTCCAGCTTGGTGGGAACGCCCTTTTCAAAGTGAAGAGTCACATAGGTGGGCTGATCCGGCGCCTGCTCGGGAGAAACCCCCATTTCCAGAAAACCCTTCTTATTATAAAGAGGCTCATTGGCGGGATCCTCCAGATCCA
>CAYRYQ010000094.1:0-6079 GCA_964428505.1 uncultured Eubacteriales bacterium
GCCGGGGTGCCGGTATGTGACGTGCTGAACAACGAATTCCACCCCCCCCAGATTCTGGCCGATTTTCTGACGATTGAAGAGCATTTTGGCGCTTTAAAGGGGATCAAGCTGGTTTATCTGGGTGATGCCCGCTATAATATGGGCAATTCGCTGATGGTGGGCGCGGCTAAAATGGGGCTGCATTTTGTGGCGGCGGCGCCGCGGGAATACTGGCCCGAAAGCGGGCTGATCGAGCGCTGCGGCCGGCTGGCCGCCGAGAGCGGCGGCAGCATTCAGTTCTGCACCGACCCCTTTGAAGCGGTGGCCGGCGCACAGGTTTTATATACCGATGTTTGGGTCTCAATGGGGGAGCCGGCGGAGGTGTGGGACGCGCGCATCGCGGCGCTGTCGCCTTATCAGGTGAGCCGGGAGCTGATGGCGCATGCCGCGCCGGAGGCGGTGTTTATGCACTGTCTGCCGGCTTTTCACGATCTCAAAACCACCATCGGGCGGGAGATCGGCGCGCGCTACCAGCGGGAGGCGCTGGAGGTGACCGACGAAGTGTTTGAGGGGCCGCAGTCCATTGTGTTTGAAGAAGCGGAGAACCGGATGCACACCATCAAAGCGGTTATGGCCGCAACCTTGGCGGGAGCGAGCGCAACATGAGCAAGGCATATTTGATATTGGAAGACGGCACTACTTTTGAAGGAGAAGCCTTCGGCGCCGCTGACAGCCGGATCGGGGAGCTGGTGTTTACCACCGGCATGTGCGGGTATCTGGAAACCCTGACCGATCCCAGCTATTTCGGGCAGATGGTGCTGCAGACCTTTCCGTTGATCGGCAACTACGGGGTGATTCCCGCGGATTTTGAGGGGAAATGCTGTGTGCGCGGCTATGTGGTGCGGGAATGGTGCCGCAATCCTTCCAACTTCCGGTCGGAAGGAACGCTGGACGCGTTTTTGAAGGAGCGGGGTGTGCCGGGCATCGCCGGGGTGGATACCCGGGCGATCACCAAAAAATTGCGGGAGCGGGGCGTGATGAACGCGATGATCTGCCGGGAAAAGCCCGCCGCTTTGGATCCGGTGCGCGACTACCGGATAAGGGGCGCGGTGGCGGCGGTGTGCGTGGCGGCCCCTGTGGAATACCTGCCGGAGGGCGGGGAGCGCTGCCGGGTGACGCTGATGGACTATGGCGCCAAGCGAAATATTATCAGAGAGCTGCAGCGGCGCGGTGCCCGGGTCACGGTGGTGCCAAGCGCTTTTACGGCAGAGCAGGTGCTGGCCACCCGGCCCGATGGGCTGATGCTTTCCAACGGGCCGGGCGACCCGGCAGACTGCGTGGCGGAGATCGCCACCCTGAAGCAGCTGCTGGGCAAATTGCCGATTTTCGGGATCTGCCTGGGGCACCAGCTGCTGGCGCTGGCCGCCGGCGGGCAGACGGTGAAGCTGAAATACGGCCATCGGGGCGTGAATCAGCCGGTGAAGGATCTGGAAAGCGGCCGCACCTATATCACCAGCCAGAACCATGGTTATGCGGTGGTGGCGGCGTCGGTGCCGATCGGAAAAGAGCGGTTTTTAAACGCCAACGACGGAACCTGCGAGGGCTTTGTGTATGAAAACGAGGGGGCGTTCACCGTGCAGTTTCACCCGGAGGCCTGCTCCGGCCCGAAGGATTGCTCCTTTTTGTTTGATCAATTTTTCACGATGATGGGAGGAAGCGACGATGCCATTGGATCCGTCCGTTAAAAAAGTGCTGGTGATCGGCTCCGGCCCGATTGTGATCGGTCAGGCGGCCGAGTTTGATTATGCCGGAGCCCAGGCCTGCCGGGTTCTGAAAGAGGCGGGGGTTAATGTGGTGCTGGTGAATTCCAACCCGGCCACCATCATGACCGACCGGGCGCTGGCAGATGAAATCTATCTGGAGCCGCTCACCGCCGAGACGGTGGAGCGGATTATTTTAAAGGAAAAGCCCGATAGCCTGTTGGCGGGCCTTGGCGGGCAGACCGGCCTGACCATTGCCATGCAGCTTTATGAAAAGGGCTTTTTGCAGCAGGCGGGTGTCCGGCTGATCGGCACCAATGTGGAGGCCATCGACAAGGCGGAGGACCGCCAGCTCTTTAAAGAAACCATGGCGGCGATCGGCGAGCCCACCATCCCTTCCGCTATTGCAAACACGGTGGAGGAAGCGCTGGCGGTTGCGGAAAAAATCGGCTATCCGGTGATTGTGCGCCCGGCCTTTACGCTGGGGGGCTTCGGAGGCGGCGCGGCGGAAGATCCTGCGGCGCTGCGGCAGGTGGCCAAGAGCGGGCTGGACGCGTCGCCCATCACCCAGATTCTGGTGGAGCGCTATATTTTCGGCTGGAAAGAAATCGAATTTGAAACCATGCGGGACAGCGCGGGCAATGGGATCGCCGTGTGCAGCATGGAGAACTTTGACCCGGTGGGCGTGCACACCGGCGACAGCATTGTGGTGGCCCCGGCGCTGACTTTGTCGGATAAGGAATATCAGATGCTGCGCAGCGCGTCGTTGCATATTATTGCGGCACTGGGGATTGTGGGGGGCTGCAACTGCCAGTTTGCCCTGAACCCCGCAAGCTTTGAATACGCGGTGATCGAGGTGAATCCCCGGGTCAGCCGCTCTTCGGCGCTGGCCTCCAAGGCAACGGGCTATCCCATTGCCAAGATCACCACAAAAATCGCGCTGGGCTACACGTTGGACGAAATCAAAAATGCTATCACCGGCAAAACCTGCGCCTGCTTTGAGCCGGCGCTGGATTATGTGGTGGTGAAGTTCCCCAAGTGGCCCTTTGATAAGTTTCCGGGCACGTCGCGCAGGCTGGGCACCCAGATGAAGGCCACCGGCGAGGTGATGGCGATCGGCGCCTCCTTTGAAATGGCGGTGATGAAGGCGGTGCGCGGCGCAGAAATTGCGCTGGATACCCTGAACGCGCCGCCGCTGAACGCAAAGCCGCTGGAAGAGCGCCTTGCCGCAGTGGACGACCGGCGGATTTTCACTTTATTTGAGGCGCTGAAGGCGGGCTATACTCCAGACCGGCTGCACGCCATCACTAAAATTGACCTATGGTTTTTATGGAAGCTGAAGAATCTTGCGGATTTTGAGCGGCGGGCGCAGGCCGGGCAGCTGGACTACGAAGAGGCCAAACGGCTGGGCTATCCCGATCAGGCGCTGCAAAAGCGGTTTGGCTTTGTGCCGCGGGAGCCGCTGGCGGCCACTTATAAGATGGTGGATACCTGCGGCGCGGAATTCGATGCCAAAACGCCGTATTTTTATTCGGGCTGCGACGCGTTTTGCGAGGCGCGCAGCTGGAAGCGCAGCGGAAAGCCGGTGGTGCTGGTGCTGGGCAGCGGCCCGATCCGCATCGGGCAGGGGATTGAATTTGATTATTCCTCGGTGCATTCGGTCTGGACGCTGAAAGAAATGGGCTATGAGGTGGTGATTGTCAACAATAACCCCGAAACCGTTTCCACCGACTACGACACGGCGGACCGGCTGTACTTCGAGCCGCTGACGCCGGAGGATGTGATGAACATTATCCGGGTGGAGAACCCCATCGGCGTGGTGGTAGCGTTTGGTGGGCAGACCGCCATTAAGCTGACCCGGTTCCTGGATCAAAACGGCATCCGCATTCTGGGCACTTCGGCCGAAGGTATCGATCTGGCCGAAGACCGGGAGCGGTTTGACCGGCTGCTGGAGCGGATCGGCGTGCGCCGGCCGGCCGGCCGGGGCGTTCTGACGCTGGAACAAGCGCTAAAGGCCGCAAAGGAGCTGGGTTATCCCGTGCTGCTGCGCCCTTCTTATGTGATCGGCGGGCAGAATATGAAGATTGTGCACAACGCGGAAGGGGTGCGCCGGTATATGGAGCGGATCCTCAAGGGCGGCATTGAAAATCCGGTGCTGGTGGATCAGTATATGATGGGCACCGAGCTGGAGGTGGATGTCCTCTCCGACGGTGCCGATGTGCTGATTCCGGGCGTGATGGAGCATGTGGAGCGCGCCGGGGTGCATTCCGGGGATTCTATCGCGGTTTATCCGCCCTATAACCTCAACGACAAAATGATGGGCACCGTGCTGGAATGCTCCCGCAAGCTGGCGCTGGCGCTGGGCACCAGGGGGTTGGTGAATATCCAGTATCTGATCTACCAAAACGAGCTGTTTGTGATTGAGGTGAACCCCCGCGCGTCCCGCACCGTGCCCTATATCAGCAAGGTGACCGGCGTGCCGATGGTGGATCTGGCTTCCCGGGTGATGCTGGGCGCGCCCTTAAAAGAGCTGGGCTACGGCACCGGGCTCTATCGCATTCCACCCTATTACGCGGTGAAGGTGCCGGTGTTTTCCTTTGAGAAGCTGGCCGGAGTAAACGCGTATCTGGGGCCCGAGATGAAATCTACCGGCGAGGTGCTGGGGCTTGGCAAAACCCTGGAAGAAGCGCTGTTTAAAGGCCTTTGCGCCGCGGGCTTCCGGATGAAAAACGCCTTTTTGGAGGAAGCGGGCTTTTTGCTGAGCGTGGACACCCATGATCAGCTGGAGATTGTGGGGCTGGCCAAGCGGATCGCCGACCTGGGCTTCCGCCTTTACGCAACGCCGGAAACGGCCCGGTCCATTGCAGGCTTGGGGCTGGAGGTGACCACGCTGGACGGGATCCGGGAGAGCGACCGGGTGTTTTCACTGCTGGAAAGCGGGAAGATCAGCTATATTGTTTATACCGGCGCGCTGCTGGATTCCACGGTGGAGGATTATATGGCCCTGCAGCGGCGGGCATTGCAGCTTTCGATTCCCTGCCTCACTTCCCTTGACACCGCCGGCGCGCTGGTCGACAGCATTACCAGCCGCTTTAACCAGCAGAATACCGAGCTGGTGGATATCAACCATCTGCGCGAGAAGCGGGAAACGATTTCCTTTGCCAAAATGCAGGGAACCGGCGACGACTACATCTTTATCGAAAATTTCGACGGGCGGATCACCTGCCCCGAATCCTTAAGCCTATCTCTTTGTGACCGGCATAAGGGTGTGGGCGGTTTCGGCGTGGTGCTGATGGAGCCTTCGGTAAAGGCAGACGCAAGAATGCGGGTCTATAACCGCGACGGCTCGAAAGGGGGCATGGCCGGAAACGCTATCCGCTGCATGGCAAAATATCTCTATGATCACGGGATTGTGAAAAAGGAGCGGATGGCCATTGAAACCGCTTCCGGCATCAAGACGGTGCAAATTTACACCCGCAACGGCCGGGTGACGCTGGCCAGCGTGGAGATGGGGAAGGCCGAATTGACGCCCGCTTCCATTCCTTGCACGCTGGAGGGCCCCGCCATTCTGATGCGGCCGGTGGAAATCGGCGGCCGGGAATGGCCGATCACCTGCATTGGCATAGGCAACCCCCACTGTGTGGTGTTCTGCGACCGGGTAGACGGGCAGGATCTTGCCCATTGGGGCCCGCTGTTTGAAAACGCGCCGATCTTTCCGGAGCGCATCAACACCGAATTTATCCGGGTGGTAAACCCCACCACCATCAAAATGCGGGTCTATGAGCGGGGCAACGGCGAAACCAGCGCCTGCGGCACCGGCGCCTGCGCCGCGGTGGTGGCCGCAACAGAAAATCGCTTTTGCAAAAAAGGCGCCGAGATTACGGTGAAGGTGCGCGGTGGCGACCTGATCGTGCAGTATACCGAAGCGGGTGTCACGCTGACCGGAGATGCCGTGCTGGTTTATGAGGGGACGGTTGCGTTTTGATTGAAAATCCCCTTCCGAAGGGATGTTTATTCGGATATATCCGATAAATGGGGTCGTTTTGTAGAAAATATCCGACTTTTTATTGACACGCCGCTTATAAAAGGGTATACTATTCATATAATAATTTTAAGTATCATTTTATCCTGATTCTTGAGGGGGAGGTCTCAACATGAAAAAAGTATTTGCACTTATCGTGATTGGAGCAATGCTGATGGCATTTGCAGTACCTACTTTTGCTGCAACAGGGCTGAACGACGCGGAAGAGTCCATTATCGCACAGGCAAAGGCGGCGGCTGGTTCTCTCACGATGAATGATTCTCAGAAATCAAAGTATGATTCCATGCTGGCGCAGTTT
>CAYRYQ010000095.1:0-6047 GCA_964428505.1 uncultured Eubacteriales bacterium
AAAGAAGGCTTTTTGCGCAGCGAGACCTCGTTGATTCAGACCATCGGCCGCGCCGCGCGCAACGCGGAAGGGCGTGTCATAATGTATGCCGACCAGGTGACGCCTTCAATGGAACGGGCGATCCGGGAAACGGAACGCAGACGCGTTTTGCAGAAAGCCTATAATGAGGCGCATGGAATCACGCCAAAGACTATCCAGAAGGAAGTGCGTGAAATTTTGAATATCGGGACGGTTCCGGAGTCTGCAGAACGAAAGAAGCGCAAATATGAGAAGAATGAAAAAGAGGCCATGATCCGCGAGCTGGAGAAGCAGATGAAGGAAGCAGCCAAAATGCTGGAATTTGAATATGCAGCGCTGCTGCGGGATAAAATTACAGCGCTGAAAGGGGAATAAGATGGCAAAGGATTTTATCACGATTAAGGGCGCAAGGGAAAATAATTTAAAGAACATCAATTTGACGATTCCGCGGGATAAACTGATTGTTTTTACCGGGCTGTCAGGATCCGGGAAGACCTCTTTGGCGTTTGATACGATCTATGCAGAGGGGCGCCGGCGCTATGTGGAAAGTCTTTCCTCCTATGCCCGTCAGTTTTTAGGGCAAATGGACAAGCCGGACGTGGATGACATATCCGGGCTGTCACCGGCTATTTCCATTGATCAGAAAACCACCTCAAAAAATCCAAGATCGACGGTCGGGACCGTGACGGAAATTTATGATTATTTGAGGCTGTTGTACGCCCGGGTGGGAAAACCGCATTGCCCGGTCTGCGGACGGGAAATTACCCAGCAAACGGTGGATCAGATCGTGGATCGTGTTTGTGAATTGCCGGAACGAACAAGGCTGACCATTCTGGCCCCGGTGGTGCGCGGCAGAAAGGGCGAGCATCAGAAAATATTGGATGATGCGAAGAAAAGCGGTTTTGTGCGGGTGCGGGCAGATGGAAGTTTTTATGAATTAAGCGAAACGATTTCGCTGAATAAAAATCAAAAGCATTCCATCGATTTGGTTGTGGACCGGCTGATCATCAAAGAAGGGATTCATCAGCGGTTAACCGATTCATTGGAAACTGCGCTGCATCAGGCGGATGGCTTGGTGATTGTTGCGCCGGAGAATCAAGAAGAGCTGCTGTTTTCTCAAAATTTTACCTGCCCGGAACACGGCTTTTCCATGGAGGAGCTTTCTCCGCGGATGTTTTCGTTCAACAGTCCCTTTGGGGCTTGTCCGGAATGTGACGGTCTCGGCTTTCTGATGAAGGTAGATCCGGCTCTGGTGGTGCCGAATGCACAGCTATCAATCAATGAGGGCGCCATTCATGCCAGCGGATGGTATCAGTCGCAGGGCGATAGTATTGCTAAAATGTATTTTCGCGCATTAGCGGAGACCTACCATTTTTCATTGGATACGCCGTTTGAATTATTGACAAACGAGCAGAAGCACATTATTCTATACGGCAACCATGGAGAAAAACTGAACATGCAGCGAAATGCCTCATTCGGTTCGGTTGCGTACAGCAGTTCTTTTGAAGGGGTGATCCCCAATCTGGAACGGCGTTTTAAAGAAACAAACAGTGATTTTATTCGCCGTGAGATTGAGATGGTGATGAGTGATCGGCCGTGCCCCGGCTGTAATGGAAAAAGATTGAAATCGGAAGTGCTCGGGGTGACGGTCGGCGGGCAAAACATTGCCCAGGCAACGGCTCTGTCTGTCATGCAGTCTATGGAGTTTTTCAGAGGATTGCAGCTCTCGGAACAGGATATGATGATTGCACGCAGAATTTTAAAAGAAATTGTGGACCGTCTGCAGTTCCTGCGCAGCGTCGGGTTGGAATACCTGACGCTTTCCCGCAGTGCCGGTACCTTGTCCGGAGGAGAAAGCCAGCGGATTCGTCTTGCAACCCAGATCGGTTCTTCTTTGATGGGGGTACTTTACATTTTAGACGAGCCTTCCATCGGGCTGCACCAGCGTGACAACGACAAATTGATCGACACCTTAAAGCATTTACGCGATCTTGGCAACACGCTGATTGTGGTGGAGCACGATGAAGATACCATGCGGGCAGCGGATTATATTGTGGATATCGGCCCGGGAGCCGGCATTCATGGCGGGGAAGTGGTTGCCAGCGGCACACCGGAAGAGCTGATGCGCTGTCCGCAGTCGATCACCGGTCAGTATTTGAGCGGTAAAAGAAAAATCGAGATTCCTTCTGTGCGTCGGTCGGGGAACGAGAGATTCCTGGAGGTAATTGGGGCAGAAGAAAATAATCTGAAAAAAGTAAACGTTAAGATTCCATTGGGCACGTTTACCTGTGTGACCGGTGTTTCCGGCTCCGGAAAATCCTCTCTGGTCAATACTGTTCTTTATAAAACACTGGCGCATACCCTCAACCGGTCTAAGGATCAGCCGGGAAAAGCTCAGGAAATCAGAGGAATGGAATATCTGGATAAGGTCATTGATATTGACCAGTCTCCGATCGGCAGAACCCCGCGCTCCAATCCCGCAACTTATACCTCTGTGTTTTCAGATATCCGAGATCTTTTTGCGTCCACAAACGGGGCCAAAGCCCGCGGCTACGGCGCGGGGCGGTTCTCTTTTAATGTGCGCGGCGGCCGCTGCGAAGCCTGTCAGGGCGACGGTATTCTGAAAATAGAGATGCACTTTCTGCCGGATATCTACATACCTTGTGAGGTTTGTAAGGGAAAGCGCTATAATCGTGAAACACTGGAAGTAAAGTATAAGGATAAATCCATTTCCGATGTATTGGAGATGACCGTGGAGGAAGGCTTATATTTCTTTGAAAATCATCCTAAGATTAGCAGGAAGCTGCAAACGCTTTATGATGTGGGGCTTTCTTATGTAAAAATTGGGCAGCCTTCGACGACCCTTTCGGGCGGTGAAGCGCAGCGGGTCAAGCTGGCTACAGAGCTTTCCAAGCGCCCCACCGGCAAAACAATTTATATTTTGGATGAACCCACCACCGGTCTGCATACGGCCGATATTCAAATGCTGATTGCCGTATTGCAGCGTCTGGTGGATACGGGCAACACGGTCGTGGTCATCGAGCATAATCTGGATGTGATCAAAACCGCAGACTATATTATTGATTTAGGCCCGGAGGGCGGGGACAAAGGGGGGACCGTTGTGGTCTGCGGAACACCGGAGAAGGTTGCAGCCTGCAAAGAAAGCTACACGGGACAGTATCTGATAAAAAGCGGCGTTCATGTAAAGGATTAATACTTTACATTAAATTGGCGAAGCCCATTCCTGTTTCTGCGTTCTTTTTCAGGGGCTCCTTGCATATAAAGTAAGGAACAAAATCCGGTCTTTCTCAAGGAGGCCACATTGGATAGGTGAGGTGCGCGCATGGATAACACAGGCAACTCGTTGAAAAATCTAACGTCAAACAATCCCGTAAATGAATTTATGAATTCCCCGGCATATCCCGGCTCCTGGCAACAGGTTTTAACCGATAATATGGGAGAATATTGTCGCATTGATTTTTTGATCGGTGTGCAGAATATGGTTCAAAAAGAGGGAATACTATACAATGTTGGTGTTAGTTTTGTGATTTTGTTTGACCCCAGAACGGAAGAATATTGTGTTTGCGACCTTTATTCGATCAAGTTTGTCACATTCAACAGTTCCCGCACACTGCCGAGCGGTAAAAGCCTGAAAAAAAGGGTATAATTCTGAAATGCGCTGTTTGACTAAAACAGCGCTTTATTATTGACAAAAACGGAATTTGTGTTATTATAATATAATAAAATAATTGTGAGGTTTAATATGAAGATTAAAAGCATGACGGGCTTTGGCCGCGGCAGCGGTTCTCTTGGCGGGCTTGATTTTACTCTTGACGTTAAATCGGTCAATCACCGGTTTTTTGATTTTTCTGCCCGTATTTATAAAGATTACGCCTATCTGGAAGATCCAATCAAAACCCGTGTTGCCGCCGCGGTAACCAGAGGGAAGATTGATGTCTATCTGCATATGGAGAAAAACGGGGAGCCGGTTGCGCGTGCGGCAAAAATGGATCGCGGTTTGGCTGAGGCCTATCTTACAGCTGCCAAAGAGGCGGAGTCGGCTTTCGGAATTCCAAACGATCTAACGGTTTCCAGGCTGTTTTCCTTTCCGGATGTTCTGACCGTGCAGCAGCCCGCTTTAAAAGAAGAGGAAGTAGCCAAAACGGTGCTGTCTGCATTAGATCAGGCGTTGGGGTCCTTTCTTATGATGCGCGCGGCAGAAGGGGAAAAGCTGAAAAAGGATCTTCAGAGCAATTTGGGGTTCATTGAGGAAATTGTTTTGCAGGTGGAAGTGCTGGCGCCGGCTTCGGTGGAAGCTTACCGCAGCCGTCTGGAAGAAAAAATACGGGAAACGCTGGAAGAGCGCAATCTGGATGAGGGAAGGATTTTAACAGAAGTGGCCATCTTTGCTGACAAGGTTGCCGTGGATGAAGAAACGGTGCGTATGCGAAGCCACCTTTCTCAATTCAGAGATTTACTGGAGCACGGAGGGCCGGTGGGGAAGAAGCTGGATTTCCTGGTTCAGGAAATGAACCGCGAAATCAATACGATCGGTTCAAAATGCAGCAGCATTGAAATCACGCGTCTGGTGGTTGACGCAAAAGCCTGCATTGAAAAAATTCGCGAACAGATCCAGAATGTGGAATAACGGGGAGGACGCATGAAGCTAATCAATATTGGGTTCGGAAATATGATCAACTCCTCCCGCATTATTGCCATTGTCAGCCCGGACAGCGCACCGATCAAGCGCATTATTCAGGAAGCGAAGGAAAACTGTGTGCTGGTGGACGCCACCTACGGGCGGCGGACCAGGGCGGTGATCATTACGGACAGTGACCATGTGATCTTATCCCCTCTGCAGCCGGAGACGGTTGCAAACCGTTTGACAGACAGCTTTGAAGAAGGGGAGGACGAGGGAGATGAATAAGGGGCGGCTTATTATTATTTCAGGCCCCAGCGGTGCCGGAAAGGGAACGGTATTGGCGGAGGTATTCAAGCGTCATCAGGAGCTTCAGTATTCAGTATCTGCCACGACGCGGGCACCCCGCCCCGGAGAACAAAACGGCGTTCATTATTTCTTTTTGTCCAGAGAACAGTTCGAAGAAATGATCCGTTCCGATGATATGCTGGAATATACCACTTATTGCGGTAATTATTACGGAACGCCCGCCTCTTTTGTCAAGCGGCAACGGTTGGATGGGCACGACATTGTGTTGGAAATTGAACCTTGCGGGGCCATGCAGGTCAAAGAAAAATGCCCGGACGCCATGCTGATTTTTATTATGCCACCCAGTTTGGAAGAATTGGAAAAACGGCTTTACGGCCGCGGAACAGAAAAGCCGGAGGTGGTGGCGGCCCGCATTGAAAAAGCAAAGGATGAAATGGTCAAAACCGACCGATATGATTTTATTGTAGTGAACGATGATGTGGCGCGCGCCGCCGCGGAGATCGATCAAATATTGAAGGAAAAACAAGGAGAATAAAATATGCTATATCCTGCAGTTTCAGAATTGGAAAAAATAACGAAGAGCCGTTACGCGCTGGTGATTTTAACCGCAAAGCGCGCAAGGCAGATTTCAGAATACGCGGAGGCGCACCATATCGACCTGCCGAATAAGCCGGTCAAATTGTCTATTATGGATATCGCCAACGGAAAAGTTGCATTTAAGAAGCCGGACCGGTCTTGCGCAACAGCGCCGCAGTCTGAGCAAGAGTAAATGGCGCTGCTCTGCAGAGTTGCAATTGAACAGATTATCAGCAGGATTGATCAGGATTACGATTATGTATTGCCGGAAGTTTTTGCTAAGGAAGTAAAGCCGGGGGTGCGGGTTCTGGTTCCCTTTGGGAATGCGAATGTGATTAAAAAAGCAACTGTTTTCGCCGTGCTGCGGCAAGAGCAGACGGAAGGCCTCAAGCAGGTGCTCCGCGTGCTGGACCGGCAGCCGATGCTGAGCGAGATGCATCTCAATCTTGCAGCGTGGATGGCGGATCAATACTTTGTAACCCGGGATCAAGCGATCCGATGCATG
>CAYRYQ010000096.1:0-5957 GCA_964428505.1 uncultured Eubacteriales bacterium
GGCAAAAAACCACGAAAAATTAGCAGGTTTTAGACGAGAATTTACTAACAACGAAACCCCGGAAAAGCCAGTAAAATCAAGGCTTTTCAGGGATTTGCAGGGAGTCAAAAATGCCCCTCGGGGGCTTCTCCTAAGGGACAATTGTAGGTTCGATTCCTACTGAGGGTGCCATAAAAAAGCAGCAACGATGCAGGGTACTTTTCTGCATCGTTGCTGCTTTTAACCTTCGTATCGGAAGGGTTCTATTCCGTGTTGGAATAGCGCTTCCCGACCAGCCGGTCATAGGTGATCATAAGCATCTCTTGTTTTAGCTTCAGCATTGGGGGGGTGCTTTCCTGTTGCAGGCGCACGTTATAAAACGGAACCTTCCAATAGGACTCCGCCAGATAATTCATATAAGGCGTCATTCTGCCGCCGGTCATCTGCGCCACTGCGGTCAGCATATAATAGGAAGACACTTGCAAATCCTGATGGCTTTGAAACATTGCCGAGGAGACCTCCCGGTTGGAATAAATCAGGAACGGCGTGGAATACATCTGCTTCATCATATTCTCCGGATCATCCCCGTTTTTCTCATAGTAACCGGTGGCAATGTAAGAATTATTGGTTAACCCAAGCGTTGGCAAATGATCCCCATAAAAGAGCAGCACGGTGGGCCGCTCCCGATGATCGATATAATCCACCAGATTTCCAAGGAACTGATCGGCATCGTAAAGCCCCTGCACATAGGTTTCCACAGCTGTCAGCCCATCCGCGCGTAACAAATCACTCTCCACCTGAATCGGAAGATCGCTTTCCTCCAATTTATTATAAGGCTGGTGGTTCTGAATGGTAATCGTGGACAAAAAGGTGGGGCCTTCCGACTGATCCAAAAGGTATTCCATACAGGCCAATGTGGAACTGTCTGTGGCCAGCCCGCGCTTATAGGTGATGTCGACCTGGTCCGAGAGATCCTCAATGCCGTAATACGCGTCAAAGCCTACCCCTGGGTAGGCCGCTGTGCGCGTGTAAAAGGTTTTATCATAAAGATGCAGCGCCAGCGTATGATAGCCCTGTGCCTGATAATTTGAAACATAGGTCTCCACCCCACTGTCCGCATAATAATAAGGGCTGGCACCGCTGGGCAGGCCGTCAGTCGTGAGTCCGGTCAAGACATCAAACTCCGAACGCACCGTGCCGCCACCCACTGCTGTGGTATAAATCTTCCCGCTATAGCAATTTGAGTGGGAGATAATTTTGTCAAAATAGGAAAGCGGGTTTTCAGAGAACGACACCCCATCCAGATCCCGAATGTCAAAAAAGCTCTCGCTTAAAACCACGATCACATCATATCGCTCCGCGCCCTCTTGCGGCAGCGTATCCATATAATCCGCAAGGATAGCCTCCACCGCTGGCTGCGAATATCCTTCCGGCACCTGCACGCTCATTGAAAGCAGATTGACCGTAAAAGCACCAACAAAACCATTCGCCGTATAATTGGAGTTCTGGAGTGCCGCATCCTCAAAATAAAGGCCAACATGATTGATGGTTTTTTCGACTCGCTTTGCATTGGAAAAAAAGATGGACACACCCATCAGCAAAACGGCAGCAGCAGGATAACGGATCTTCCAGGAAAGCGGGCAGCGCGGTTCCCAAAGAATCAAAGCCGCCAGCCACAAAAGATAAAGAGCCAGAAACACATAAAAGGGCCACGGTAAGGAACAGTTGACAAAAGAGGTCAGCTCCCCGGTGTTTTGCAGCATCAGCACATCCTTCGGAAAAAGCGCGTCCCCGTTCAGCGTCTGCTTCAAATAGTTAACGCCCCCCGCCAGCAGCGCCAGCCCGCCCATGATCCCAAAGGTGGCAGACCCTCTTTTGACCAAAAGCCAAAGCAGCAAAAAAATTCCGGCTAAAAGGAGGAGGTCAAACAGAATCAATGACCATCTGGAGGACATCCAACGGATCATGTAGGAGGCCGTGTCACTGCGCTTGGCCGCATTCATATATTCCAATAGCAGCAGCATAAAAACCGGAACGATACCAAGACTCCCATATGCGATCCCATGAAATATTCTGTTTTGCCTGATCCGCAGCATCTTTTCCCTCATTTATTTTTCCTTCCCGCTTGATCCAAAAAAGCGCAAAAAGCCGGTGTTATCCGGCTTTTTCTTATACGTAAGGAGGCCGATCGGCCGGCGCATGATAAGTTTCAGGATCAATGACCAGCCAGGCATTCGGCAAAAATCGCATCCCATCCGAATCTGATCCGCTGGGATTGTTCATAACCCCTCCCTCTTCCGTATAGTACAGAACCGTAGAGGACCCGCCATCCAGATTCGCGGCATTATACGCCTTTTCATCGATCAACACCTGCTGCAGCTGCTTGATTGTGGCGCCGGCCGACGCAATGGAGCGGCCGTCAATGACCACAAACAGCACGGTGCCATCCTGGCGCTGACCGATGGCAGTGCGTGGAGCAACCCCCCATCCGCCGTTACCCGAGATATCCGCAGGTACGCCGTTAATAATCAAAAATGGCGTAAATTCACAAGCGCATCGAAGATTCAGGCTATCCAACTGGCTGACGTTATATTTACCGAGTACCAAAACATTATTGTTGTTAAACCCAATGATATTGACACTTTTTGTGGCTGGTTTCTTGAGCATAACGCCGTCTACCATCACCATACCGACCGCCGTTCCACCGTTTCCATATCCGTTGGCATCCCCGAAACCGCCGGCGTTGATTCCGGCAATGGCGCCGTAATCTTCAATCAGCTTGGGGATTTTTTGCCCCTTTGTCCCAAAGTTCTTCGGGATACCAAGCTGCACCCAGGCAGGATCTGAGATCTCCATGACCAATCCGTTGTATCCGCTGCCGGAAATCTTTTTCACCTTAATCGCTTCGTTATGATTTTTTGTTTGAATCGAATCGGCATCTGTGGTTGTGTCCAGATCTGTCACTGTGTTTTTTGACATCACCTGGTCAATCGTTGCCTGAGAATAGAATGTGGTGGCATAATACTGGTGGGAAAAGGTGGTCATTGCCGAGGTGATCAGCAATTCCCTGAAGTATTCGACCGGGCCATACAGCAAAAACGCAATCACCATCACTTCCGCGGTCAGGCAGGAAACAAATGAAAGAAAATACTTTCCCCCGGCCTTTTTGCAGAACCGACAGAATGCGCCGCCAAAGCGGATCCAGATATTGGTTTTTTTTAAGGTATGCGTGCCATATTGCCCGCGTCTTTTATTTTTTCTCAATGATGATCACCCGTGTCAGATAATAATTTGCCGAATAGTTACACATAGATTATACATTTTTTCGCGAATTCTGTCAATGTAATTAAAAATAAATTCAGAAATGTTTAAAATATCACTTTACAAAACAAAATAGGAATGTTATAATACAATCCGTTATTGGGATATAGCCAAGTTGGTAAGGCAATGGATTCTGACTCCATCATTCCGCAGGTTCGAGTCCTGCTATCCCAGCCATACTGAATACCCATAAGGGACTTGAGTGTCCTTGTGGGTATTTTGTTTTGTACAGACCAAAGTATTTGAAGCTTATTTGCTTTCAAGCGCTTTGGTCTGTTTCTTTTCGCCCAAATATTTTTAAATATAACTGCTTCTCGGTTTTGCTCATCTGAGGCAGCTCCACATAGCCGATCATCTTGTAGTAGATTTCTACCTTCTGTACGGTTTCGCCAAAAACCTGCTCCCGATGATGAACGACGATTTTATCAATGAACTCACTGAGTATCTCCGGCGTTAGTTCTTGAATATCCGTGTACTTTCGCACCAGCTGTAAAAAACCGTCTGCATTCATTTCATGAAGCTGTTCTTCGGCAACCACTTTCTTAAGATTTTTGATCTGTTGTGCCAAAACCGATTGCTCATCTTCGTACTTCTCCGACAGCTTTTTGAAGCGTTCCTCCGACAGATTTCCAAGTATCTTTTCTTCGTAGAGCTTTTCGTATAGAATATCTACTTCGGAATTCCGTGCCATTGCCGTTTGCAGTGCAGTCTGGTTTTTCTTCTGTTGGAGCTGAATCTGGCGGTACTGTTCATCCATGACAATTTTAACAAACTCATCTTCAAAGGCTGCCGCGAAACGGACAATATTGGAAAGATTGCGTGTGACAATCTCCGTAATGGCGTCGACTCGAATGTGATGCGTCTGGCTGCATAGTCCGTTATTTGCCCGCTTGTTGCGGCAGGAGAAATACTGATTGTCCGGATTGTCGTGCGTGTATTTGTAATTTAGATTGGCTCCGCAGTCAGAGCATTTCAAGAAGCCGGAAAACATATTCTTTTCCACATATTTTGGCTTGCGGTATTTTGTGTCTCCGAACGTTTTCTGAACATTTTCCCAGTCTTCACGACTAATAATTGCTTCGTGAACATCCCGGTGAATCTCCCAGTTTTCCGGCGAGTTGGCCAGTCGGTCTTTTAGCTTATACGACTTACTGTAGGTTCTGAAATTGATTACATCGCCGACATAAAGCTGATTCTGTAATAACTTGCGCACCATACTGGTATCCCAAAGATATTCACCACGCACGGCTTTCTTTGTCGGATTCTTGAATCCTTTCCGCTGAGCGTAAAGTGACGGTATCAGTATCTTTTCCCGTTTCAGCATCTTAGCAATGTCATTGATGCTCGTTCCGTCTTTTCGCATGGCATAGATATGCCGTACAATGTCTGCGCCCTCCTGATCCACAACCCATTCCTTTTTATTTTCCGGATTGTAGCAATAACCAAGTGGTGGATGCCCGATCGCATAGCCCTGCTGACTTTTGGTGCGCAGGGTACAGCGCATTTTCCGGCTCATGTCTTTGGCATACCACTCGTTCATGATATTGCGAAACGGCGTAAAATCGTCATCGCCTTGAGCGCTATCCACACCGTCATTCACGGCAATAAAGCGAACATCATGCATTGGGAAAACGGTTTCGGTAAGTTGCCCGACTTCCAGATAATTTCTGCCGAGACGGGACATATCTTTTACAATGACCGTCGCCACTTGTCCGGACTCAATCAGGTTCATCATTTTCTGAAAGCCGTCACGTTTCATTGTAACCCCGGAGACGCCATCATCAATAAAGATTTTCACATTCCGGAATTTGTTTCGCTTTGCGTAATCTGTGAGCAGGATTTTCTGATTGGATATACTGTTGCTTTCTCCCTCAAGATCGTCGTCACGGGAAAGTCTTAAATAAAGTGCTGTGATTTTTTCGTTGGTATTTGGCTGTATCATATTTTCTCCTTCCTTGCAGCCAAATAAGCAATGTTGCAAGCCTATTTTACAACATTGTCCCTCTTGTCTGCAAATGTGCGATTTACATTTTTGCGGACATCTTGCAGTATCAGATGCTGCATCTTATCCCGCAGATTCTGACCTTCCTCATAGAAAAGAGCCACAACCTCATAGGTTACGGCTCCGACACGATATTTTGAGTTTTCCTGCAGTGTTATTTGTTCAGGCAATACTACACACCCCATTTCAATTCAACAGCTCAAATAGCTTACTATACTTGATTTTATTATTCGCTCCGGAAACGGATCACCAAGATCATGAAACTGAGAGATAATCGCCATCAGGAGAGTATCATCAAATAATTCCGGCAGTTGTTTGGACGAAATGACCGAAAGGCTAACACCCAACGCGCTAAGAAACTGTGGGAAGCTATACGGCACAGAATAAATTGTTTTGGTTATATCTATATGAAGAAGATACCCAAGTTCGTAAAACAAAATGTGTGTGGGAGAAATGCTTCTATTCTATAACCGATAAAACCAAAGCCGTTTGCATATTCAGTTTCAAGAAGCAAAGCAAATGCACTTTGGGAATACGATATGCTCTGCCGACCTTCATGTTTTGAATTTTTCCGTCCTTTATGAGCTTATAACCTGTTTTAGAACTTACCCCGAGTGCACTGCTCATTTCTTCTACTGTAAGAATATCTGGATAG
>CAYRYQ010000097.1:0-2800 GCA_964428505.1 uncultured Eubacteriales bacterium
AGCCGTCCATCTCGACCAGCAGCTGGTTGAGGGTCTGCTCCCGCTCGTCGTTGCCGCCGCCGAGGCCGGCGCCCCGGCGCCGGCCCACCGCATCGATCTCGTCGATAAAGATAATGCAGGGGCTGTTCTTTTTGGCTTCATCAAACAGCTCACGCACCCGGGACGCGCCCACGCCCACGTACAGCTCCACAAAGTCGGAACCGGAAATAGAGAAAAACGGCACCTCCGCCTCGCCGGCCACCGCCTTGGCCAACAGGGTTTTGCCGGTTCCCGGCGGGCCCACCAGCAGCACGCCCTTGGGGATCCGTGCGCCCAACTCCATATATTTGCGGGGAGATTTCAAAAAGTCCACAATCTCCACCAGCTCTTCCTTCTCTTCTTCCGCGCCGGCCACGTCGTTAAAGCTCTTGCGGTCCTTCTGGTCCGCGCCGGTCTTCACCCGCATGCGGGTAAAACCCGGGGCTTTGCCGCCGTTCATTTGCCGGTTTGTCACGATAAAGAACGCCACCACCAGCCCGATCAGCAGAAACGAGGGCAGAAAGCTCACCCACCAGGGCAGGGTAAAGCCTTCCGAAAAATCATAAGAAGTGATCACGCCGCTTTTCTGCTGCTCCAGCACCATCGGCATGATATTTTCTTCAAACAGCCCCAGGCTCAAAAGATCATGGGTCACCTGGCTGCCGTCCTTCAGCGTGCAGGTAACTTTCGCCCCCACCACCTTAAAGGAATCCACTTGCGCGGTATTGAAATCGTTGACCAGCTCCCCGTAGGAGATCTTCTTCACTTCAGGCGCTTTATTCATCATGGAAAAAATGGCATACACGATCAAAAACGTCACGATCACATAAATTGCACCGCGCAAGCCGGATTTCTTATTGAGATTCAAGTTTTTACTCACTCCTTTTATTTTAAAGCTTCGATCCGCCTCAAAAGCTGCTTTCCCGCGGCTTTGTCAGCTGCTGTACACTTCCTCTTTCAGAATGCCCACATAAGGCACGTTCCGGTATTTTTCCGCATAATCCAGCCCATAGCCCACAATAAAGGCGTCCGGGATTTCAAAGCCGATATATTTGGCCTTCACATCCACCTGACGGCGGGAAGGCTTGGAAAACAGCGTGCAGATCTCGATGGATTTAGGATGGCGCTGCTGCAGCATTTTAATCATATTGAACAAGGTAACGCCGCTGTCCAGAATATCCTCCACAATCAGCACGTCCTTCCCCTTGATATCCACGTCCAGATCCTTCAGAATTTTCACGCTGCCTTTGGAAGCGGTGCCCGCGCCGTAGCTGGACACATTCATAAAATCGATCTGCAGCGGCAGATCCACCGCCCGCATCAGATCGGCCATCACCATGATGCTTCCCTTTAAAATCGAGACCATCAGCAGGTCCTTGCCCCGGTAGTCCGCGGTGATCGCCGCGCCCAGCTCCCGGATCTTGTTTCTCAGCTGCTCCTCCGGATAAAGAATTTCTTTCATGTCCTGATCATGAATCATGTTGGTTTTGCTCCCCCTCATTTTGATTGATCCACACCATGCAGCTGCGCCGGGTGGCCGCGTCACAACCCGCCCGCCGGTCGGCCCCATAGCCTTGCACCCATAAAATCTGATCCTGCCCGTTGGCCAAGACCCAAAGGCACTCCCGCGCGGAGCGGGGCACCCGGTCATTTTTCAGCCGTTTGTGCAGGCGGGAGGATCCGCCTCCCCCGATCGGGACAAACCGGTCCCCTGGCAGCTCATGCCGGAAGATCAGGTCGCCCTCTATTTTATCATAGTCCAGTAGGAAATGTGTAAACGGTTTGTTAATTTCTGTTGACCGGATCATGAAAGTCTGCTCCCCGAAGAAGAGCGGCTCTCCGATGGTCACAGGCAGGCGCACCTGCCCTTCGGGCTTCACAAAGCGGCAATTCCCATACTCCACCCGAAAAAACAGCCCGCCGGGCAGCTGCACCTGACCGGCAGTCGGCCTGCGCTGCAGCAGAAGCCAGATCTGGTCAAACTGCGCCCTTGGCAGCACCCTACCGCTCACGCGGTCCAGCACCCGCTTTAAGACCGCTTTGGGCAGCGCGGCCAGGGTAGAAAGCGCGGTATCCTGCACCTTTGCGGCATAAATGGATAAGGCCTCGTCCTCTTCCCGCAAGCAGCTCATTGCGGCCAGCACGCCCGCCGAAAAGGAGCCCTCCTGCCGACAGTTCAGCAGCGGCAGCACCTCCTGCCGCAGAAAATTACGCAAATAAACGGTTTCCCGGTTGGTCTCGTCCTCCACAAAGGGCAGCCCCTCCGCCTCCGCAAAATGCAGGAGCTCTTCCTTTTCAAAGCCCAGCAGCGGCCGCAGATAGCCGCCCCGGCGGGCGCTCATGCCCGAAAGACCGCCGCTGCCACTGCCCCGGTACAGGTTGATCAGAAACGTTTCCGCCTGATCCCCCGCATGATGGGCCGTGGCCACAAAGCGTTTCTCGCCGTCTGCCAGCGGATCCAGAAAGCCGTAGCGCAGCGCCCGGGCCCCTTCCTCGGGGCTCATTCCCCGCACCCGGGCCAGCGCCGCCGCGTCCCCCGCGTATACCGTCAGGGGCACGCCCCAGTCTTCGCAGAGCGCCTCCACAAATCCCTGGTCCCGCCGGGCGTTTTCGCCCCGCAGGCCATGATTCACATGGGCCGCCCGAATCTGGCAGTCCGCCTGCTCCCGCAGCAGATACAGCAAGCAGACCGAATCGGCGCCGCCGCTGAGCGCCAGCGTGATCTGGCAGCCCCGGGGCAGCCCCAGCGCCGCCAACGCTTTTGCAAACCGTTCCCGCGTGA
>CAYRYQ010000097.1:2810-5707 GCA_964428505.1 uncultured Eubacteriales bacterium
CAGGTGGTGCCTCCTCCGGCAGCGGGATGGCATCCTTCTTCCCTGTGTAGTTGCTGAATTTGGTTAAGGTGTTGTTCCAGGCCAGAAACACCGTTTCGGTGGGCCCGTGCCGGTTTTTGGCAACGATTAGCTCAATCTTGTTGGGATTGGCGGTTTCCTTGTTATAAATCGCGTCGTTATATAAGAACAGGATCGCGTCGGCGTCCTGCTCAATAGAGCCGGATTCCCGCAGATCCGAAGGCAGCGGCCGCTTATCGCCCTCCCGCTTCTCCGAAGCCCGGGAAAGCTGTGAAAGACACAGCACCGGCACGTTGAATTCCTTGGCCATCATCTTCATCGACCGGGAAATTTCCGACACCGCCTCCTGACGGCTGGCCGTTTTGGTGCCGGAACCCATCAGCTGCATATAGTCCACAATCACCAGATCCAAAACGGGCAGCCGACGCAGCTTTGCCTTCATCTGCGCCACCGTCATATCCGGCGTATCGTCCAGAAAAACATGGGTTTTTGCCAGCACCGAGGAAGACTGGCCCAGCCGCACCCACTCATTGGCGGAAAGCTCCCCGGTGCGGAATTTCTTATTGTCCACTCCGCTGTGGCTGGAAAGCATCCGGTTGGCCAGCTGCTCGTTGCTCATTTCCAGCGAAAAAATGCCCACCGTTTTCCCCTGCATCCCCACGTTCTGGGCAATATTCAGCGCCAGAGAGGTTTTGCCGAGGCCGGGCCGCGCAGCCAGCAGAATCAGGTCGCTCTTGCCGAAGCCGGAAAGCACCCGGTCGAGATCCCGGAAATGGGTCTGCAATCCGGCATAGGCCGCCCGGTCCTGCGCGATTTTGGATACCCGGTCAAAGCTTTCCAGCAATGCGGTTTTCAGTTCCACCATCGAGGTGCTGGTCTGCTGGTTGCGGATCTCAAAAATCTTGGCCTCCGCCATATCCAGAATCGTCTGCACTTCATCGCTTTGGGCATAGCAGGCCTCTGTAATCTCCTCGCAGGCGCGCAAAAGCCGGCGGAGATTGGCCTTCTCCACCACAATTTTGGCATAAGCGCCCACATTTTTGGTGCTGGGCACGCTGTTGGCCATATCATAGAGCAGCTGCTTGGCCTCCGTCTCTTCGTAAATGCCGGCGGCCACCACCCGGTTCAGCACCGTAACAAAGTCGATCTGCACGCTGGTCATATACATCTCCAGCATTTCGCTGTAAACCCGGCCGTATTTTTCCGCATAGAAGTGCTCCGGCCGCAAAATGGCCGCCACTTCTTCCATGCAGCGGCTATCCACGATCAGCGCGCCAAGAATGCTCTGCTCCGCTTCTAGGCTGTGCGGTACCCGCTTTAAATCTTCAAATTCCACCAAGGCGTCCCCCTTGCTTAGTCTTCTTTCTCCACCTGAATATGGATCTTCGCCGCAATTCCGCTATACAGCTTCACGGTACAGGGATAGCTTCCAAAGGTTTTGATGGTGTCGATCACCAGTTTTTTCTTCTCAACGGCGACCCCGCTTTCCCGCTCCAGCAACGCGGCAATCTCCTTGCCGGTCACCGCGCCGAACAGCTTGCCGCTCTCGCCGCCCTTGGCCCGCAGCACAAAGGTTTTCCCATCCAATTTACGCTGCGATTCCTTTGCCGCCGCGGTTTCTTCCTCTATCTTGTGCTTTGCCGCCTCGGCCTTGCCCGCAAAATCGTTTTGCACCTGCGCACTCACCGGCGAAGCCAGCCCCCGCGCGATCAGAAAATTACGGCCGTAGCCGTCGGCCACCTGCACGGTATCGCCTTTCTTGCCCTGCCCTTTCACATCTGTCAGTAAAATCACTTTCATTCTTCCGTTACGCTCCTTCCTCTTCTTCCGCCCGAACAATGCCGATCAGGCGCTCCTTCACCTCTTCCAAAGAGGCGTCCTTCACCTGCGCCCCCGCCGAGGCCCGGTGCCCGCCCCCGCCGAATTGCTCCAGCACCTGCTGCACATTGTAATTGGCGTCGCACCGGCCTGAAATATGCACCAGGTCCCCGTCTTTATAAAGCACAAACGCGCCGGAAATTTCCGCCACGTTCAGCAGCTCATCCGCCGCCTTGGCCGCAATCACTTTAATCCCGTCGAAGGGCGGCCGGTCCCAGCAGGCCACCGCAATATGGTCGGTCACCATTTCCGCCGTGGTAATCAGCTCCATCTGCTTGCGGTAGGACTCCAGATCGTTTTTGAAAAATCCGCGGATCTCCTGCGGGTCCGCGCCGGCGGTCCGCAGCACGGCGGCGGCCTCAAAGGTACGCGCGCCGGTGCGCTCGGTGAAGTTTTTGGTGTCAAGAATAATCCCCGCCAGCAGCACCCGCGCCTCGGTTTTGTTCAGGCGGCAGTTTTTGATATTTTCACAAAGCTCCGTCACCATCTCGCTGGTGGAGGAAGCGTTGGGCTCATGGAAGGTCACCACCGTATCGGTGATGGCCCCCTCCACAGCCCGGCGGTGATGGTCGATCACCGCCACATCCCGGAACCATCTCAAAATCCGCTCGCTCTCGATATAATCCAGATAATGGGTGTCCACCACCACCAGCAGCGCGTTTTCCGCCATTTGCTTCGTCATGTGGGAAATTTCCAGAAAAATGCCCCGGTATTCCGTTTCCATCAGCATATCCAGCATATCCTGGCAGAGGTTTTCCTGCAGATTATAAAGAATATAGGGCTTTTTCCCCAGGGCGCTGACGCATTTGGCCACGCCCACCGAAGCGCCGATGCAATCCAGATCGGCAAACTTATGCCCCATGATAAACACCGTCTCCACCCGCTCAATCTGGGCGGTCAGCGCGTCGGCCACCAGGCGCACCTTCACCCGCTTGCGGCGGTTTCCGCTCTCGGTATTCCCGCCGTAAAATTCAAAGCGCTCTTTTTCCGTATTGGTCAGC
>CAYRYQ010000098.1:0-5611 GCA_964428505.1 uncultured Eubacteriales bacterium
AATTTTCCGCCGCCCACATTACCGGACCGGATGAATATATCCTGGTAAAAGGCGCCCCGGAAAAAATTCTTGCCGGATGCCGCTATTACATGGACGAGAAAGGAGCGATTCATCCCTTTACCCCCGCCCGGGTGGAAGAACAGCGAAGGGTGCTCTCCATGAAAGCGGTGCGCATGATTGCGATTGCCCTTTCCCCGTTTCCGCTCACCCCCCAAAGCAGGCTGAGCAATATGACGTTTGTTGCGCTGATGGGAATTCGGGATGAAATCCGGCGGGAAGTTCCGGCGGCCATCCGGGAGGTGCAAAAAGCCGGTGTTCAGGTGGTCATGATGACCGGCGACAGCAAGGATACCGCAGTGGCAATTGCCCGGGATGTCGGTTTAATCAAAGAAATGCACGCGGAGAGCGTCCTGACCAGTCAGGAGCTGAGTCAACTGTCTGATGAGCAGGTAACGTCCCTTCTGCCGAAGCTCAGGGTCATCGCCCGTGCGCTGCCCACCGATAAAAGCCGGCTCATTCGTTTGGCGCAGGCAAAAGGGCTGGTAACCGGAATGACCGGGGACGGCATCAACGATGCCCCCGCTCTCAAGCGGGCAGATGTGGGTTTTGCCATGGGCAGCGGAACAGAGGTCGCCAAAGAAGCGGGCGATATCGTGATCCTTGACAACAACTTTGCATCCATTGCAAAAGCCATCCGTTATGGACGCACGATCTTCAAGAGCATCCGCAAATTTATTGTCTATCAGTTTACGATGAATCTTTGCGCAGTCGGCGTCTCCCTGATTGGTCCGTTCATCGGTATTGATACACCGGTAACGGTGATTCAGATGCTCTGGATCAACATCATTATGGATACGCTTGCAGGGCTGGCCTTTGCCGGCGAGCCTTCCCTAAAGGAATATATGGATGAAACGCCGCTCAAACGGGATGAGCCCATCATTAACCGCACAATGACCCGGCAAATTCTTTGGATGGCCATTTTCACAATGATTCTTTGCGTTTCTTTTCTGCGGCTGCCGTTCTTCCGTATTCTCTTTCGGTTCCAATCGAATCCCATTTATTTCCTGACCGCGTTCTATGCACTTTTCATCTTTTCCGGCATCTTCAATAGCTTTAATGCGCGGACAGAGCGGATCAACCTCTTATCCAATCTGCGGAAAAATCCAACCTTTGTGGTCATCATGTTGGTGGTAAGCCTGGTTCAGCTTTTAATGATCTATTTTGGCGGACGCGTTTTCCGCACCGCGGGACTTCCGCTTCCAGCACTTCGGATGATGTTGTTTCTTTCTTTTTTGGTCATCCCCGCAGATCAGCTGCGCAAAATCCTTTTGAAGCTGCGCTCTGCAAAACGGAACTGACGGCAGAAATCTCTTTAATCAAAAAAGGGGCTGATTTCGATCAGCCCCTTTTCTTTTTTATTTTGTCAACCAACGGACAGACAAATCCCCACAAAAAGGCATCCTTCATCATTAGCAATAATCCGAAATAAACGCCAAAGAACACGAAAGCCCCCACCACAAGACGCATAAACGCATCAAACGTGCAATAGGCCGCAACCAGAAAACCCGCAATGCCCGCCGCCGCTAACCCAAGAGCGCCCTTATAATAAGTCACCTTTTTCAAAACAAAACCAAAATGTGCGCGGATAAAATAAATCTGAATGAGCAAAACGGTTAATTCCGCACTCATCGTTGAAAGCGCCGCACCAGTGGCGGCCAAGCGTGGAATGAAAATGAGATTCATCATAAAATCCACAATTCCGCCGCCAATCACCGATATCATTACCGCGCGTTCCCTCCCCATCGGCACCAAAATCTGAAGCCCGGTCATATTACTGAGCGCAATAATAAAAACAGTCGGCATCAAAAGCTTCATCGGTTGGATTGCGCCCACAAAACCACTGCCCGACAAAAAAAGGATGGAATCCCTGGCAAATAAAATGAAAAATACAGTCAGCGGCAGGGCGATGGTCAGCAAAAACTGAAAATTCTTTGATACCAATTGAAAAAACCGTTCATTTTCCTGCTTTTTCACACAAACAGAAAGCCTTGGTAGCATCACGCTGCCCATGGAAGTCACCAGAGATACCAACAGCGTTTTCACCTTGATTGCCGCGTTATAAAGCCCCACATCGGTATCGGTTTTCATAAAACCCAGCATCACCGTGTCCAAGTTGGTATAAATGCTGATCGCCACAGAAGTGGCAAAGAATACCAAAACCGGCTTAAAATGCCGCCGGAACTGATAACCACCCACCGGCCGCAAGGCAACATACTTCCTAAGACGAAAGAAATTCATCAAATTGGAGCCGCCGCTGGCAAAAACGGTAATGCCTGCATAGACCACATAATCTTCTGGCTGATGCACCAACAAAAACATACCGATAATGGATAGAATTTTAAATCCGATATTGCATAGCGTGATATATGAATACTGCTCCAATCCTGCATAAAACCAGCTGACCCCGATGGTGTTCAGCAAGATCGTCGCGCTGGTGACCACCAGCAGCGTCTTATCTGCCTGAAAGCGGGCAACAAAAAGCAGGGATAAGAAAAAAGCGCCATACGCCAGCGCTGTGGTCAGCAGGTTAATTCCAAGCAGCTCATGCACCACCCGCGTCAGCTTCAGGCGGTCATCCCGCACCTGCGCACAGCAGCGGATTCCATAGGAAGGGATCCCCAGCGATGCAAACATGGCAAAATAGGAAATGACTGAAGTGGCAAAAGCCACTTTTCCATTTCCCCCGGCCATTAAAATGCGGGCAACATAGGGGTAGGTAATTAATGGAAAAACAATGGAGGAAGCCGTCAATATAAAGTTCATTAAAAAATTGAACTTGACTGAACGGATCTTAAATCCGTCTTCCGGTTTTCTCTCTTCATTCATGGGTCAAGCTCCTTAAGGTCGATTCTACCGGTGAAAACGGGAACTCAGCGCCTGAATCAGCCGATAAAAATGGAAGTGGGTTTTTCTCAGTAAGTACAGCTTCTTGCTTTCGGCGCTGCTTCTTTGATAGACAGTTGGATTTAATGCCAACACCTTCCTGTCAAATGCTTTAAACATCTTCTGGACGGCGGGATCTTTGTGAGAAAAGCTGGAATAGATCATACTCTGTGTGCACACCAGCTCTACCGCGCGCTTTTCAAAAAAGTGCATATAAGCGGGTTCCGGGTTCTTTTGTTGCCGGAACGCATTGATAAAGCCTAAGATACGCAGCGTAACCCGTTCGTGGTCTGCAACATGCTTCTGAAAGCCTTTGATACTGACACTTTGTGTATCCAAGGCCAAGCGGTACATATAGACATAGAAATCAAAAAAAGTAACGGTCTTTGCAAACGGAATGGGAAACAGGACATATTCGACATCCACATAAAAACATTTCTCATCCAGAAGAATCTGATTCGATTTTAAAAGGGCTGTTTTCATAACCAAAGCGTGCATGGGTAAATCTCGCTTTTCGCAAATCGCGGCAAGGGGATAGGTTTCTCCGCTCTGTAGTCCCTGAAAAGTCACCGGACGCTGTTCCTTGATGTCCTCAAAGTATTCATAATAATTCGTCAGAACATAGTCGCTGTCGCAGTGTTCCAAAGCATTCACCAGCTTCACAAAATCCACGGTGTTGACCCAGTCATCTCCGTCAACAACTTTAAAATACCGCCCCGTTGCCACCTCGATCCCCTTGTTGATCGTGGATCCGTGGCCGCCGTTTTCTTTGGAAATCTTCCGCACTGTTTTGGGATACTGCGCCTGAAATTCCTCTGCAATCGCCGCAGTGCGGTCAACGGAGCCGTCATCCACAACTAAGAGTTCCACCTGATCCAGAATGGACTCCGCAAGAAACGACTGAATCGTATGATTTAAAAATCGTTCCACATTATAGGAGGGGATAATTACAGAAAGTACCTTACTCATTACGTTTCCACATTACCTTTCTTTATTTTCGCCAGCGACCTGCTGCACGCACTTAGACAAAGAAGAATGCCATGCAATCGGAATCGCAACAGCAACGCAATCAGCCGTTCCTTTTGCGAAAACGTTTTCAGATATTCGCTGTGCATTCCATGCGGGTATTCCTTCAAAAAATAGCTGCGATATCGATTCAGATACCGCCGTTCCCCTTTATATAAATCATCTCTGGTAAAGAAATAGAAGGCATGCAGATAAAACTGAAAGGATAATTCCTTTTGATAGCGCTCTTCCGCCCCGGATGCGCGAAAAAACATGCGCATGTCCTCCAAGGCCCGCACGCGGTCGTGATAATTACTCAATGATTTCCCGCTGCGCATGATGGAGCCCTGATGCAAATAATAATGATAAAGGGGTTTGCTGTTCAGATAATATACCTCTTTTGCAATCAGCAAAAGCTTAGGGATCAAATTCAGATCCTCATAGCGCATTTTTCCGATAAACCAGAGGTCCGATTTCAACCAAAAATCCCGTTGAAAAACCTTATTGCAGGCGCTTGGCGAAATAATCAGCAACGATGGATCGGCGCCAACATTAAAAACCTGATCAACCGGTAACCTTTCCCGAAAAAATACTGTGCGCCCTGTCTTGTCCTCAATGGAATGAAAATTAAAAATCAGCAAATCCGGATCTTTCTGCTCCAAAATCGGCAAAAGCGTTTCCAAATAATCCTCGGCGATTGCATCATCACTGTCAATGAATGCCATATACCGGCCGCGCGCGGCATGAATTCCGGTGTTCCGCGCCGCACCCAAGCCACCGTTCTCCTGATGAACCACCCGGATTCTTGCATCTTCTTTGCCGAATTCATCGCATAGCTTTCCACTATTGTCTGTTGATCCGTCGTCGACCAGAATCATTTCCCAATCGCGGATCGTCTGACTCTCAATGGATGCGACGCAATGTGCCAGATACTTTTGCACGTTATAAACCGGCACGATGAAACTGAAACGCAGTTCCATCGGATTCATATTTTTTCCCCTTCTTCCATCGCGGTTGTGACGGCAGGCTTGCTCTCCCACTCATAGGCGGAAAGACGGTATATGACATAGCCCAAAAAGTACCAAAAAATATAGCCAACCTGTGAATTTACATAAAAAATTTCTGTAATAACAAAGCTGGCAACCACAGCACTGCCCACAGCTGAAAGCAGCCCGGTCATGGTGTTGCGGTCTTCCGGCGTGATCTTTTTAAAACGCCGCGCAATATAGATGAAATTAAGCAAGGCAAAACAAACCATCAGGGCAAATCCGATCACGCCCTGGCTGGCCAATACATCCAGCGGCATATCATGAATGGTATAAAACGGATACATATAGTTATTGACCAAATAGGTATCCGGCAGCACGTCTTCAGCATACGGAACCAAGCTGTCATGAGAGACGCCTACAATCGGAGAAGTTTTGAATATTTCAATACTGCTCTTCCAGATATTGAATCGGCCGTTGCTGACATCTTCCTTAATATCATCCGGCCGCCCGATTATTTTTTCTGCCCAGGATGAATAAGAGGTATCATCGCTTTTTTCCAAGTGTTCCAAACGGCTCATCTGTATATGATTATTTGTCGTTTTAACTCCCTGTAAAAGGCCGGCAGAAAGCACAAAGATCACAGCCGCCGCCGCCACACAGGTCATTTGCTTCCA
>CAYRYQ010000099.1:0-5413 GCA_964428505.1 uncultured Eubacteriales bacterium
TCTCAACCGGTACGACCATCCCATCACGGCCCCATTTGGTCGTCAGGGAAGCCAAAGCTTTGATGGTGTAATCCAGTTCAATCAGTTCGTTCTCTTTCCACTCATAATTTTTACGGGCGGTAACATTATTTTTTACCGCGTGGTATCCACCCCGATATCCGCCATGATGAGCACCTCTTCCAGCTCTTCGAAAAGAGCATCGTCGATCTTGCCGAAAGCGGTCAGGACCGCGTCCACTTTTGAGGTGATGTTTTGAGAGGTTTTAGACAGCCCACGCTTCAGTTTTTCAAAAAAGCCCATTGTTTACTGCTCCTATATTTTCAGTTCGGCCGCGATCTCATTCACATTGATCGTTAACAGCTTGGAGATGCCCTGCTCCGGCATCGTGACTCCGTAAAGAACATCCGCTTCCTCCATGGTGCCCCGGCGATGCGTAATACAGACAAACTGCGTCGTATCACAGTAACGGCGCAAATAACTGGCGAAGCGTGTTACATTCACATCATCCAATGCCGCCTCAATCTCATCCACCACGCAAAACGGCGTCGGCCGCACCTTGAGAATGGCGAAATACAGGCAGATCGCTGTGAATGCCCGTTCGCCGCCGGAAAGAGATACCAGATTTTTGATAATCTTGCCCGGCGGGGCCGCTTTCACGTCAATATCGCAGTTGAGCACATCCTCCGGATCACTTAAAATCAGCTTGGCGGTGCCGCCGCCGAAAAGTTCCGAAAACACTGCCTGGAATTCTCCGTTCAGCTGCGCAAACTTCACGCTGAAGATCTCCTTCATCTGGCTGAGCAGCTCCCGGATGATCTTTTCCAGCTCGCTCTTGGAACGGGTGAGATCCTGAACCTGCTGATCCATGAAATCAAAGCGCTCCTTCACAGACTGATATTCCTCAATGGAATCCACATTGACATTCCCCAGTGCCTTAATGCTGTTCTTTAATAGCTGCACACGTCGGCGCGCTTCCGGTGGATTTTCGGGCACAACGGCAATCCCCTTTGCCTCCGTTACCGTCAGCTCATAAACATCCATCAGCTGCCCGATCAGCCGGTCCGACTGCTCGGTGATCCCGGCAAGCTGGTGCTCCAGCCTGGAGACTTCTTCGATCAGCTTTTCCTTTGCGGCGCTTTTTTCCTTCTGTTCTGCCCGGTAGAGGGTCTGCCGCCGTTCCTGATCCTGCCGCTTTTCAGAAAGAAGCCGAACCGTGTCTGCACTTTGCGTCTGCTTTTGTTTCAGCTGTGTCATCTGCTCTTCCAAAAGCCCGGCCTGTTCCCCGGCAGAAGCGATCTTTGCCCGGGACTCTTCCATCTGCAGCTGCTTCAGACGCGCCTCTTCCCCGATTTGCGCAGCCTGCGCTTCCAGCTGCCCGATCAGGGATCGTGTGCCCTCGATCTCTTTATACAGCCCCATCTTGTCCAGTTCATATTGCGCCAATTGCTGCTTGAGCGCTTCCATCTGCGCTCTGGCGCCGCTGTCCAGCCCCTGCAGATCGGTCAGTTCTTCCTGCAGAACGGCAGCCTCCGTTTCCAGCCCCGATAGGCGCTGGTCCAATT
This sequence comes from uncultured Eubacteriales bacterium, assembly GCA_964428505.1. GTDB lineage: Bacteria > Bacillota > Clostridia > Oscillospirales > QAKW01 > QAKW01. Next base: position 1,563 of record CAYRYQ010000099.1, read on the forward strand.
CATTCTCGCGTTGCGCTCCCTGCTCCATGGCTTGCATGAGATTTTCCAGTTCCTTCCGGTAACCGGCTGCCATGTCATCAAAAGAAACCCGCACCAACTCTTTATTCTCTGCTATTCGGCTCAGCCGCACAATGTCATCCTGCAGCAGTTTGATTTCTTCTAAAGAAGCGCTCAGCCTTGCATCCAATGCGTTTTTCTCGCGCGCCGCCGTGTCCAGCTTTTCCGCCATTGACGCATATTCCAGCTCTTTTGCTTGCCGTTCTGCTGCAATTTTTTCCAGCTCCAGCCCGCGGGAAAGCAACCCCGCACTTTTGGCCGCGCTGCCGCCGGTCATGGAACCGCCCGCGTTGATCACCTGGCCGTCGAGCGTGACGATCCGATAGCGGTTCTGAACCGCTTTGGCTACTGACAAAGCGTGATCAATATGATCACAAACCAGCGTACGCCCCAGCAAAAACCGAATCGCTTTCCGGTGCTCTTCCCGCACCTCCACCAATTGATCAGCCAGCCCGATAAAGCCCGTATACCCCGAAAAATCTTCCCGCAGCTCCTTCACAGCCAGCGAAGAAAGCGGCAAAAAGGTGGCGCGCCCGCCGTTCTGATTTTTCAGCCATAGCATCGCGTTTTTGGCTGCCACACTGTCCACCGTCACAATATTCTGAATGGCCGGGCCCAATGCGGTCTCAATTGCAGTTAAGTACTGTTCTTCTACCTTCATCAGTTTGGATACCGGGCCCACAATGCCGCCCAGCACTCCGCGCCGGCTTTGCTCCAACACCGCTTTCACCGCGCCGCCAAAACCTTCCAGATGCTTTTCCATCTCCGTTAGGATCCGCTCCCGCTGGATCAGCGCGTCTCTCTGTCGGGCCGCCTGCTGTTCCGCTTCCAGCGCTGCCTGATAAGCACGTTCTTTGATTTCCTGCATTTTCCGCAGGCCTGCCACGGCGTTCTGCCCGCTTTCCTGCTGCTGCTGCTTTTCCTCAATCTGCCGCTGCAGCTCCCGCTGCTCCTGCTCCAGCGCAACAACTTCCGCCTCTTTGTCCATCTTTGCTCTTTCCAGCTCCGCGTCCCTCTTTTTCTCCGCCTCCACCAGCGAGCTGACCGAGATCTTTTCCATCTGAACGCGGTTGCGCGCGGCACCGTTCTCTTCCAGCTTCTGCTGCAGCGCACCGGCCTTGCGGCGCTGGTCTTCCCCCTTCAGGGTGATCTTTTCAATCTCCAGATAGAGTTTCTGTATTTTTTCTTCCTCTTGTGTAATGGAAGTATTCTTTTTTTCAATTTCCGAAAGCAGCTGCCGAATCTTTTCTTCCGTTTCGCTTTTTCTTACCGCCACAGCCGCAAGCTCCTGCTCCAAACGGTTGATTCCGGTTTCCTCAAAAACCGCCTGACTTTCCAGCACCGCCCGCTGCGCGCTTAAGGCGCTCAGTTCCTCTTCCAGGGCAGACTGCTGCTGCCGCAGCCGGTCCATTTCCGTGTTGATCGTAATATTTTCATTGAACAGATGGTTAATTTCCTGCTCAATGTTCTCCACCTCGACGCTCAAATCTTCCAGCTGACCATGTGCAATGGCATGGCGCTCTCCGATCTTGCCTGCGTTGGCTTTGATCCCATCCAGTTCCAGAAGCCACAATGAAATTTCAAGCTCCCGCCGCTCCTCATACATGGCAAGATACTTTTTGGCTTTATCCGCCTGCCGCGCAAGATCCGGCAGTCTTTCTGCCAGCTCCGCCACAATGTCGTTGAGCCGGACAAGATTTTCCTCTGTTGCCGCCAGCTTGCGCTCCGCCTCGGTTTTGCGGTAGCGGAATTTGGAAATCCCCGCCACCTCTTCCAGCATAGAACGCCGCTCCTCGCTTTTTCCCAGCAGAATCTGATCAATGGTGCCCTGCCCGATAATGGAATAGCCGTCCCGCCCGATGCCGGTATCCATAAACAGCTCGTTGATATCCTTCAAACGAGCAGGAGACTTATTGATAAAGTATTCACTTTCCCCGCTGCGGTAATAGCGGCGGGTGATCATGACCTCTGTATAATCCACGCTCAAAGCGTGATCCCCATTGTCAATGGTCAGGCTCACCTCTGCATATCCTTGCGGCTTACGTTTGGCGGTTCCGGAGAAAATCACATCCTCCATCTTGGTACTGCGCAAACTCTTATTCGATTGTTCCCCCAGTACCCAGCGGATCGCGTCCGACACATTGCTTTTTCCGGAACCGTTAGGCCCCACAATCGCCGTGATCCCATGGTCAAACCCCACATGGATTTTATCCGGGAAGGATTTAAACCCCTGAATGTCCAAACATTTTAACCTCAAAGTTTTGTTCTCCTTGCAAAGAATAACGTATATTATACCAAAAAAACAAGGTAAATGCAACTATTTTTCCAAGTAGACCGTCAGCAAATCAATCGTCGCTTCAATGTCATTCTGATTGGCCATTTCCGCAGCGGAATAGCCGTAGCGCACCGGTATTCCCAACGCGCCCACCTGCACGCCCTTGCCCAGCAGCTGAAGTGCGCCCAGGTTGCTGCGCTGATCCTCCAGCACATCCCGCTGAGCGGCAATACTCTTGCGCTTTGCCAGATTTTCCAGATCCTCCACCACTTCCCGGCCGCATACCGCCGAACGGTCACGGATCCGGATCGCGGTGCCTTTACCCAGCACCGCCGCACGCGGAATAGAGCCCGGCTGATCATGACTCGGGGTGCTGTCCACAGCGATGGCCACCTCCGGCGCAATTTCAAAGCCTGAAACTTTTGCGCCCCGCTGACCCGCTTCCCGCTGCACAGTAAACACCACATAAAGCTCTGCCGGACAGTTTTTCAGCCTCTTTAAAGTTTCAATCAAGCAATAACAGCCGACCCGGCTCTCCAAAGAATGAGAAACGATACAGCTGCCGGTTTCAAAAGTTTCCCCAATGAAAGAGGCGGTTGTGCCAACCGGCACCCGTACCAGCGCTTCTTCTTTATTTTTTGCGCCGATATCCACAAAGCAATGCTCTATTTTCAGTTCCTTGGCTTCTTCCTCAAAATAGAACACACCCATAACGCCGTTTTCAAACCGCACCGGGCGACCGACCGCCACTTTCGGATCCACAGGTCCCACCGCCGCGACCCGCAAAAAGCCATTGGCATCTGCAAAGGTTGCCGCCAGTCCCAGCTCATCCATATGAGCCAGCAGCATCATGCGGGGGCCGTCCCCTTTCCGCACCGCCACCAGATTTCCAAGCGCATCGGTATAAACTTTATCTGCCAGCGGCAGCACCTGCTCCCGCACATACGCGGCGATCGCGCTCTCATTGCCGGAAACCCCCTGATGGGCCGCCAGCCTTTTTATTTCTTCCACCATATTCGTGTTTCCTCCTTAGAAAAGTTTTGCAATCAGCGCCGCTGCCAGCCGCTCTGTGTTTTCAATGTCCGCCAGAGAAGCCACGCTCACCGGGGAATGAATATACCGGCAGGGAACCGATAAGGCCAACACCCGACATCCGCTCCGGGAACCTTGCACGGTTCCGCTTTCATTTCCACCTGCCACCGCTTCCTTGGTCTGCACCGGAATTCCTTCCTCAGCGGCAGTCTTCAAGGCCAGTCGGTATAGCGCACGGTCATAGATCGCGCTGTGATCCATAAAGGAAAGCACCGGTCCTGCGCCCAATCGGCAAACGGAGGAGCGGTTTTCATCGGAATGAATATCGCCGGCTGTTGTACCCTCCAAAATCAGCGCATACTGGGGATGCACCGCAAAAGAAGCCGTCACGGCGCCCAGACAGCCGATTTCTTCCATCACAGAAAAAACGAAATAAGCGTCAAAGGGCAAGCTGCGTTTCAAAAGGCGGATCAAAATATAACAGCCT
>CAYRYQ010000100.1:0-5388 GCA_964428505.1 uncultured Eubacteriales bacterium
TTAATAAAATAAAAATTACTTATTTTCCTCTGTGATCTGCACATTGACCACATTCACATTCACGGCACTGACTTCATAGTTGGTCATATCGTGAATCGCGCTCAAGATCGCGTCCTGCACCTTCACGGCAACTTCCTGCACATTAGAACGAAATTTCACAATAATGCTGGCGGTGACCACCAACCCGCTGTCCGTGATCTCCACAGAGATCCCTTTCCCCGCATATTTTTTAGTCAGTAAGTCCTTTAAATTACCGCCCAATGTAGCTGACAAACCCGCAACACCTTCCACCTCATTGGCGGCGACGCTGGCGATGGTACACAAAACCTCTTGAGAAATTTCAACTGTTCCCAGTTCATTGGATATATCCATCTTCCATCTCTCCTTTGATATCGATCTATGGTGGTATTATATCACAAAATAACCGGGAATTGCAAGCTATTTATTATTCACTCTTGATTTCCACAATTTTAATAGCAGCGGCTTCCTTCCCGGATTCCGAAATGACGATTTCATTGATCTGAGCTGCCTGTTCAGCTGTCAATCCATTGGTGGCAACCATCACGTTGACCGCGTCGTCACCGATGTAGATCAGGCAGTCCTCAAACCCCTTGGCCTTGATCAGGCTTTCAATTGTACTCTCCGTGTCGGTGATTTTTGCCATATTGATCATTTCATTATTGGCTTTTTCCCGTGTCTCATCTGAGGTATCCTGGCTGGCCTCCACCGTCTTTAAAAGTTCCAGCGCTTCATCCCGCGTTTGCTGCTTACTGAGGCGGCTGTCGGCAAAATATTCCTCCACATTGGTCGCGGTTGCCTGGACATGCTCTGCCTGCCCCAAGGTCTTCCCGTTTCCATCGCCCGAATCCTCCTGCGTCTGGTCTACCGTCACCGCACTCCCGCCATCCAAATCCACGTTATTTAAAAAGCGCCAATTCAGATAAACCGCAATGCAGACCACCAAAGCCAAAGACAGAAATACAATTTGTTTTTTATTAATTTTCATTTCATCACCCTAACTCATCGTCACCACATAAATTTTATTTGTACCGATTCCCAGAACCGTACTGACAGATTCGATAATATCATTTCGAACCTTCACACTTCCAGCACCCTTGCTTGCAACGGTAACCCCCGCAATTTCCGGTGTGTTTTCGCGGGCAATTACCGCAGATTGGTTCCCCTCTTTATCGGTTATAACCAACACATTGCCGTTTTCCCGCACATACTCTTTTGCGGCACCGGATGCAAGTGTAATTGTGACCCGGCATTCTCCGGCTCCCTCCACATTCCGCAGCATCTCGACAACACGCGCTTCTGTTTGCTCCACAAACGGCGTATCCGTGTCCACCGTCGCCGCGGTTTGTACGCTTTTTTGAAAAGTCGGCTGGTTCATCAGCAGAATACCGACGACGACCATAATTGGAATAAACCAATATTTTTTCACTTCCGGCAGCCATTTTTGAATCAGTTCATTCATTTTTCACCTCGATATAAGCGATCCCGATCTGATAGCGGCCCGCCAAAAGGTTTTTTGCGATTTCCGCATCTTTCCCGGATAGGATTACACTTTTCACCTCAAAAGTATCCTGGTTTCCCTCCACCGTGACTTGTTCAACCGTCGCCACCACCTCTTCCTCTTCCAGAAATTGAGCGAATTCTTTTTTGAGGCCATCCGCAATCAACTTTGTGCTTTTCTGCCAGACCTCGTCATTGTTAACATATGAGCTGTCCAGTAAATTCTTAACCGATTCAAAATTGATTTTTGAAATTCCCTCTATAACGGACAGCAAAATGAAAATGGAAATAATGGCTTTCATCAGATTGGTTGTTTTCCCTTTAGGAATGGCCTGCTTTAAATACGCCATCAGAACCATCAGTAAGCATATAATTAATCCGGCGCTTTTGATTTCTTCCATATCAGTGTACCTGTACCATCACGCCGAAGAATGAAAATAATCCCATCACCAGAACGCTTCCTCCCAGCGCCAGCATCAGATAGAAGCTATTGGCCAGCACGTCTGAAATAGACCGCATCGTCGTATCGTTCATAAATTCAGCGATCCAGCGGCATAAGCTCCAGGTCAAGCCATGCACCCCCACGGTTATCATAACCGGCAGCATAATTGAGAGCAGAATCAATACGCCCACTACGGCAAAGGAGGTCTTGACACCGCTGGCCACTGTAAACAACCCGTCCACGCTTTCTGAGAGTGTATTCCCCACGATGGGGATCAAGCCTCCAACGGCACTTTTTATGTATTTTCTGGTCACTTGGTCTCCGGCTACCGCAGCCGACATCTGAAGCTTCATAATCAGCTTACTGCCCACCACCAGAAGCCCGATCACCCAAATGACAAACCGCCGGATATTCTTTCCGATGACTGCAAAATTATATTCGTCACTGACTGCCGAGCAAATCCCGATCGCCAGATAAACATTGGTTAGCGGCAATAAGATGCTGCCGGATATCAGAGCCCCGATTTCTCCCAAAAGGACCATGGAACCGGCGAAAACAGCAGCGCCTGTTCCCTCACCTGCCGCAATCATGACCACAGAAAAGGATGGAATGCAGGCGGAAGTAAAAACACGCATACTTTCAATTGCTTCCTGCAGAGCCTTTGCACTGGTGCGCAGGCTGTTTTCACACATCAGCGCGATCGACAGAGACACCATAAAGGAGAACAGCATCTGCATATTCTGGTTTTGAATATTGCCGCTGCAGCGGCTGACAACCACCGACAGCAACACCAGTGCGATCCCGGTAATCAGCGTTCCAAGCCCTTCCCTCACGGCCAGCTTCAGTTGATCCAGCACATAGGAAAAAATATGTCCAAAGCTGAGATCTTTGTGCACTGAGTCCGCATCCTTTGCATCGGTTCCTTCCGAAAGAAGCGAATCTTCCGGAGACACGGAATATCGAAAATCATCGGAATAGGCCTCTCCCTGCGCCAGAACCACCGGAGACAGCGCAATCAGCAAACAAAAGATGATTAACAGTCGTTTCATTTTAACAAACCCACCAAAATATTTAAAAAATCCTCAAAGAGTGGAATGGCCAAAACCAGCAAGGTGCAGCGGCAAGCAAGCTCCACCTTATCTCCCCAGCCGTTCTGGCCGCAATCCTTGCAGGTGCTGACGGTGAATTCTCCCAAATAGCAAATAACCAGCCCTTTTAGAACCACCTCAAAGTATTTATTGCGAATCCCCGCGCTGTCGGCCAGGTGATTGATAAAGACAAAAACCGCCGACAGTTTGGTTACCACAAAAAACAAAATTAAAACAGCGCCGGCTGCCGAGGCAAATACCGCAAACCGCTCATTGACGTTTTTGAGCAGTAAATAAATAATAAGCCCTGCTATGACGGAACCCAACAGCTGATAAATGGTCATCGAAGATCAAATACGGTGTGGATGGTGGTAAAAAGGTCCCCAATTTCCCCGAGCAGCACCAACAGCACGATGATCACTCCCGCAAGAGTTGTCAACGTGGAATATTCCTCTCTGCCCAGCTTGCTTAAAATCATATTGACCACCGCCACCACAATGCCCACAGCCGCTATTTTAAAAATGAGTTCCACTTCCATATCAGAATAAAAACAGCGCAATCAGCAGTCCGATCGCCCCGGTTACAATCGGAAGCGCCTTCCCTGCCGATGCTGTTTCCTCCCTTAAAGTTCTTATGGTTCCGTCCAGATATTTTAAAAATGAACCGCTGACTGCAATGGAATCCTGGTATGAGCCCATTTTCAGCTGGCAAACGGTTGATTCCAACCGATGCACATCCTCAGATACCAGCCCTTTGACCGGTGTGCCTGACAAAATGGCTGCCGCCGTTTCTCCTTTATTCTGTAAAGATTCCGCCAGCGCGATCCGCTTCTCTCTCAGATCCCGATCAAAATCCGAAAATAGCTGCTGCACCTCTGTCAGTATTTTCAGCCGCTTGCTCCATTGCAGGGTACGCACCTTCCCGATCAGGTATCCCCCGCTAACAATCAGCACTGCACCAATAATCTTCATCATCATAGTGGTTCACCGTCATCACTTTCCTGATCTTTCCGGGCGATTTCGCTCCCTTGAGCAGCACAATTTTAGAGATGGCTCCTGCGTCTGTCAGCCGCTTGATCTGGGGGCGGTTAAAAAGCTCTTCCTCATCCTTTGCATGGGCCGTGGCCAGCACCGGGACCCCGGCGTTCATGGCCTCGAGCATCCTCTCTGTCTCTTCTTTGCTTCCGATCTCATCGCAAACCAGAACCTGCGGCGAAAGGGTGCGCAGCGCTACCATCATTCCGTAAGGCTTTGGGTAACCGTCCAAAACATCCGCAAGCGCTCCCAATTCCTTTTGTGCTTCGCCATGGAATACCGCCGCAATTTCACCGCGTTCGTCAATCACTGCGGATCGATACCCGTTTTTAGAGAGAACCCGCACCAGATCGGTCAGCAGCGTTGTTTTCCCCCCGCAGGGCTCTGAAACGATCAGTGTAGAGCAGAACTTTCCATCACACAGCAGCTTCGGGAATAAATCTTCTGCAATTCCCTGTATATCCCGGCAGATTCTGAAATTGATGGAAGACAAATCCCGAAGACGAACCATCCCGCGCTCATCCTTTACGAAGGTGCCGCAAAGGCCCACCCGGTGTCCGCCGGGCAGCGGGATATAACCGTTTTCCACCTGGGATTCAAACTGATAGGCAGCTCCGCGGCAAATATTCTGCAGCAAATTCTCCATATCGGCCTGTGTCACCCGGATTTCTTCCACCGGATAGTTGCCGTCCCCACAGCTTAAGGAACATCCCCGTCCGCAGCGAAAACGGACTTCGGTTACCTGTCGCAATAACGCCGGAGGCTGTTTTTCAATAAAAGGCTTCCATTCATCCTTCAAATATGGTAAAATATAACTGATCCCTGTTGGACAATCCTTCGTTTTCATCGGTAGTTGTCCCTCCCTTTGCTTTTATTTTATGGACAACACCTGACAAATAGAACCGATCGTCCCAGGGAAAAGGAAATTTTTTGCAATACTCTTAAGAATCAGGATATACTAAACTCAATTTATGAAGGAGGTACCCCCATGTGTAACACAACCATTAAGCAAATTTTTGCGCGTCAGATTCTGGATTCCCGCGGGAACCCAACCGTTGAAGCCCAGGTGTTTCTGGAAAACGGCGTTACCGCTTCTGCTGCGGTTCCAAGCGGCGCATCTACCGGCCAATATGAGGCGGTGGAGCTGCGGGATGAGGATCAGAATTACGGCGGGAAAAGCGTCTATAAAGCAGTTGCCAATGTGAATCATGAAATCAATGAAACGTTAAAGGGCTTTGACATCTTTAATCAAACGGTTCTCGACCGCAAAATGTTGGAATTGGACGGAACAGAAGACAAAGGCCGG
>CAYRYQ010000101.1:0-5325 GCA_964428505.1 uncultured Eubacteriales bacterium
CGACAGGCGGCATGTCCTTGTCTGCGTGATTTTTAAACAGTCTCCCAGCTTGCCGAAAAACGCGTTTTTCGGCAAGCTGAGAAAAAGAGCGGGAATGATTCCCGCTCTTTTTCATCGCTTCAGTTCTTCGCTATGTTTTTCTGGTCCTAACGGTCTGAAGAGCAGCGTAATACACCAAATACCTGCCAGAGCCACAATAACGAAGATGATCCGGCTTACCACTGCATCTGTACCGCCGAAAATCCAGCCGATCAGATCAAACTTAAACAGTCCCACGAGTCCCCAGTTTAAAGCACCGAGAATGGTAAGCACCAATGCCGTTTTATTCACTTTTTTCATCTCCTTTGTTGATGATATGGATAGTTTTTCCGTAAAATTCTTGATTATACACACAAAATTTAAAAAGAAATCCCGGTGGATACTATATTTTTTAAAATATTTGTGGTAAGATATATAAATAATGTTTGTTCAAAATAAAGGAGCAAAAATCGGTGAATTTTTTTCAACGCCTGAAAAACCGGATTCAAAAAGGACGGCTAAAGAAATCTGTTTCCGTGCAGTTCCGTTGGGCACTGCGCCGGATCCGTCATTTTTTCCAGCGGGAAGCGTTTCAAAAAGGAGTGACCGGACATTATGCCCGGCGCCTGTATGGGACGCTTGGTGTTTTGGTTTTGGTGGGCGGTCTGGTGCTGGCAGCCGCAAAGCTGAGCGGCAGCTTTCTGACGGATGAGGCGGTGCTGGCGCGGCGCCTTTCTGATCCGGATTATAACAAGGCGCAGCCGGTGCTCGATGCTCTTCATTGCTTTGGCTCCACCAACCGGATCCAGGTAACGCTTAAAACGGCTGCATTTGATAATCTGCATCCGGCCCGGGTGGATCTGGACCGGGGGAATCTCAATCTGGTGCTGACCTTAAATGATGGCAGCACGCTGGAATATACGCTGCAAAATCGCCGTGTTGATAATTTTGAGAGTGGGAATACCGACCAGTTTACACTGATTTTGCCCGATACGGTATCGGCGTTTGACATTTCTGCCTACCGGCTGACGCTGTTGCCGGATGCCAAAGGGCGTTACGGCTCCTGGCGCTGCCAGTGGGCGCAGATCTCCTTCCTTCTGGGCGGCACGCGCACGCTTTTGGCGAAGGACCATTTTTCGGAGCCGTTTACCTTTTCGCAGGATGCGCTTTCTGCGGAGCTCCCTTCTGCAACCGACGGGAATGCGGATTATCAGCAGGTGCACGCTCTTTACCCCTATGTGCTGACGATCTGCAAAAGCGGGAAAGAGACGGTGTATGACAAAAGCATGAAGAGCGCCGCCTTAACGGCATTGGGGCTGACCGACGGGGACACGCTCTATCTGGATATTGAAACGGTGGGATTGGAAAACCAAAACACCTTGTTCCGCACCCAGCTGGAGGGCATCACCCTCTCCGATTATGATCTGCTGAACTATAACGGAACCATGACCGCGCGGATTCGCTTTTATTCGGACGCGGCCGGTTCCTATATAAAGGATTACCCGCTGGATACGCCGGGGAAGGATGACTTCGAGCTGGGAAATACGTCCACGTTCGCGCTAACGATGCCGGAAGGGATGAGTGTGTTTGATATCGCGTCCATCGAGCTGCTGGTAAACGATCCAACCGATGCCTGGGCGCCGCGTATGATGCGCGCCTATCTGCGCACCGACTATGGGACCTATCTGGAGCTGGCCCGCGTCACTGACACAACGTTGACAGAGAGCCGGGGAACCTGCATTTTCTATCAGGGACGCATTGAGACGTCTGTCAGCCCCGTTGTGCTGAATCTGAATGCAACTTTTTCGTTGCCGGTGGAGCTGAAGGATGCGCTGGAAAAGAAATATGGAACCAAGATCACCGGGGTTTCTTATAGTATGTACTTTGGATCCTTTGATTTTTATGAGCGGCAAAAGCTGTTTTATAGCCAGATGAAAGCATTGTTTGGGGGAACGGAAAATGCGTAAAGCCTGGATCAGCCTCCTTTTGGCCATGACCTTGTTGTTTTCGGGCTGCAGCGCGGCTCCCACCGGCGCTCCCGGCGGGTTTGAAGCCTTATTTACCACAACGGAAACCTCTTTGAACGACGGCCATTTCTTTTTCGACGGCATCGTGTTGTCGGTGGAGACGGAGGACCGGCAAATTTCCTATTATGAAGCGCAGATGGGCAAAAACACCTTTTATCAGGTGCAGGTGGCCGATGATTATGAGGGCTGTTTGCCCGGCGAGGTGGTCACGGTCTGCGTCTTAGGGAATTATGAAAGCTTCCCCAACCGGGAAACGCTGAAAAAGGGAGAGGAATACCAGTTTGACACGGCACTTTGGGTGCAGGGGGATCAGGTGGTCTTTTTGCTGCCGACGTTCTATACGACATTGCCTGCCCGCCGGGGGGATCAGCTTTATGCCGGTGCGGAGGGCAAGCTGCAGGCTGTGGGTACTTATGCGCATTACCGGGAAGAGCTGCGCGCACGGATGGAGCAAACAGGCTATGGCCCCGCCACCGTGCTGGCTGGGGTGAAAGAAAGCTTACAAAACGCGGTGGAAAAAAACGCACAATATTTTGAAGCGCTGCAATTTACGGATATGGATGCGGCGGCATTGAACACAACGGCGCAAAACGCGGCGGCACGACTGCAGCGCGCCAACGAGGCACTTGAAACATGGGAAGGGATTAAAACAATACTGGTATGATCATTACAGCAATTCTTTTGGGACTTGGACTTTCGATGGACGCGTTTGCGGTGTCGGTGACCAACGGCATGTGTGTGGGCAAGCTGCGGATGCGGCAGGCGGTGGCCGACGGGCTGGTTTTTGGCATTTTTCAGGCGCTGATGCCGCTGATCGGCTTGTTTTTAGGCTTCACTTTTATGCGGTATATTGCGGCGGTGGATCATTGGATCGGCTTTATTCTTTTGGCGGGAATCGGTGTTAACATGATTCTCGGCGCTTTGAAAAGAGAGGAGGATCACTGCGAGGTAAACCCCTTTTCGCCGCGGGGGCTGCTGCTGCAGGGGGTGGCCACCAGCATCGACGCGCTGGCGGTGGGTATCGGGTTTTCTGCGCAGCTGAGCTCCTATCAGCAAGCGTATGTCACGGTGGCGATTATTGGGCTATGTACCTTTCTGATCAGCGCGGCCGGGGTTTATATCGGCAAGCTGTTTGGCGGGATGCTGAAAGAAAAGGCGGAGGTCCTGGGTGGGTTGATTTTAATTGGCCTGGGGGTAAAAATTCTGGTGCAGCACTTGTTTTTTAGCTGAGGGGCTTGCAAAACGGAACGGGATCGGGTATACTGAATTGAAATACAAAAGAAACGAGGAATGAATATTACGATGAGAAACGTTTCCTGCTGACAAAGTAAGATGCGGTTTTATGGCGCTTTTCCCTATGCAAGGAGGGGGGGCAGACCGCAAAAAGCAGGAAAGAATTCATCGGTGATCGCCGCCTTTTTGGCAAAAAAGATCCATTTGCCAAAAAGGGATCATTCTCTTTTGGAAGAAACACCGCGGGAAAAAGGAGTTCTTTTCTGCGGTATTTTTATTTTCAAGAGGAGGAATAAAGTTTATGGCGATGATAAAAGCACAGAATTTAAAGTTTCAATATGAGAGAAGCGGCACCGTGGTGTTTGACGGGCTGTCGTTTCAGGCGGATACCAATTGGAAGCTGGGCCTTTGCGGCCGCAACGGCCGCGGAAAAACCACGTTGCTGCGAATTTTGGCGGGGGAGCTGGCGGCGACAGGGCAAATCATAACGGATCGGCAGCCGGTTTATTTTTCTGCGTTTCCGCCGGTTACGGACGAGAGCGCCCGCGATGTGTTGCAGCGGCACCTCGCGCCCGGCAGCGGCTGGGCGCTGGAGCGGGAGCTCTCTTTAATGGGGAGCAATCCCGACCTTCTGGATCGGTCGGTTTCCACGCTTTCCCCCGGAGAACGGATGAAGGGATGGCTGGCCGCGCTGATGCTGGAAGACCGCGGTTTTCTGCTGATAGACGAACCGACCAACCATTTGGATCAGGAGGGGCGGCGGAAGCTGAGCGCTTATCTGAGCCGAAAATCCGGTTTTTTGGTCGCTTCCCACGACCGGGCATTTTTAGACGGGTGCGTGGACCACCTTCTGGTGTTGACCAAAACCGGCTGCAACGTACAGGCTGGCAATTTTTCCAGCTGGGAGGAGAACCGGCAGCGGGAGGAGCAATATCAGCAGATGGAGCAGGCAAAGCAACAGAAGGAAATCAGACGGATGGAGCAGGCTGCAAAGAATGCCGCGTGTTGGTCAAGACGGGGGGAACAAGAGAAAAAGGGGAAAAACGCTTCCGGTCTCAAGCCGGATAAGGGCTTTGTGGGGCACCGGGCCGCAAAGGTGATGAAGCGGGCCAAAAGCTTTGAGCGTCGCATGGAACAGGCGGTGGAAGAGAAAAAAAGCCTGCTTTTAGACGCAGAGCGGCAGGAAACGGTGAAGCTTACACCGCTGTCCTTTCCCAAAAAGCAGCTGATCACTGCGGAAGCGCTGCGCCTTACCTATGGGGAGCGGCCCGTTTTCGGCCCGCTAAGTCTTCAGGTGGAGCAGGGGGACCGCATTGCGCTGGTTGGAAAAAACGGCAGCGGGAAAACCAGCTTGCTCCGGATTCTTCTGGGGGAGCTTGCACCTACTTCCGGCGTTTGCCGGGTAGCGGGCGGACTAAAAATAGCTTATCTGGCTCAGGATGAGGAGGGGCTTGGCGGATCGCTAAGCCGGATGATCCGGGAGGAGGGGCTGGACGAGACGCTGGTGAAAACCATTCTGAGGAAGCTGGATTTTTCAAGAGAAGATTTTGAGACGCCGCTGGAGGCCCTCAGCGACGGGCAGCGCAAAAAAGTGCGGCTTGCTTGCAACCTTGCAACGCGCGCCCATCTTTATCTTTGGGATGAGCCACTCAATTATCTGGATGTATTCGCCCGTCAGCAGCTGGAAGAGGTGATTCTGCGCGCGAAACCGACCCTGCTGTTTGTGGAGCACGACGCCTATTTTCAAGAGCGGATCGCGACTTGCCGGATGGCCCTTCCGGCAGGAAATGGGTAAAAACCGCTGAAAATAAAGGGAAATATGATAAGATAAATATAATAGAATTTATAGGAGAGGAAGAAGGCTTGGAAAAGCGGCTTGCGGGCTGCCGAAAGGAGGCGGAGGATGAAACATTGGATTGCAGATCTGGCGGCGGTGCTATTGCTGCTGCTGCTTCTTAGCGGCTGCTCCGGCGGGCAAAAGGCCGCGGACGGCTGGGTGGATATGACACCCGCCACAGGCAGCGTCATCAACCGGCGAAGCAACGCG
>CAYRYQ010000102.1:0-5292 GCA_964428505.1 uncultured Eubacteriales bacterium
TACGCCTATTCGGTAAGCAAATTTAGCATCCGCTCCATCGGTGTTTTTCCCATACTGGGCTGATCCTGCTCCACCACGACCCAAGTGGCGCCGGAGGCCTCTGCGGCCTTTAAAATAGAGGGAAAATCCTGCAGCCCGTGGCCCACGGGGCGGAATTCAAAGTTCTTTTTTGCGGGCTTTTTCGCTTCACTCTTGATGCCGATCAGCTCATAGAGCGGTTCGCTGGGATCTGCGCTTTCCCGATAGAAATCCTTCAGATGAACCACCGGGCAGCGGCCGGCGTATTTGCGGATATAATCGGCAGGGTTCTCGCCGCCGATATTGACCCAGCAGGTATCCAGCTCCGTTTGCAGCAGATCGGCGGGGATCAAGCGGTAGAGCATATCCAATCCGTATTCCCCATCCACTTTCACAAATTCGAAATCATGGTTGTGATAAAGGGTGATCATGCCCAGCTTTTTATCCGCCTCACAAACCTTGCGGATATCCTCTATTGTGGGCAAAAAACCGTCCGTACCGGGCCGGCGGTCTTCCGGCAGGTAAGGAACCGCGATGTATTGCACCCCGATTTCTTTGTATTTTGCCAGTGTGCCGTCCAGATCCCCGAGCATTTCCTGCAGCGGTACATGGGCAGAAATGGGGGTCAGCCCCAGTTCCTCACACCACGCTTTGATTTCTTTGGGGTCGTGCCCGAAAAGTCCCGCAAACTCGACTCCGTCATAGCCCAGCTCTTTCACCTTTTTCAAGCCGGCTTTAAAATCCTGCTTCATATCCTCCCGCACGGAATAAAGCTGTAACGCAATCGGCAAAGCCATCGTTTTTTCCTCCTTGAATTTAATTTGGTATCATTTTATCACTTCTTTTGGCAATTTTCAACCGAAACAAAAAGAAAAGAATTTAAATTTTAAGGTATTATGGCAAAAAGCAAAAAGCCTCTTGTAAAAGCATGGAAAGTCGGGTATAATGTTTGGTGGTTTGAACTGATTCGTTAATAAATTTTAGGAGGATATAAAAATGTCTGTTAAAGTTGCGATTAATGGTTTTGGTAGAATCGGCCGTCTGGCTTTCCGCCAGATGTTCGGTGCTGCTGGCTACGAAGTGGTTGCGATCAATGATCTGACCGATGCCAAGATGCTCGCTCATCTTTTGAAGTATGATTCCGCACAGGGCCGTTATGAGGGCCATGATGTAGTAGCCGGCGACGGAGAGATCACTGTGGACGGAAAAACCATCAAGATCTATGCCGAAAAGAACGCGGCGGACCTGCCTTGGGGCAAGATCGGCGTGGACGTGGTGCTGGAATGCACCGGATTCTACACCTCTAAGGAAAAGGCCAGCGCGCATATTGCCGCCGGCGCGAAGAAAGTGGTTATTTCCGCTCCTGCCGGAAAGGATCTGCCCACCATCGTTTACAGTGTGAACGAAAAAACCCTGACCAAAGAAGACACCATTATCTCTGCGGCCTCCTGCACCACCAACTGCCTGGCGCCCATGGCCCAGACCCTGAACAGCTATGCGCCGATTCAAAGCGGCATTATGACCACCGTGCATGCTTATACCGGTGATCAGATGGTATTGGACGGCCCCCACAGAAAAGGCGACCTGAGAAGAGCCCGTGCCGCCGCAGTGAATATTGTTCCGAACTCCACCGGTGCCGCCAAGGCCATCGGTCTGGTGATCCCCGAGCTGAACGGCAAGCTGGTCGGCTCCGCGCAGCGGGTTCCGGTTCCCACCGGCTCCACCACTATCCTGGTTGCGGTGGTGAAGGGCAAGGATGTGACCGTTGATGGCATCAATGCCGCAATGAAGGCTGCCTCCTCCGCTTCTTTCGGTTACACCGAGGAAGAGCTGGTTTCTTCCGATATCGTGGGCATCACCTATGGTTCTCTGTTTGATGCAACGCAGACCATGGTGACCAAAATCGATGAGGAGACTTATCAAGTGCAGGTGATTGCCTGGTATGACAACGAGAACAGCTACACCAGCCAGATGGTGCGCACCATTAAATATTTCGCAGAGCTTGCATAAAGCGATGCGTCGCTGCAAAAGGGAGGATCCGCAAGGATCCTCCCTTTTCAGCGCAATAATAAAAAGAAAAAAGCTGCCCGCCAGTAGCGGACAGCTTTTTTCTTTTTTGGTTTAGCCCACAATCTGCACGTTTTTCGCGCGCAGTTTGCTGCTGTTCTTGGGATCGGTTTCAACTTCAAAGGTTACTGCCTGGCCTTCCTGCAGCGAGCGGTAGCCTCCGTTGGCAACGATTGCAGAGAAATGAACAAACACGTCATCCCCGCCGTTATCATTGGAAATAAATCCAAAACCCTTCTCATTGTTGAACCATTTTACTTTGCCGGTATTCATCTGTTGCGTACTCCTTCAATTTTACTTAAGAAAATGCAAAACCTCGTATTGGTGCGAATCGTAAACATCGATTTGCGCAAATACGAGGTCTATCAACTTCTCATTTGTTATTATAGCAGTTTGCGGCAGGTTTGTCAAATGCTTTTTCGCTTTCTTGCAAAAAGGATGTAAGTTTAAGGATTGATTTTTAATTGGAAATTGACTATAATGAATAGAAAGACGAAAGTGGGGGACGCACGGAAACATGAATTACCAATTTGAGGAAACCAGAATGCAAAGCGTGGCGATCCCCACACGGGTGGTGGACGGCCTGCTTGGAATTGCTACCGGCACGCAGTTGAAGGTGCTGCTTTTTTTGATGCGTTTTGATAAAATGGCACACAGCGAGGAAAAAATCGCTGAATTTTGCAACATTGCGCCGGAGGATGTGGCAAGCGCCATCTCCTTTTGGGTGAAAGAGCGCATTCTGGTGCAGGAGCAGGGCAAGCTCCGTTTGGTTTCTGCGATTAAAACCATCCAGACCCGGGAATTGCCCAGGGTGCAGCCAACCCTTATTTTGGAGGAAACCACGGTGGAATTCCGGCAGATGGTGGATGAGATTCAGCGGCTGACCGGGAAGGCTTTGAATTCACTGATGATTTCGCTGTTTTATAACATGGCGGAAAATCTGGGTTTTTCCCCGGAAGTGATTGTGCAGTTGGCGGCCTATTGCAACAGCATTGATAAATTCACCTATCGGTATATGGAGACCGTGGCCGCCGATTGGTATGATAACGGGATCGATTCCTTTGAAAAAACAGAAGAGAAGATTCGGCTGCTGGAACGCGGGAGAAAGCTGGAAAACCGTTTGGCGACCGCATTCGGAATCCGAACCGCGTTTTCCAAAAAGCAGCGGGAAATGATTGAAACCTGGAATGAAATGGGCATGTCGGAGGAGATGATCCGGGAGGCTTACGACCGGTGTATGGACCGGAAAAGTCAAATGTCCTTTTCTTATATGAACAAAATTCTGGAAGACTGGCATCAGAAAGGCTTTAAAAAGCCGGCAGACATCCTGGAACAGTCGCAGGAGCATACCGGGCGCAAGGAGCACCACGGGCTTTCTGAGCTGGAGAAGATGATGATCGGGAAAATGCAGGCCGGAGGAGAAAATGAGTGAGCAATAAACAGGATTTATGGGGCCTATTTGCCGCCCGGCATGCAGAGGCGGTCTATCAGGCGGCGGAGCGCCGGGAACAGGTTTATCGGGAAAATCCCGTGCTTTTTGAGATGGATCGGGCGATTATGGAGGCCGGCTCCCGTTATTGTGCGCGTGCTACCCGGGAGGGAGAAGACACCGAGGCACTGAAAGAACGGCTGGAGACGCTGCAGAAAAAAAGAGAAGCGTTTCTGCATTCGATTCATGCGAATCTGGAGCCGCATTTTCGCTGCGCCTATTGTCAGGATACCGGCATGACGCCGGAAGGCGTGTGCAGCTGTTTTCAGCGGGAATTGATTGCGCTCAATTTCAGGCAGTCCAATTTAGAGCAGGCATTAAACGAGCAGAGCTTTGCCCGGTTTGATTTTTCGCTGTTTGACACCACCCCGAAAAACGGGCTGCTTTCTCCCCGGGATAACATGAAGCAAATCTATAACCGCTGCAGGCAGTATGCCGATCAGTTTGACGGGCAAGAAAAAAGCCTGCTGTTTGTGGGCGCCACCGGCCTTGGGAAAACCTATCTTTCCACGGCCATTGCAAGGGAGCTGCTGGAACGGGGCTACAGCGTGATCTATATCAGCGCGCCGGAATTTGCCCGCCGGTTGGAAACCACCCGGTTTCGGGATGAAGAAGATCAGCTGGAGCAGTTTTTCACTTGTGACATGCTGATTCTGGACGATCTGGGCACCGAAAACCGCACCACTTTTACGGTGGCTGCCCTAACCGATCTGATGGACCAGCGGATTCGGAACCGCAAGCCCATGCTTTTTTCCACGAATCTGAATTTGGAAGGGCTGCAGCGCGCCTATGATGAGCGGATCATTTCCCGTTTGCTGGGTCATTTTACGTATTTCTATTTTTATGGAGAAGATCTCCGTGTCAAGGCCTTTAAAGAAAGACGATGAGGGAGCTGAATGAGGAGCAGACGCGCAAGGATGATCTGCGCATCCGCGGCTTTCAGGTATGGCAGCATCGCAACATCTTTTGCTTCGGGCTGGACGGGGTGCTTCTGGCGGATTATGCGCGGAGCCAAAAGGGCCTCAGAATCGTTGATTTGTGCAGCGGAACCGGCATTGTGCCATTTTTGCTGTTGGCCAAAGAGCAGGCCGATGATGTGACGGCTTTGGAGCTGCAGCCGGCCCTCTGCCGGCTGATGGAGCGCAGCCGGGAAGAGAACGGTTGCCAAAACCAATTGACCATTGTGGAGGGCGATTTAAAGGAAGCAGATCGGCTGCTGCCGCGGGGCGCCTATGATCTGGTTACGGTGAATCCGCCCTATGAGCCGCTTCACCGGGGCCTTGCCAGCCCCAACCCGTTTCGGGAAATCGCCCGGCGGGAGGCGGCCTGCACCCTTATGGATGTGATTGATGCGGCGGCCCATCTGTTGAAAAGCGAAGGCCGCCTGGTTCTGGTGCACCGTCCCTATCGGATGGGAGAGGTCTTTTCCGCGCTGGAGCGCCGGCGGTTTAAGCTGTCCCGGCTTCGGCTGGTGGAGCCGTATCAGGGGGAAAAGGCTCGCTTTTTTCTGCTGGAGGCGATTCTGAACGGGCGGTGTGAACTAAGCGTAGAGCCCACGCTGATCGTGCATCAGACGGGCGGAGCCCTGACCCGGGAGGTCAGCGACATTTATCAAAGGGAGTGGAAAGAATGAGTCAGCCGGCGCTATACCTGGTGGGAACGCCGATCGGGAATTTAGGAGATCTTTCGGCACGCTGCCGCGCCGTATTATCGGAAGT
>CAYRYQ010000103.1:0-5278 GCA_964428505.1 uncultured Eubacteriales bacterium
TCTGCCGCTTTCCCAACGGTTCAAATTCAAATCTGCGCTGCGGCATCCACTTTGCGCTTCTGGGATGGCAGGAATACAGAATCGGCAAGCCATACTGTTTTGCCAGTGCGTTAACGGCATTCATCAGAGTGAAGAAGTTTGCCTCGGTATCGATATTCTCTTCCCGGTGAGCGGAAAGTAAAATATACCGTCCTCTTTCAAGCTTCAGATGATCTAAAATCCGGCTGCTTTGAATAGCGCCCCAATTAGTGTGCAGCACTTCCGCCATGGGTGATCCGATCACATATGTGCGCTCCTTTGCAGTCCCTTCTGCATTCAGATAACGCCGCGCATGCTCTGAATAGCAAAGATTTACATCTGCGATATGATCCACAATGCGCCGGTTGGTTTCCTCCGGCAGGCACTCATCAAAGCATCGATTGCCCGCCTCCATGTGAAAGATCGGAATATGTAAGCGTTTGGCGGAAATCGCAGACAGACAGGAATTGGTATCCCCTAAAATCAGCAGTGCATCCGGTTTCTGCTCCGTCATCAGTCGGTAGGACTGCGCAATAATATTCCCAATGGTTTCTCCAAGATCGGCGCCAACTGCGTTTAAGTAAAAATCAGGTGCGCGGAGCCCCAAGTCATCAAAAAAGACCTGATTCAGCTCATAATCATAATTCTGCCCGGTATGAACCAAAAGTTGTTCAAAGTACCGGTCGCAGGCCTTAATGGTTGCTGAAAGCCTGATAATCTCAGGCCGGGTGCCAACGATAGTCATCAATTTTAGCTTGGTCATAATACCTCCTCATAAAAAGTGTCCGGTCGTTCCGGAGAAAACGCTTCATTGGCCCACATCAATGTAACCAGTTCATCCGTATCCGATAAATTTTTGATGTTATGCGTATAGCCCGGAATCATCTCTACCACTTGAATACAGGCGCCGCTGACACGGTATTCCAACACCGGATAAGGATTCCCCGCTTCATCGGTTCCAATTTTTCTTAATTGGATCAGCGCTTCCCCCTTGACCACCACAAATTTTTCATTTTTGCTGTGGTGCCAGTGATTCCCTTTTGTAATACCGGGCTTTGAAATATTAACACTCACTTGTCCCCGTTCGGGTGTTCGCAATATTTCGGTGAAGCTCCCCCGTGCGTCCTGATTCATTTTTAAATCATAAATTAGCTGATCCGGCGGCAAATACGACAACCAGGTGCTATATAATTTTGAAACCAGCGAATTCGAAAAATCTGGCACTTCCAAAGCAGCACGTATTTTAGGGAAGGAACGGATGGTGTTTGCCAGCGCCCCCAATGTGGTTTCATAATGGACCGGAACCATACAGTATTTCTCATCCCGCGTTTCCCTTCCGCATAGGGCCGCAAGCAGCTCGTTCACCAAATCATCAATATACACCACATCCATTTGCACAGACGGGTCATTTACCTGAAGAGGCAGTTCGTTTGCAACATTGTAGCAAAAGGTCGCAACGGCTGAATTGTAATTGGGACGGCACCACTTTCCAAAGAGGTTTTGCAGCCGATACACGAATACCTTGGCACCGGTCTCTTTTGCATATTGAAAAAACAATTCCTCTCCGGCCTTTTTGCTTTTCCCATATTCCGAGTCCGCATAGCGTCCTTTGAGGCTTGCCTGAATAGAGCTGGCCAACAGCAAGGGGCAAAAATTGCGGTGCTTTTTCAGTAATTCGAGCAGCGCGGAAGAAAATCCGAAGTTTCCCTCCATGTACTCTGCGGGATCTTGCGGACGGTTAACTCCCGCCAGGTGAAATACAAAATCGCAGTCCGCACAATACTGATTGAGCGCTTCCGGAGTGCTATCCCGGTCATAGGTATAAAGAACCAGCTTCTCCATTTCCTGAAGCCCGTCAAGCGTTCTGGGTCGATCCTTATGATCTCGTATCGACTCCAGAGAGGCAATCAGATTTTTTCCCACAAATCCTTTGGCACCGGTGATCAATATTTTCATTTTCTGTTCTCCCAGGCAAACAGCTCGTCTCGCACATATTGTAAAGAAAGCAATTTTTCCTTCACCTGCTCCACCTGCAGCAACTCTGTATTGTTGGAATTGAATTCTGTCAGGGTATTGCGCTGAATATCTCCATCTTTAAAATATTTATCATAATTGAGATCTCTTTTGTCACAGGGCACCCGATAAAAGCGGCCCAGATCAATCGCACCGGCACACTCCTCGTTTGTGAGCAGCGTTTCATACATTTTTTCGCCGTGTCTGATACCGATCATGCGGATTTCATCCTCAGAGCCAAACAACTCTTTCACTGCCTGTGCCAGCACCTGAATGGTGCAGGCAGGCGCCTTCTGCACCAAAATATCCCCTGACACGCCGTTTTCAAAAGCAAACAGAACCAAATCGACCGCCTCATCCAGCGACATGATAAAACGGGTCATCCGCGGTTCTGTAAGAGTAATGGGTTGCCCCACCTTGATCTGCTCGATCCAGAGCGGCACGACCGAACCACGGGAGCAAAGCACATTGCCGTAGCGGGTGCAGCAAATTTTTGTTTTGTCCGGCGATACTGTACGGCTTTTTGCCACGATGACCTTCTCCATCATTGCTTTGCTGGTTCCCATGGCATTCACCGGATACGCCGCCTTATCGGTGGAAAGGCAGATAACCGCCTTCAAACCCGCCTCGATGGCCGCCGTCAAAACATTGTCCGTGCCCAATACGTTTGTTTTCACTGCCTCCAGCGGGAAAAACTCGCAAGACGGCACCTGCTTGAGCGCTGCCGCGTGAAAGATGTAATCCACGCCGTGCATCGCGTTTTTAACCGAAGCCAAATCCCGCACATCACCGATGAAAAACTTGATTTTGTCTGCCACCTTTGGCATCTTGCTTTGAAATTCATGGCGCATATCGTCCTGCTTCTTCTCATCACGGGAAAAAATGCGGATCTCCCCAATGTCGGTGGAAAGAAAACGATTCAGAACAGCGTTGCCAAAGGAACCCGTTCCGCCGGTGATCATAAGCGTCTTTTCTTTAAAAATTGAGTGCGCCAATGTATTATTCATCCTCTTCCTCTTTCTCTTTTTGTACTGAACAACCCAGTCATATAATTGGTGATAAATCATGTTTTAATTCACTGTTATGTCTCTATATTCTTTTTGCATTTCATAAAATTGATTTTAAGCAAAAGAGATTTTAAACGTTTGTCGCGAGATAGCAAAAGCATTATTAAGTAGCTTAAGGTGCCAACGCCGATCTGTGTTGCCGTTGTCAAAATGGAGATCCCCATAGACCGTCCCACAAGATAAACGACTGAAAACATAACCACGCTAAAAACCAGATATTTATAAACAAATGGCTTGAAAACTTTAATCCTGACCTGCCTTTTCATGTAATAATACTGAATTAATATGGAAACCAGGCTGGATAACAGAGTGGTAGCCGCAGCACCGGCGTAACCGAAGTGTGGAATGAGTATGGCGTTAAAAGTAATATTGATTACAGTTGCAGTGACATAAGCTTTCATTAGAATGTTAATTTGATTCGTTGCAGTGAAGTATTGGTTCCCTGAAACTCCGGACAAGGAATTAAATATTATAACAGGCGATAAGAAATAAATTGCATTAATGCAAGGAATAAATTCAGCGCCAAGATACCAAGGAATCAAAGTGGACGCCACTCCCGCCATTCCAAACATCATGGGTAGTGCCATGAATAGAGAGTAATCGACCGCACTGTTCAGATGCAATTCCATTGCCGATTTTTCGTTTT
Organism: uncultured Eubacteriales bacterium; assembly: GCA_964428505.1. Classification (GTDB taxonomy): domain Bacteria; phylum Bacillota; class Clostridia; order Oscillospirales; family QAKW01; genus QAKW01. Next base: position 3,745 of record CAYRYQ010000103.1, read on the forward strand.
TTGAGAACTCGGATGCAATCCGCGGCATCATTACAGTACTCAAAACCGTAATAAAGGCGAGGGGAATATTCGTTATTTTTTCAGCCTGATCATAAAATGACACCTGCGATGAACTGGTAAACCATTTAAGCATTATTTTGCCAATTTGCATATACAACGTGGTGGTCACCTGCGGAAGAAATAACTGGAATCCGCCAAGAATATGTTGAATTAACTTTTCTCGATGTATCTTCGGGGCATCAATATACTTTTTTAGGGAGATCCAAACCAAAAGATTCGCTATAAAAGTTGATAGAGAAATCAAAAGTACATATTTCCATAAATCGCTATTTTCTTTTACAAAGATAAAAATACCCAAAATGCAAAGTGTTTTGGCAAAAATGTTTTTGATTACTGCCGGTTTCATATCTTCAATTCCAACATACAACCAGGAAACATCGATATATATCGCAAAAAACCAGAAGCCGTATAGCAAAAATAACGTGAAATAATGAGTGAAATATGCAATAATCAAATATAGAAACACGCCCGGAATCAAGAACAAACTCCGAAGCAGCATGATTTCCCAGAATGTACACGTCATTTCTTCCCGTGTTGAACAATATGCGATCTGACGGGTGCCGTAATTATACAGTCCAATCAAACCAATTGTTGTAATAATGGCGGCCACAGAATTTATATAGCTATAAGTGCCAAGCAGTTCTGCTCCCAGTTTGCGCGCTAAATAGGGGGCGGTGATGAGCGGTGCAAGAAAAACAAGTATTTGATATATAACATTATATAAATAATTTTTAAATATTTTACTTTTCATGATCTCCATCTACCTGTTCACATTCAAGTGAACTTAGGGTTTCAATCAATAATTGATCATAGTTTTCCCAAGTATATTGTTTTGCTGTTTTTATTGCCTGTACGCTTATTCTCTCCACTATTTCCGGATGTTTTATCAAAAATAGGACCCGGTCTTTCAGCGAATCTTCTTCACCGGCAGGAATAACATATCCATTCTCCCCATCAACAATAGCATCATTTGCACCGGAATTTGAACTGCAAAGCACAACAAGGCCCTGGCTCAAAGCTTCTATGCACGCCAACGAAAAACCTTCTGTCAAGGAAGGAAATACAAATACATTGGCTTGCCCCAGATAATCTGCCACAGCATCATGGGAAACCCGGCCAACAAAGTGAATATTGGCATATTTTCCATATTGAATCGGCAAATTTGACTTTGCGGGAATAGATCCGACCAGCGTAATATCCGCTTCCGGTAAGGAAGAGAACACTTGCAATAAATGATGGACCCCTTTTCTGTAGGTTACTTGCCCAACATAAATAAACCGTAAGGCGGATGCAGCTTTCTGTGCCGAATCGGCTATCTGAAAATTGCTCCCATATGGAACAATTTTAATTTTATTTTCCTGAACTTTATTGAATAATAAGCCTTTACGCACAAACTGTGAAGGAGCAAAGAACACCTGCGTAAGCAAGATTGCTTCTACTTGTCGCCGCAAAACGGTCTCAAGCCAAAAAGACG
>CAYRYQ010000104.1:0-5129 GCA_964428505.1 uncultured Eubacteriales bacterium
TGGCGCAGTTTACCGCCTATTTCAAACAGGATGGAGTCGATATTTCTTCAGACGCGGCGGCAACGGCGGTATCCTCGATTAAAAGTGCTGTGGCCGAGCTGCCAAAAGATATTCGGTCCTACAGTCTGACTAAAAATATTACAACCACATCAGAAGTCGGCAAATATATCTCCGCCGCAACAGAGGCGCTGAACTTAACCTTAACCGTTCAGAATGCGAATGTGGTGATTACCACGCAGAGCGGTGCTGTGGTTGCCAGCTCCAAAAAAGTGGTCAATCAGACCGGCGGCAATTTCCTTCCGGTTCTTGTGTTGGCAGCGGTGGTGAGCCTGGCTGTTTGCGGAACGGTTGTAATGGGGAAGATGGGTTTAAAAAAGAAAACAGAGGTTACAGTTTGATTTATGGGTAAACACAGAAAATTCCGTGGAGCACGGTATTTCACTGTTCCCTTTATCTATGTAGTGGTAGGAGTAGGCGTGATGATCATTGCGCTTACTCCTATTTTGGGATATGTGACTACTTTTTATAAGCTGTTTATCTCGAATATTACATTGCAGGATCAAACGTTGGTCAGCAATACGGCGGTCAACGGCGGGACCGGCCAGACTGGCGGAACCATCGATTTATCCACGGTGCATTGGCCGAATTACGGAGAACAATACGGGAATTTGTCTTGTCCGGAGATCGGCTTGGACGTGGCCGTCTATTGGGGCGACGATAACGCGGTGCTGCGCAGCGGCGCCGGAACCTTTATCGGAAGCGGGATTCCGGGAGACCAGAGTACCCTGCTGATCTCGGCGCATAACACCAGCTATTTCGCAACGCTGGATCAGATCAAAGCCGGAGATGTGGTGACCTTTACCACGACTTATGGAATCTATCAGTATCAAATCACGGATACAAAAGTGCTGTACAAGGATGACTACAGCGCATTTGATCTGCTGCAGAACCGGGAGCAGCTGGTGCTTTATACCTGCTATCATATTCCCGGAAAGGGCGTGACCGATTATCGTCTTTATGTTTATGGCGATCGGATCAGCGGCCCGCAGCTGGTGACAGGGGGTGCCGGGCAATGACACATAAAGGGGTTCGGCAGCACCCGATCTCCAATCGGTATGTCCGTTGGGCGCTGAGTTACATCATGTCGTTTATTTTGTTTATGATGTTTACGCTGCTGACGTTAATCGCTTTGATTTTATCCTATTTTTTTCAGAATAAGAGTTATCTGAACGCGATGGAACGAACCGGGTTCTACAGTAAGGTGCTGGAAAAATTTGATCAGGATATCCAGGATCTGGCGCTTCCTTACGGATATTCCGGCTCTTTGCTGACAGGGTTGGTAACGGAAACTACCCTGCGGGATGATATCCGGGCAGACATGCAGGCTTCTTTGGATGCCATCTCCTCCTATCTGCCGAACACCACGAAGCTGGAGGAACAGCTGAGCAGCCGTTTGACAGAGGGTGTTCAGGCTCCGGCGGCAATCAGCGCCGCCAAGGAATATCAGGCCTTGGTCGTGCAGGAATACCGGCAAATCGTGCATCTTCCTTATCTTTCCTATTTAGGTGGGGTGCGGGTGCAGGCGGTTCGCTATCTGCAGGGCGCTGCCATTTTTCTGATGATCATTAGCATTGGCGCTCTGTTTGCGCTGTTTCTGATCCGCGGATACCGCTATAAGGGCTTTCGTTATTTGAGCTATGCGCTGGGGGGATGCGGCTTGTTTTTGCTCTTGGGTGCAATCGGCTTGCTGCTGTCTGGTATTTGCACCAAGCTGAACCTTTCGCCGGACTATTACCGGCTGCTGGTGCAGAGCTTTTTGCTCCGCCTGACCGTATGGGTTCTGGTTTCCGGTGTTTGCTTTGCTGTGCTCAGTGCGGTTTTCGTTTGGGTTACCAGCCTTGTGCGCCGCCGGGAACTGAATGAAAATTAAATTTTGGCCAAAACAGCAAGTAAACTGCGTCCTGACCTTTGCTTTCAAAGCGGGGATCAGGGCGCAGTCTTTTTATTGCTGTTTTCACACTTCCGGCTTTGCTGAAGGATCATCCCGTAATGTTTTTGCGGGCTGCCGCCAGCACCCCTTCAAAGAAAGCCCCCGGTCGGCGGCAGCCGCGTGGAACAAGCTCCCTAAAATCGGACCGTGAAAAAGAGACCTTCTGTCGTTAAAATAAAAACTTACGACAGAAGGTCTCATATAGGCGGGGAAAGGCGCGGAAAAACCGCTGTGAAAGGGAATCTCCCCTTTATTCGTGCATGCCGACAAAAGAGGCCGCTTCTTCGTTTCGCCCGCGATGACGGAAGGTTGGCACCATCTGCGCCACGCGCGCGCAAATGTCGGCGGTGTTGCTCTGGGCAGATTTATAGAGCTCTTCCAGATCAGAGAGAAATTCCTGCCGGTCCAGCTGAATCGGAGCCGCAATATAGATGAGCTGATTGGGGGTCTTACGCAGCCCTTCTTCGCTCATCAGCAGTTCCTCATAGAGCTTTTCACCGGGCCGAAGGCCGGTGTAACGGATGTCAATATCGACGCCCGGTATCATGCCGGAAAGAGAAATCAGATTGCGGGCCAGATCATCGATCTTGATCGGAGTGCCCATATCCAAAATGAAAATGTTTCCTTCAACAGAAGCGTAAGCGCCTGCCTGCAAAACCAGGCTGACCGCCTCCGGAATGGTCATGAAATAGCGGATAATATCCGGATGGGTCACCGTGACCGGGCCGCCTTCTTCAATTTGCTTTTTAAAAAGCGGGATCACAGAGCCGTTGCTGCCCAGCACATTGCCAAACCGAACGACGGCAAACCTTGTGGCGCTCTGCCCGCAAAAGCTTTGTATCACCATTTCACACAGCCGCTTGGAGGCTCCCATGATATTGGTGGGATTCACTGCTTTATCGGTGGAAATCAAAACAAAGCGCTTCGCCTGGAACTGTGTTGCCAGTTTTGCGGTGTTATAGGTGCCGAACACGTTGTTTTTAATGGCTTCGTTGGGGCTGTCTTCCATGAGCGGCACATGCTTATGCGCTGCCGCATGGTAAACCAGATCCGGCCGAAAGGTTTCGAAAATCTGCTCCATGCGCGGCCAATCCCGCACCGAAGCGATCAACACCTGCAAATCCAATTTGGGAAAGCGGCGAACCAGCTCCTGCTGAATCTGATAGGCATTGTTTTCATAGATATCCACAATGATCAGCTGCTTCGGAGAATGTGTAGCCAGCTGGCGGCAAAGCTCGCTGCCGATGGAGCCGCCTCCGCCGGTCACCATCACCACCTGATCTTTCACATAGTCCAGAATTTCGCTTAGATCGACGGTAATGGGTTCCCGCCCTAAAAGGTCGTTGATCTCCACATCACGGATGTTGCTGACCCGCACTTCTCCGTTCAGCAGCTGATACATCCCGGGCACGGTTTTGACCGCGCAGCCGGTGGTTTTGCAAATTTCCAGCAGTTCTTTTCGCCGGATGCCGCTGATGGAGGGGATGGCCAGAACGATCTGCTGGATCTGCAGCCTGCGTGAAAGACAAAGGATCTGATCGGATCCGCCCAGGATGGGAATGCCTTCCAGGAACTTTCCCTTCTTTGATGGATTGTCGTCAATAAAGCAGCAGATTTTTGCGTGCACTTTTTTGCTGTTGCTGTATTCTTTCGCAAGGATCCGGCCGGCCGCGCCCGCGCCGATGATCATCAGCCGGGTGGCGCTGCGGTCGCAGCGGTCTGCCCGCAGCCCTAAAAAGAGCAGAAGGATGCGGTAGGAATAGCGGAGCATGACATAGAGTATCAGCTGCAGTAAAAAATTAATGGCCATCACCGAGCAGGGCAGATAGTAGTGAAACCAAACGCTTAAGATCCCGTTGAATAATGCGGCCGTTGTGGCCGCAAGACAAATGTGAAAAACTTCGTGGGCGCCGATATAACGCCACACATAACGATATAACCCCATCACCGCAAAATAAGGCAGGGTGGTGATGGCGCTGACCAGGCCGTAGATCTGGGCATTTTTCAAATACTGTGCAGGAATGGAACTGTACCGAAGGTCAAATCGCAGCAAAAGAGCGGCCAATAGACTGATGGTCAGGATCGCCAGATCCAGCAGTAGAACCAAAAAATTGCTTTTTCTCCGAATCCAAGTCAAAATAATTGCTCCTATCTGTTAAAAAATCTGCCAAAGGTCTTTTTAAACGGTAGTGGCGGATCAACAAAGGGATTCCGGTCTTGCAGCACTGCGAGGGCATTCTGCTCCCAGATTGAAAGCAGTTCCGCGTTGCCCTTTTTTCGCAGGGTGCGGTACATCGCGTTCCATACCGGAGGGCGCCGATCCGGCGAATGGGTGTCAGATCCCAGAAGGTGCACCATTCGGTGTTGCAATAATTGTTGGGTGCGTTTTTTAATTTCTCGTTGTTCGTGAACCAGGCTGGGAGTATCCACCTGCAGCAGGGTGTCTCCTGAAAGCAGATATTCCAGCAAGGGGTCGATGCCGGCATAGAGATAGCGCTCTCCGTGCGCGATGATCGGGGTGATGCCCTGGGCGGCCAGCGCGTAAAAGGTTTCTTTTGCCAATATCGGCAGGCGGCGGCTGGAAAATTCAACCAGCATATAATGGGTTCCTTCGATGCACAGGGGCAGCGGATCGGCGACAATCGACGGAGAAAAATGAACTTCCGCGCCAAGTCGCAGCTCCACCGGCAGCGCTTCTTTTGCAACCGCTTGCCGCAGCACCTGATAAGCCGATGCCCGTTTTTCTAAAAACAGCGCCAGCGTGGTTTCTTCCGGGTAAAAATGGGGGGTCAAAACAATGGTTTGAATCCCTTGCCGCACCTCGTCCCTTAAAAGTGCCATCGAAATTTCAAGGGTCGATGCCCCGTCATCGATTCCGGGCAGAATATGCGTGTGTAAATCAATCATCACGTTCCTTTTCTTTCAGTTCAGGATTTTTTCAGATGGCTTTTGTGCTGCTCCCCGTATTCGCCGTAGCCGCCGCAAATATAAGAATTATAGTAGCCGTCCTTCATCGCGTTCCGTGCGTTATAACCGTTTAATACAACCCCGATGATGTTGGCATGCACCGTTTCCAGATTTTTAATTGCGTTTTTGATAATTTCCGTTCTTGCAAATTTCTGACGAATCACCAGCAACA
>CAYRYQ010000105.1:0-5017 GCA_964428505.1 uncultured Eubacteriales bacterium
GGACTGCCTTTCCCTTTTAAAGATGGTGGATCTTTACGATGTTAAAGATGAAATCGCCTCCTCCCTTCCATACGGAAAGCAGCGGCATCTGGAGATTGCGCGGGCGTTGGCCACAGTGCCGGCCCTGCTGCTTTTGGATGAGCCTGCGGCCGGTATGAATCCGCAGGAAACAGAGGACCTGACGGCTCTGATCCGGCAGATCCGGGATCGGTTCAAGCTGACGGTGTTGTTGATTGAGCACCACATGAATCTGGTGATGGATATTTCAGACCGGATTTATGTGATTGACTTTGGGAAACTGATTGCTTCCGGTACGCCGGAGGTCATCCAGAAGGATCAGCGGGTGATCGATGCCTATCTGGGGGTGGTTGAAGATGAGTAATATTCTGGAAATTAAAAATTTGGTTGTTTCCTATGGGGGAATTGAGGCGGTCAAGGGCATTTCTTTGGAAGTGCCGCAAGGTGAAATTGTGACTCTGATCGGATCCAACGGCGCGGGGAAAAGCACCACGCTGAAGGCGACTGCCGGCGTGGTGAAGCCGAAGAGCGCTTCTATTTTGCTGGATGGAAAGGAAATCAGCGGCAAAAGCCCCGATCAAATTGTGAACAGCGGGATTACCTTAGTGCCGGAAGGGCGGCGGGTGTTTCCCAACCTTACGGTGCTGGAAAACTTAAAGATCGGCGCCTATTTGCGCAAAGACAACATCCGGGAAGATCTGGATCAGGTCTATCTGCTTTTTCCGCGCCTGAAAGAGCGGGAGTGGCAGCTGGCCGGAACGCTTTCCGGCGGGGAACAGCAGATGCTGGCTGTGGGGCGTGCGCTGATGAGTAAGCCGCGCCTGATTATGATGGATGAGCCTTCTTTGGGGCTTGCACCGTTGGTGGTGCGCGATATTTTTGAGATTATCAAGACCATTAATCAGCAGGGCATTACCGTGCTGTTGATTGAGCAGAATGCAAATATGGCCCTCAAAGTGGCGCACCGGGCTTATGTGATGGAAACCGGAAAAATTACACTGAAGGGAACCGGAGCGGAGCTGCTGGACAACGAGAGCGTGAAAGAAGCTTATTTAGGAAAAACAAAATAATGAAAAGGGGCTCCCGCACAAAGCGGAGCCCCTTCGTTATTTTTTAATCTGGTGATCCAGATAGTCCTGCAAAATGATCTGAGCCGACAGGGCATCGATAGACGCCTTCCTTTTTTTTCCTTTTGTGTTGGTTTCCATCATAAATCGCCCGGCGGCCACAGTGGTCAGGCGTTCGTCATAAAAAGAAAAGGAGATCTTTGGCAGCAGCTGCTGCAATTGCAGCAGGAATTTGCGGGTATATTCTGCGCGGAAGCCTTCGCTGCCGTCCATATTTTTGGGAAGACCTATCACAATTTTTTCAATATGACGTTCTTCGCAGACAGCGGCAATCATTTGGGCCAGCCGCTCCTTGTCTCGTTCATGCAGCGTACCGATGGCGGTGGCGATCGGTGCACTGTCGTCGCAAAAGGCCAGCCCTGTGCGGGCTTCCCCATAATCAATTCCCAATAATCGCATATTAATAGTCCTTTATCAACTGCAGTAAATATTGCCGGTTTTCCAATGCCTTTTCACGTGCATTTTCTGTATAGGTGATCAGTTTTTCCCGGATCTCATCCTGATGCTTCAAAACAGACTCAAAATGCGCAATAATGGTGTCGCGTTGGAGGTCCCGATTGGTCAATAAGAAAGAGCCAATGCCGACCAGCGCGGAAAAGGAGCGGTTTTTTGGATCATATTGAATCGGCAGAAAGGGGATGTTGAGCGTGGTGGAGATGATCTGACCGTGCAGTCGTTCAAAAATATGATAATGTCCGGCGGCAATGACAGCAATCAGTTCCTCCGGGTCTCCGGTCGGCTGAATCAGCCTGCTGCATTTGGGAAGTAAACGGTGCAACTCTTGCAAAATGAAGGTGTCCTGGTCCAGATGCAGGGGAATAAGATTGTAAAAGAAGGAATGTGTTTCAGCAAGAGAAGAAAGGGCGGCCGCGATTTCTGTGACGGCTCCCGGCATGCTCATCAGCTTGGAGATAAAATTAACTCCCACAATTGTTTTCCCGGCAGTATTCGGGTCTTTTGGAAGGGAAGGAAGGTCATTGCGATCATAAGAAAATGAATCATCTGCAGTAAGAAATACCGGAGTATGGACTTTGAATTTTCGCAGCTGTTCGATTGATTCCTGGTCCCGGACAGTGATCAGATCCATTTGGTTTAATAGTTTAGCGGTGGTTCTTTGATTTATGGGGCGGTGAATAGGTCCGATCCCATTGGCATACAGCATGGTTTTACAATGATACCGAACTGCCATTCTCATTATAAAGTGATAGTAAAAAATAGAGCGGTTGGAGGTGGCATCCTGCAGAATGGACCCGCTGCCCAAAAGAAACACTTTGGTCTTTTTCATGGCCTTTCGGATCTTAAGCAGGTGAAAGCGGTGCAGCTTATGCACGGAGGCAGGGATACGGGTGCTTGACGCATTGCAGGTAAGTACAGTGCCATTTTTTTCCTTTAAATGATGCATCAGACAGGAAAGAGTCAGATTGTCACCGAAATTATTCCGTCCGTAATAGCCGCTGATCATATAATCCAGCGGACGGAATGCGTCAACGGCCTCCCGGTAAACCGCCTCAGCTGTTGAAGCCATGGTGGCGATCGAGTATTTTTCGTGAACCAGACGTAATCCGTCTTGAATATTGGCTGTTAGATCCTGCTTTTTCAGGCAGTCCAGAATCAGCTGAAGAAGATCCTGCTTATCCGGGAAAGGAAACCCACGGCAAGTGAGATTGGTTTCAACGCTTTGCATGCGGATCTCTTCGGAATATAGCCCTAAATAGCCCATATTGCCCAACAAAATAACAGGCACTTCGCTGGACATGGCTTCCAGCGCAGATCGGGAAATGCCGATAAATAAATCCGCAACGGCGGTATATTGTTCTACATTGGTTTTCGCCCCCTGGAGCAGCACAAAGTCTGTTCCGCAAAGCTGATTGATTCGGTTGGCCTCCTGCGCAAGCGCCAGGAAGCTTTTTCCGCTGCCCACAATCACTAGTCTGGTATCCGGCGCCTGCCGGAAAATATCCGGTGCAAGGTTTAGGACGCGCTGTACATGCGGAACCACATCCGGATCAAGACGACTGACCATTAAAATAACCTTTTGCTGGGGCGCGACGCCAAGCGCAGCGCGAAATGCCGGGAGATCTTTCTTTTGAAACCGCTTCATATCAATTCCGTTTACGGTCATGGAAATATGATCCGGATTGTAGTGGTAGTCATCTATCAGATAATTCTTCAGATCTTCGCTGACGGTAAGCGCACGGCAGCCCCAGTTGGAAAAGGAACGGAAAAGAAAATCACTTCTGAATTTACCGTGAACTGTGGTAACCATCGGAATTCCAAGCCGTTTGCAGACCAAGCCTCCCACATAGCTTGAGATGCGGGTGTGGGAATGCACCACAGACGGTCGGTTCTTTTTAAATTCTGCCATTAAGATTTTATAGGATTTTCGCAGAGAGGAGAGTGTTTTGGTGTGAAGAGGAGCATGCACATGGCGCACGCCGGCTTTTTCCAATGCGTCGGCATAAACCCCGCCATTGGAAAAGACCGTAACCGTATGTCCTTTTTTCTTTAATTCTTTCGCCAACTCAAAAATGTGTGTTTCCGCGCCGCCGATCTCTAAAGACATGCAAAGGATCGCAATTTTTTTGCCCATGATTGCTCCTATCTGTAAAATTCATTGAAAATGGAGTATTCCGGAATATTAGCGTTTTTACAGGACAAAAATGCGTCCAGCCGCTGGAGAGGCAGATATTGATTTAATCGAATGCGTTCTTCCGGTGTCAGTGCCTGCGCGGTTTCCTCAATCCGGGCCTTCAGAATACTGATTTCATATTCAAAAGAGGAGTTAAAGAAAAAATCCGCATATTTTTTCATGGGTTTAATATAGCGTTCTTCTCCTGCACGGACACTGGGCCACATCTCCAAGGTTTGCATGATGGTGGAATTGCGGTGCACATGATCCCGCAGGCAGCGGCGCATCAGGCGGATTTCTTTGGAAGAAATTTCGCCTTGATCCGGAACCATATAGGAATCGAAGGGGCAGATATAAACGCCGATCGTGCGCGCAAACGAAAGCCCTTTGGTCAATTCCGGATTCATTGCATGAATTCCTTCAATAATCAGCAGATCCTTTTCTGTGGGGGAAAGAAGCGGTCCTTCCGTGCGGCAGCCTTTTGTAAAATCATAGCGCGGAAGGCAAATGGGGGTTCCCGCCAGAAAGCTACTCATCTGCTCTTGAAAATAATTTACATCGAAGGCATCCAGCACCTCAAAGTCCGGCTGAGCCGCATGAGGCTGCCGCCGTTGGATTTCTTCTCTCGAGAGATAGTAATCGTCCACTGAAATCACGGTGCAATGATAGCCTTCTTTTTCCATCATGCTGCGAAGACGCTTGGCAAAGGTGGTCTTCCCGGAGGAAGACGGGCCAGTTACCAAAACAGCGGCCGTTAAATGGTTCCCGATCGTGCGCAGACAGGAAAAGGTAATCAGACTCTTAAGCTGCTCAAATTGCAGGATATGACGGCTTTCCGCTACGTGAATCAGACGGTCCATCCGGTCGGTCTCAATATATTCATTAATATCATGGGGGTAAAATTTCATAAAAAATGACCTCGATTAAGTAGATTTATCTGTGTGTATCTGTAACGGATCAAAACCGACAATTTGATATATTATACCATTATTTGCCCGGATAATGCAACCTCTATCTTGAACTTTTTAAAGATAGAATATTCTATGCGGAAGGGAGTAAAGGAAATGAAGAAATTGAGGATTGTGAGAAAGTGTTCAATAAAAAAGGCGGCCTTCCGTAAGGCCGCCGCAGACTGTCAAAAAAGCCCGCACCGCAAAAAGCTTGAAAAACAAAGAGTGGTTTTGTACGAAGATAAAAAACGCGCTTGTACTGAAATTTTTTCTAATAAAGCGCTAAAAAATGA
>CAYRYQ010000106.1:0-4955 GCA_964428505.1 uncultured Eubacteriales bacterium
CTTAAATAAGCGGCGCCTTCCTGTAAGGCTCCTGCGTCCTGAGAGAAAAACCCGAGTAAAAGAAAGGGAAAGAAAAAGGAAAGAAGACTCAAAGCAGCGGCCACCAAAAGCCCCAGACGGACCGTAAGCCCGATCAGGCGCCGGATCGGCGCCAGCTGCTTCTTTCCCCAGTATTGCGCCGTGATGATCAGCAGGGCGCTTCCCATGCCAACCACGAATTGCTGCAGCAGGAATTGGAGCTGGCCGCCCAAATAAACGCCGGAAATCGCATTGTCGCCCAATGCACCGACCATTACATTGTCAGAGAAGGTGACCAAAAAGGTAACAAGGTTCTGAAAGGCGATCGGCAGGGCAAGCCTCAGTACAGTGGTATAAAAATAGCGGTCTTTGGTCAGGATGTGCATGAAAGAGCCTCTTTCTTCTGCGGCAGATCACTGCTTAGAGCGGGACAGGCTAAAAATAACGGTATTCACAAAGAAGGGCAAAACATTGGTTGACTTCTTCATCGGTGAATAATGCGCTGAATTTTTGTGAAACCACTGCGGCCTCCGGGGAAAGCTCAATGCGCTTCCGGTCGGCAAGCTTTTGCAATAGGTCAGAGGTTCCTGGCTGGCGGATCCATCCGCGGACCGCATGCAGCGCTCCAAATCGGGCGATCAGCGCTTCGTATCGGTCTGTTTTTATTCCGCATTCTTTTTGAATGCGGGCAAAACGAGATAAAAGCGCTTCTTCAAATTGCTGCTCCAAAGTGTTCATATCTTCTCCTAAATAAAACGAATGGTTCTTTTGACATACCACGCCTTACGCTGGTTTCGCTGCAGCTTCAGCCTGACAGAAATCATGCCGTGCTGCGTGGGCACTTCAGAAACGGCATTTTTTTCATCCAGCATGGTAAACTGCCCGGCTTTCAGTTTTTCTCCGCAGATCGGGCAGTCAAACTGCTTGAGCTTGGGATCTGCCAGCGCTTTTTCCGGGGAACGAAAGGCGGGAAAATTCTCTTTGGTACTGTGAATGCTGTTCCAGAGAAGCCCGTCCAGTTCCGAATAGTGCGCAACTCCTGCGGCAAGGTCCAGCTGCCGTGCCACCTGCGCGGTATAGATGGCGTCATGAAAGGCATTGTGTACAGGCAGAGAGGATGTGATTCCCAGAACGGACAGGGCGGTTTCCAGTGAAAACTGGCGGTTTTCATGAGAAACCTGATGATTATAAATACCTTGCAGATTATAGCAGGGCGGCAGCCAGTCTTCCTCTAAATCATGCATAACCAGATTGTCCTTCAGCATCTGGATGTCATCATATCCCCAAGAGAGTAAAACGGTGTCCCCCTGACACCAGTCACGGAATTCGGCAATGGTTTCCTTAAACTTTTTTTGATTTTTAAGGGTTTCCTGCCGAATGCCGGTCATTTTTTGAATCCGGTAATGAAGCTTGCGGTAAAAGGTGGGAGCAATCAGCAGATTCAGGCAATCCACTGCCTCAAACCGCGCATTTAACTTTATGGCCCCGATCTGGATGATTTCCCCCACCAGGCAAATCGGAGAAAGAACCGTTGATTCTTTCGTAAACGGCTGATTCCACTCCATGTCAAACACGATATAGTCCATACACTGCTCCCAAAAACTGATATAGAATTATTGTACCTCTTTTTTTAAGGAAAGTCAAGAAAACACGATCGGCCCGCCTCCCCAAAGAAGGCGGGCCGATCTCCGTTCTTTATACGCTGATCGATTTGATTTCCGGGTGTTCGTCCATGAATTTCATGACATCGGAAAAAGAGATGGCATTTTTTAAGCGAACAGACAGAATCATATTTAAAGTATTGTCTTCACAGGTGGTAATACGGGAATCGGTGATCATAATCTGAAGCTCTTTCTGCTTCTGCTTCAGTGCGGCGCGAATTTCCGGGGTATCCACCATGGTGATGCGGATTTCGCCATTCGAGTAAGCGTCGTTGCCCACATTGAAGCGATGCATCAGCAACTGGATAACCACGATCAGCAGTGTGACAAAAAAAGCGATGAAATACATGCCACTGCCGCAGGCAAGCCCCACAGCGGCCGTCGCCCAAATCCCCGCGGCGGTGGTCAGCCCTTTTACGGTGTTGCCATTTTTAAAAATAACGCCGGCGCCCAAGAAGCTGATTCCGCTGACGACCTGTGCCGCAATACGTGCCGGGTCGGCGCCGCGGGTGCCCACAAAGGTATGCCCCAGCGCGTCGGTCATATCGGTGAATCCGTATTTGGAGATGATCATAATCAGCGCAGAGGCAATGGCGATAATACAGTGTGTGCGGATCCCCGCTTCCTTGGAGCGTTTGGTGCGCTCCAGACCGATGACCCCGCCGCAAAGCACGGCAAACACAAGCCGTATAATATAATCAAAGGTCTGATGAGAGATCAGATAAGTGCCGATTTCAGTGAAAAAAGATGCCATGTTCGATAACTCCTTTCGATAAGCCCGTGTTTCCGTTATGTGGAAATTGATTTAATTTCTTCAAAGCTCTTGGCAAACAGCAGCGCATCCTCAAAGGGAATGGCCCCCTTCATGCGAATGCTTGCATCCAGGGTATAGCGGTTTTCCCCGGCGCGTTTGTAGCAAAGATCCAATATTTCTATTCCATAGGCCCGCTGCCGTTCCCGAAGCGCCTCCATGATGCGGGGCGTCTTTTCCAGGGTAATGCTGACCTCGCTGTAGTTATAGGCATTGCCGCCGACGTTGAAGTGGTGCAGCAGCATCTGGAGCAAAACCAAAAAGATGGCTGAGAAGATAGCAATGGGATAAAGCCCGCTGCCGCAGGCGAGCCCTACCGCAGCGGTGGCCCAGATTCCGGTGGCTGTTGTCAATCCGGAGATGGGGCTGTTTTTGCCCTTGAAAATGATCCCGGCGCCTAAAAAGTTGATGCCGTTCACCACCTGACAGGCAATCATGGTGGCATCTGCCCCACCGGAATCAAGCCCCACAATCATGTCGGTAAAAGCAAATTTGGAAAGAACCATATAGAGCGCCGAAGAACAGGCAATGATACTGTGCGTGCGCACGCCGGCTTCTTTTAAACGGAAGCTGCGTTCCAATCCGATGACCCCGCCGCAAAGAGTTGCCAGCAGGATGCGCAGCATATAGTCCAGCTGCGGATATTCATATAGCAAAGCGTTCAGAGCGATTCCTTCCTTTCTTATTTTCTTATTTTATAATGTAATTTTATAGAGTTTAGCACAGATTGTGTAGAAAGTCAATTTCATTTTAAAATTGAAGGTAAAATAACACAAGGAATAAAAGAAACAGCGCTAAACTCTCTTAAGAGTTCAGCACTGCTGTTTGGATGGTCGGAGTAAGGCGACTCGAACGCCCGGCCTCTTGGTCCCGAACCAAGCGCGCTACCAACTGCGCTATACCCCGGTACACATCTATTATATCGATTTTTTTCATTTTGGCAAGTGTTTTTTAAAACTTTTTTCAGGAATTGCAATTTTATCGGTTGTGTGATACACTAAAACAAGAATGCTTTAGGGGAGATTAGGATGAAAAAGAATCAATGGTTTTGCGGCGTTTTAGCGGCGCTGCTTCTTTTTATCGGCATGCCGCCTGTCTTTGCGGCGGAGAATGCGCCGGAAACGGTGGCGCAGAATGTGTTGGTGGTCAGCATGGACACCGGTGCAACCATCTATGATAAAAAGGCGGATGAGCGGATTTATCCGGCCTCTACCACCAAGCTGATGACGATGGCGGTAGCTGTCGATATGATTGATGATCTTCAGGCAACCATCACCTTTGATAAGGCTGCCTGCTATTCAGACCTGGTGATTGGCAGCTCCAATATGGGCCTTAAGGATGGAGAAGTGGTGCGGATCGAGGATCTGTTTTACGGACTCGCCATTTGCAGTGCCAACGAGGCCGCGAACGCGCTGGCGATCCATCTTTGCGGCAGCATTTCGGCTTTTGTGGATAAAATGAACGAAAAAGCGGCGGAATGGGGAATGACCCAAACGCACTTTGTCAATGCGCACGGGCTGCCGAATGAGAATCACTATACAACCGCAAGGGATATGTCTATTGTGGCCAAAAGAGTTTTTACAGATGAGCGGCTGTTGCCCTTTGTCAGTCAAAGCAGCTATACCTTGCCCGCCACCAACAAAAACGCCGAACGCACCATTATTACCACCAACCAGCTGCTGCGCATGAATGCGGGAAACAACTATTATAAATATGCGATAGCGGGCAAGACCGGCAGCACCACGGCGGCAGGCTATAATTTGATTTCCTGCGCAAAATACGGCGGAATGGAATATCTTTGCCTCACCATGAACGCCAGCTATACCAATCCGGGAAACCCCGTTTTTGCCGATTCCATTGCCCTTTATAAATGGGCCTTTAAAAATTACAGTGTGCGCACACTTTTGGATCAGAGCACCTCTGTCTGCGAAGTCAAGGTGGCCCTCTGCGCCAAAAACGATCATGTGATTCTGGTGCCGGAAAAGCCGGTGGAAGCGGTGGTTGCCAATGATGAGGACCTGAATGCCTTTGAGCGGGTGATCGATACCAAACCGATGGTTTACGCTCCCGTTGCGGTGGGGGATGTTCTGGGCACGGTGACGTTGAAAAAAGACGGGGTGGAATATGGGAAGGTCAATCTTGTGGCCAGCACGGCCCTGGACCGCAGCGCCATTCTGTATTATCTTTATCTGATCCGCAAATTCTTCAGCAATCTTTTGGTCCGGATTCTCGTGGTGGTGATCGGCATTGCCGTGATCGGCTATGTTTTTTATATGATTCATCAAAACAATAATCGTAGACGGCGAAAAATTGCCCGACGCATCCGATTTTGATCTTTTTTCTACTTTATATTAATATTTTGAATAATGGGCGGGAATGGGGAGATCCTATCAAGCAGATTCCGCCTCCTTAAAAAAACTTTCAAAAAACGTGAAAAAAGGTGTTGACAAACGGGAGAAGGGATG
>CAYRYQ010000107.1:0-4908 GCA_964428505.1 uncultured Eubacteriales bacterium
TGCCGTCCGTTTTGTACACTGACATAGATCTTAATTGGTATGATATGAATACTTTCGCAGTGTTTTGCCTTGTTAGATTCATATGTAATATGAACAGAGGACTTTTTGCTGATCGCCTCAAAGAGTGCGCACAAAATCTCGCTGTCGGTTGCGCCGGTTATGTAATGGTGCTTAAAGGAAAAGATGCTGGTTTTGTCGGGTATTTTGTCCAGCAGAAAGCTGCCGATTACACCGCATCCGCCTGCTTCCGAAAAGAATATAATGGCATCTGTCAACTGAGATACATTGATATCTGCTGCTCTTTGATAATATAGTTGCTTACCGAATTTCTGAACATGAATAATCCCAAGCTTTTCATATTCTTTTAACTTTTTGCGCAGCGTGGAGATATCAAAAATAGCTCCGGAATGAAAATGATTCAAATATTCTGAATCTATGATATCTGCAATTTCATTTAGGGAAAGAGAAATATGTGAAGAATTTAAAATATCAAAAAGAATGAAATGAATAGTAATATCTCCGTCGGTAAAACTTTTTGCTTTGAATGCCTTATAAAGAGGATTTCCTGACACACTTCGGCTGTCTATGGACAGGAATACGGTTTTTCCGTCCTGTGTCTGATGGGAACCCATGTAATCGCCGAGATAGTTTTCTATTCTCCGCTTTTCGTTATCATAAGAACGGCTGCTTTTCTGATCATATTTTTCACGGGTTTTAAAGCCATAAACATAGAACTCTTTCATATAGCCGCGAATTCTCTGAAAATTTTTAATCAGCTGTGAATATGCCAAGATAATCCTCCTCTCATTTTACTTTTTTATCAGACTTATAGCTTGTTGCTATATTGGCACTTCCGTTACCGCAGCGAAAAAAATCCCGTTTGAATATTTCGTATTTATTTGCAAACTGTAATCCGTACATTCGCCAATATTGTACCATTTAGATATAATGAAAGCACAACAAATGAAGGAGGCATATTGCTATGCAAAACACATTGTGGATGAGAAAACCGGGATTCCGTATACGCTGGTAGGCGACTACTACTTGCCGTGGGGTGATCTGCCGGATGATGAACCGGAGAATCTCCCAATCGGTATCTGGGGTCAGCGCCACCTGCGTTATATTAAGCAGCACCCCCAGTCGCTCTATAATGAACTGCTGATCGGCGGCAAGTTGAACGACTACCTTGCCGATCTTAATGACGAAGCGGCAGACATGTTTTCTCGGCTGGTAAAGCAGATGACAGAAACCGAAGGTGTTACCGAAAAGCTCAAAGCAGTTGATCAGATGGCTTGGGTGCAGCGGATGAACAATATCAGTAATAGAGCGATGGAGGTTGTCAATACGGATATGATAACTGTATGAGTAAAATATTGTGTGTGGCTAATACTGGATGAATACCAAATAGCTTTTCGGTGCCTTGTTTATTTCAGAAATGATCTCCTGTCTGCAGGTAAGTATGCCGATAAGGTTGATGCCTTGATACTCAATTTTCAAAGCTGAAGATAAAGAAATTACGGGTTGTGTAAACAAGCTTAAAATAGTAGTGTGGTAGGTGAGAGCCTGCAACACTACTATTTATATTTTGCTAAGTAAAAACTTCGATGGTTACAGATTTCTAATAATATATGATGATATAAAACTTATGCTACGCGAAAATTTTGAATAATCTTTTATCAATCCTTTTTTCATTTCGAATACATCTTCAAAATCACCTCCAACGATTTTAATAATTATATCGACATCTCTTTCGTAAATTCCTATATCTAATAACATCTTTTTTTGTTTTGAAGAAGAAAAGTATAGTTGTTCAATGGCACCCAAAACTTTTGAGTCAAGGATTGCTAAAAAAATCTGAGATATTTTTTCCATCTGCATAAAGTACTTTATTATGTTTACCTTCCCGTAAAATTGATGTTCAATATAGCTCGTTTTTGGCTTAATCACAGATGAAATTACGAAGTCAATATCGATTGATTTCCCCTTTTCCTTGAAACGGTCAAGAGTATTGTCAACAACGGTTTTTATTTTGATTCGGCTCCTGTTTATTAAATCATTAAGTAGCCCTGCTTGAAAAATATCTTGCTTTCCTTCGCATACCCAGTACAACTCTCCAATCAATCTGCCTCTACCATATATTTTATCTTCAGATAAGTGTTTCAATTCTGCGATAATTGCAGACCGTCGCTCAGCGTAGTGTTGATAGAGTTCTTTTATTGTTTCAAACCTAAAATGGCTTCCTATATTCTGCATATAGTCATCGTGTGAAATGCCCAAAATACGCAGAAATGCAAGATAGTCCTGGTGCTCATCAATGTTTCCAGTTTGAATGTCAATGTCCTTGCTTGCATCTGTTATCTCAAATTTAACACTTCTTACAGCATCAATTTTCTTATATGCTGGGTCTTGCGGAGATTTAATATAATAAGCATCACCAACATAATGTTGATTCAGCCTTCCAGTTCTACCAACCAAATTATAAAAATCAAAAGCTGAGAATTCAACATTTGCGTTTTCTTTTTCTGGACGGCGTGCAGGTTTTGTAATCACAATATTCTTTGCACTTGTATTAACACCCTCAAGGAGCGTTGAAGTACACAAAAGGCGGTTGAATCTCGAGTTGTTCTCATATAAATTCAGCTGATATAAGCGAATACCCAACCGCATCTGTAATAAAGCATTCATATCCAAAAATTTCGTCACACAGTAATTTGAGAAGAGCTTGCTCGTTATCATCAATGCTGATGAAAATCACACCGCTATTTGCATCTAACAAACTTTTCATTATTTGTAATCTTGGCAACATAAATGAAAGCCATTTGCTGTGACTGAATAAATCGATTTTGTCTACAAATGTATTATCATACATAAAGTCATTGCTACCAGTGTTACGGCGGATCAATATAAATCAGGTCAATTCTTCCCTTATGTGTCTTCTCAAGCAATTTTAGTGAAGCAAGGTTATCTCCTTCAATGAGGAAATTCATTTCGCCGCCATTGTCGATAAACAGTTCTTTATCCTCGGTCAGCACCGGAGTATGCGTGTCAAGAATCTCGTCAATTTCTTCCCGATGCTCCTCAAATTTAAGACCGTATTTCTTACCGTTCACATCTTTTTCAAGGTCGGAAAGGTAGGAGAGTAGGTTGCCTGTATTTTCGTCCTGCGGTGCTGCGGAAATATAGGCGCGTATATGTTTTATTTTAGCGAGTAAATCTTCTCGCTCTTGTTTTGATATATTTGTACTCATTTTGCCCTTCAAAGTAAATTGATACCCGTTCAAGGAATACTGTCAGTTAAGTCTGACTATTTCCTCCACCGCATACAGCGGCAGGTTTACAAGCCAATCTTCCTTTTTATAATCAGCCATAGAGGTACGGGCAGAGATTTCGGGATCGTATTTATCCTTATATACCCGCAGGCTTTTTGCTTTCAGGTTCACCTCGGCTTTGACTTCAACCGGAATAATCTGTTCTCCGGTATCAATGACAAAATCGACCTCGCAGGAACCACGATCATTTGTGTAGTAATAAACGCCTAAATCATCTATTGTTTTCATCTGCTGGCAGACATATTGTTCGGTCAGAGCGCCTTTGAATTCGGTAAACAAATCGTTTCCGTCAAGCAATGTGCGCTGACGCAGCCCGGTCATACAGCCGAGAAGTCCCACATCAACAACAAAAAGCTTGAAGGCTTTCAAATCCTCATAAGCTTTCAGCGGGATGCCCGCCGCGTTCACACGGCTGACTTTGTGGACAAGTCCGCAGTCGGAAAGCCACATAATCGCCGTTTCATATTCCTTTGCCCGTCCGCCCTCTCGTATAAGACCGTAAACAAACTTCTTGTTCTCTTTCGCAAGCTGAGAGGGGATGCTGTTCCAGATCATACGGATTTTCGGCACGATTTCATTGGGCGCGTGCTTGGAAAAATCCTGCTCATACGCTGCAAGAATCCGCTTCTGAATATTACGCACTTCATTGAAGTCCTTTTCATCTGCGAAGCTCTGAACCGCCTCCGGCATACCGCCGACGAAATAGTAATGCTTGAGTGCGTCGATATAGGTTTGTTTGAAAGAGGTGATCATCGGGTAGTCTTGCTTGTCAAGCAGAGCTGCAAAGCGCTCGTTTCCGGTCGCCATCAAAAATTCCTTGAAGGACAACGGGTAAAGCTTCAGAAAATCCACCTTACCAACCGGGAAAGAGGTTCCCTGATGCAAAGCAATTCCCAGAAGTGAACCGGCGCAGATAATATGATATTGCGGTGCGTTTTCATAGAAATATTTCAAAGAGGAAAGCGCTCTCGGCACCTCTTGCACCTCGTCAAAAATCAGCAGCATATTATCCGGATTGATTTTTCGTCCGGAATAAAGCTCCAGTCCCAAAATCAGGCGGTCAGTGTTAAGATCTGACGCAAACAGCTCCGCCATTCTGGAATTGGAGTCAAAGTTGATATATACAGTGTCCGCATAAGCCTTTTCGCCGAACTCTTTCATCAGCCAAGTCTTGCCGACCTGCCTTGCACCTTCGATAATCAGCGGCTTACGGTGCTTATTTTCTTTCCATTTAAATAGATTTTCGATTGCAACCCGGTACATACACGCACCTCCATATGATAATACGAGTATAGTATAGCACATAATTTCATAATTTACAACGATAATTAGAAATTAAAATACATTTATTACAACGAATATAGCGACCGCCCATGTCAGGTATACTAAAAAAGCCCGGACTGGAATGAATCCAATCCGGGTATTGAAGTGTTACAGGATATAATCGGTTATACAATCGTACCAGTGTACATAGGTCTCACTATTGATGGTTAAGCGTTCGTTATTTGGAAATTTTTCACTCCACTTCTGCTTATAGTGATCAAACGCCCAATCGTCACGGTTAAAGCGTCTCCAAAGA
>CAYRYQ010000108.1:0-4756 GCA_964428505.1 uncultured Eubacteriales bacterium
CATAGATAAAATTATAAAAAATATAAAAAAATAATTGATTTAATTTATAAAATCAGATATAATATTACACGTTCTGATTTGGATTTGCCGGTGTGTTGGAATTGGCAGACGAGACGGACTCAAAATCCGTTGCCAGTAATGGCGTGTGGGTTCAAGTCCCACCACCGGCACCAAAAATAACAAGCGGAGAAATGGATTCTTCTCTTGCTGTATGGATCCTCAGCGAAAAATGGATTTAGCGATTCGTTTTGCCTTTTCCTGTTCCTTTGGTTGTTTTAACTGCCATTTTACAGGGGGCAAAGTGTTTCGCTATTTTTTTATTTATTAAATTTATTCTGCTATAAATTTTCAATATATGTTTAAACGATGGGGGACAAAATGAAAAAAAAAAATAAGCTGCATTTTAATCTCAAGACAATATCCATACTTTTCACCATACTATTTTTATTGTCATTGGTTCCTATACTGGCCATTTCCGTATATAATCATCCCTGTGCAGATGATTATTCTTATGGAACACAACCGCACTTGACGTATCTAGAATCAGGCAACATCATAAATACGTTAGAAAGCGCAGTAGATACATCAGAAGGAATTTATAAAGGCTGGCAGGGGACTTTTTCCGCCACTTTTATTATGAGTCTACAGCCTGCGGTATTCAGCGAAAAAATGTATTCATTAACGACCCTTTTAATGTTGTTTATGCTGATTGCGCCCACATTATTTTTACTCCACACGATAGTGGTAAAAATTTTTAAGAGTGACCGCAGATATGCTTTGATCATTGGGGTGTTTATGCTGTTTTTCAGCATTCAGTATCTGCCTTCGTTGGTGCAGGGATTTTTTTGGTTTAACGGTTCATGCTATTATACATTCTTTTACGGGATCATGTTGTTTTTATTGACGATCGGGCTAAGAGTTTATTGCGTCGATCCGATGCAGGTAAAAAAAGTTTATTTTATCATTTATGGACTGATCGGTATGCTGGCTTCGTTTATTATCGGCGGGGGAAATTATGTCACAGCATTAACCACGTTGATTTTATTGTTTGTAATTACTGCTTTTTCGTTTGTTTTTAAAAAACCATTATATGTTAAAGTCAGCCTGATTCTGTTTTTTATTACTGTGCTTACTGCATTATTAATCAGTGCCATGGCGCCAGGAAACGCGGTCAGACAGGCTAATTTTGAGCAATACGGCATTATTCATACCGTTATGGACTCATTCAGAATCGCTTTACAAGATATTGAAAAATGGTTTGACCTTAAAATATTATCTGCGTTATTATTATTAGCGCCGGTATTTTTCGCTGTAACAAAGAAAATTAATTTTTCTTTTCGTTTCCCGCTAATTGTATTGATTTTATCCTTTTGTGTCTTTGCCGCGCAAAACGCGCCGCCGATTTATGCGATGAATAATGGCGGTGATGGCAGATTGCGCGATATTGTATATTATTTTTTTGTCTGGCTGGTTGTTATTAACAGCTTGTATTTTGCGGGCTGGCTGCAAAAGCTTTTACATGCACACGCCATTGAGCTGGATAAAATTCCATTAAAGAGATGGCTTGGCGCCGCTGCAATTTTGTTTTTTGTTTTTTTAGGAACATCGCTACTTTCCATTAAAACGGCAAGTTCCTATATATGCGCGCGGGATTTTGTCAACGGAACGGCAAAGCAGTATTCCAGTGAAATCAATCAGCGTTATCAAATTTTATATGAAAAAGAAATTAAACAGCCTGTGCTGAAACCGATTTCTGTGAAGCCGGAAGCCTTGTTTTTCGACGATATTACCACGGATACTGCAGATTGGCGTAATGTTGCCATGGCGCGATATTTTCAAAAAGAATCGGTCATTCTTGACAATAACGCAACTCAATAAAGTGAATTTTTGCTGTTGCTTTCTGACCATATGGGGAGGAAAAACTGATGAACATGGATTTGCTCAACCAAAAAGGGCCTAAGGATCCGTTGAAAATGGCTGAAGCAGGAGAAATTCCGATTCGTGCGGTCATTGAAAAACTGGACGGCCATTTGAATCGGGAGCAATATCAGCAAGCCAATCGGCTATTGCATGATTGGCTGAAAGAGGCGCGGGCGCTGAACGACCGGCGCGGAGAACTAAGCCTGTTGAATGAAATGATGGGTTTAAGCCGCAGACTGCAGAATGCCGAGGAAGGGCTTGCGTCAGTGAAGCGCGGTTTTTGGCTGATCGATGAACTGGGGCTTGCAGAACAAACTTGCGCGGGTACTGTTTGGTTAAATGGTGCCACCACTCTGAAGGCGTTTGGAAGGGCAAATGAAGCAGTCATTTATTACCATATGGCAAAAGAAAACTATTGCCATAACATTAAGCCGAATGATCCCTTGATGGGTGGATTATATAATAACTATGCATTAGCGCTGGCAGATCTGGATAATTTTGAGCGTGCCATTACCTATTTCCAACACGCCATACAGATTATGGCGCAAAAGCCCGGGGGGGAACTGGATATTGCTGTCACACTGATGAATTTGGCAGAGCTTTACGACCATATGGGGGAGCAGGAAGAGCTGATTGAGACTTGTCTTCAGCAGGCGCTGCAGAATCTCAATCAACCGGATCTGACACACGATGGCAATTATGCTTTCGTCTGCAGAAAATGCGCCCCTACCTTTGGGTATTTTGGATGGTTTAAAGAAAAGGAAGAATTAAACATAAGGGCGGATCGGATCTATGAAGGGAATGGAACTTTCTAAGCAATATTATGAAGCTTGCGGAAAGCCGATGATTCATGCATTGTATCCCGAATGGGAGACGCGCATTGCGGTTGGAATTGCGGGATCAGGCTCTGAATGCTTTGGATATGACGATGGGGTTTCGCAGGATCATGACTTTTTGCCCGGCTTTTATCTTTGGCTGACCGAAGAAGACGCCGGGCAAATCGGGCCTTCTTTAGCGGAAGCTTATGATCGGCTGCCAAAAGCCTATGGCGGCATCGCCCTCTGCGGGGAAAGCTTGGGCAGAGAGAAAAAATTCGGCGTCATGACCATTGGCCATTTTCTGCAGCAACAAATCGGTCTTACGCAAGAACCGCAAAATTGGCGGCAATGGCTTTATCTGCCCGAACACGCAATGGCAACCGTGGTCAATGGGGAATTGTTTCGCGACGATTCCGGCACTTTTTCGAGAATCCGGGAAGCTTTTTGCTGCGGAATGCCGGAGGATGTACGTTTAAAAAAAATCGCCGGCCGCTTGGCTTTGATGGCGCAATCCGGGCAATACAACTATCACCGTTGTCTGCTGCACGGTGAACGAGAGGCGGCGCGTCTTGCCCTCTATGAATTTATAAATCATACTTTTTTTGTGGCGGCAGCGCTCAACCGACGTTATCTGCCGTTCTATAAGTGGCGGTTCCGTTTTTTGCGAGGATTAAAAAATGGAGAACTGCTTTCGGATCAGCTGGCGGCTTTGATTCATGAAAGAGAGGATCACCTGGTCAGGCAGCGAATTGAAGAAATCTGTCGTTTGGTGCGCCGGGAACTTAATCGGCAGTCTCTTAGTTCCATCGAGGAGCCGTTTTTGGAACAACAGGCGCTGGAGGTGACAAAACGTATTCAAGAGCCTGAAATCCGACAGCTGCACCTGATGGAATGTGGAGAATAGTCTATTTCGGTAAAAACGGTATCCCGGCTATTTTCAATTCCTTTTCCAAAAGCAATTGTTTGTCTTCCTCCAAGGGAGGGACTTCGCCGGCAGGCAGCCCGATCCGAGCAGTAGTTTGTTTGATAATCAGCGGGTTTTCTTCCGGAGAGAGTGCATGAATCAATCGTATCAGGCGCAGCTGCGCCTGAATGGCGCGTT
Source organism: uncultured Eubacteriales bacterium (assembly GCA_964428505.1). Lineage (GTDB taxonomy): Bacteria > Bacillota > Clostridia > Oscillospirales > QAKW01 > QAKW01. Next base: position 3,841 of record CAYRYQ010000108.1, read on the forward strand.
TGTTTTCTCCCTCAAAAAAGAGTTGACAGATGTAATTTATTTCATCTGGAATGAAATTGGCAAGGGTTGATATGATTCCCTTGCCGCCCAATGAAAGAACCGGCAGTAATTGATCATCGGCGTTGGCATATAGCGCGAGTTGAGAACAGCGCGCTGCAATTTGGGCCAATTGATCAAAACGTTCTGCCTTTTCTGCAATTCCGGCAATTTTGTTTTCCTTCGCGACCCTTTGCAAAGCATCAAAGGAAGGGAATACCCCGGCGTGATTTTCAATGATCACCGGCAGCTTTGTTCTGCCGGTGATTTCTTTGAGCTGTTGAAGGATACCTGCTTTAGTTGAAGACGAAAAACAGGCGGACGCCAAAAGAATGGCGTCCGCACCTCTTTTTTCTGCTTCCAAGCACCATTTTATTGCGGCGGCACTGTCTTTTTTTCTCACTGCCGCAATTAACGGAATGCGGTGCCTGAGGAACAAGGATGCTCTGCCAATCAGCTGACCAAAGAAGGAAAAAGAAAACGTGGATGCTTCGCATTCGTCATAGGCAACAACCAAAGCCGCGATGGAACTTGCCAGCTGAAATTCAATCAGATGTTGCAGCTGTTCCGTATGCAGGGTTCCATCCCGGTGCAGCGGGGTGATGAGAGCAGTAGCTACTCCTTGAAAAACAGTCGGTGCCATGGATAAACCTCTTTCTTTTGAAAATGGGTTGAAAAAAGAATGGATTTCATTTATAATAATATGACAAAATAATTTTGAAAGATGCCGGTTCGCCGTCACTTTTTAGAAAAATTGAGGAAGCAACATTGACCATTGATGAATTTGATTACAACCTGCCGGAGGAGCTGATTGCGCAAACACCCATTGAGCCCAGAGACCACTCCCGGCTGTTGGTGCTGCATCGTTCAAACGGCGCAT
>CAYRYQ010000109.1:0-4745 GCA_964428505.1 uncultured Eubacteriales bacterium
AAGATTCATGCCCGTTCCACCGGCCCCTACAGCTTGGTGACGCCGCAGCCTCTGGGCGGTAAAGCGCAGTTCGGCGGCCAGCGTTTCGGTGAAATGGAAGTGTGGGCGCTGGAAGCTTATGGCTCCGCTTATACCCTGCAGGAGATTCTGACTGTTAAGAGCGACGATGTGGTGGGCCGTGTCAAAGCTTTTGAAGCCATTGTGAAAGGGCAGAACATTCCCAAGCCCGGCATTCCTGAATCCTTTAAGGTGCTGGTGAAGGAGCTGCAATCTTTAGGGCTGGACTTCAAATGCTTGGATGAGGATATGAATGAAATTGATCTGAGAGATTCTTCTGAAGACGATGAGGACGATATTTATGAATCCCGCTTCCGTGACAAGGCCAAGGACGGCGCTGACATGGAGAGCATGTTTGACGATGAGCCCGAAGATGGCGAAGGGGATTCGGGTGCGGCCGAGGATGATTTAGAGTCTGATGATTTCGGCGATTGGTCCGACGATGAGCAGGAGGAAAGTGAAGAGGACGATCTGTTTGGTGAGGGCGACGACGAAGACGAGGAGACAGATGACGCAGACACGTCTTTGCTCGATGAATAAGCACGAAACAGAATTTAGTTCGAAAGGAGTCAAATAATTCAACATGGAATTTAATACGTTTGAAGCCGTTAAGATTGGTCTTGCATCTCCTGAAAAAATCCGTGAGTGGTCATACGGTGAGGTGACCAAGCCAGAAACCATTAATTACCGCACCCTCAAGCCTGAAAAGGATGGTCTGTTCTGCGAGAAGATTTTTGGGCCAACCAAAGACTGGGAATGCCATTGCGGAAAATATAAAAGAATAAAATTCAAGGGAAAAATCTGCGAAAAATGCGGCGTCGAGGTCACAAAAGCCAAGGTGCGCCGGGAACGGATGGGCCATATAGAACTGGCCGCACCGGTCTCTCATATCTGGTATTTCAAGGGGATCCCGGCCCGGATGGGGCTGATGCTTGATATTTCACCCAAGGATCTGGAGAAGGTACTCTATTTTGATTCCTATATCGTGGTGGATCCGGGCAATACGCCGCTCATGAAGAAGCAGATTCTGAATGACACGGAATATGCGCAATATATTGAGCGGTATGAAGATGATTTCAAGGCGCTGATGGGCGCGGAAGCGATTAAGATTCTGCTGAGTGAAATCAATCTGGATCAGCTGGCGGAGGAATTGAAAGCGGATTTGGATACCGCAACGGGGCAGAAGAAGACCCGCCTGGTAAAGCGGGTCGAGGTTGTGGAGGCCTTTCGCCTTTCCGGCAACCGACCGGAATGGATGATTCTGGATGTGATCCCGGTCATTCCGCCTGAGATCCGGCCGATGGTTCAGCTGGACGGCGGCCGGTTTGCCACCTCTGACCTGAACGATCTGTATCGCCGGGTCATCAACCGGAACAACCGTTTAAAACGGTTGCTGGAGTTGGGGGCGCCGGAGGTAATCATCCGCAACGAAAAGCGGATCCTGCAGCAAGCGGTGGATGCGCTGATTGATAATGGCCGCCGGGGACGCCCGGTCACGGGGCAGAACAACCGTCCGCTGAAGTCCCTTTCTGATATGTTGAAAGGAAAACAGGGCCGGTTCCGCCAGAATTTGCTGGGCAAACGGGTGGACTATTCCGGCCGTTCCGTGATTGTGGTGGGTCCGGAACTGAAAATTTATCAGTGCGGTCTGCCAAAGGAAATGGCAATTGAGCTGTTTAAGCCTTTTGTGATGAAAAAGCTGGTGGCAGACGGATTGGCGACCAATGTGAAATCCGCCAAAAAGATGGTGGAGCGGATGCGCAAAGAGGTGTGGGATGCGCTGGAAAGCGTGATTAAGGAGCACCCGGTGCTGCTGAACCGCGCACCGACCCTGCACCGGTTGGGTATTCAGGCATTCGAGCCGGTGCTGGTGGAAGGCCGTGCGCTGAAGCTGCACCCGCTGGTTTGTACCGCCTTCAACGCCGACTTTGACGGTGACCAGATGGCCGTGCATGTGCCGCTCTCTGCCGAGGCGCAGGCCGAGGCCCGGCTGTTGATGCTGTCGGCCAATAACCTGCTGAAACCGCAAGACGGGCATCCTGTCACGGTGCCGACCCAGGATATGGTGCTGGGCTCCTATTATTTAACCATTGTCAAACATGATGAACCTGGCGAAGGCAAGGCGTTCAAGGATGAAAATGAAGCCATTGTTGCTTATGATAACGGGGTTGTGGGGTTGCATGCACCGATTCGGGTGCGCATGATCCGGGATTGGAACGGCAAAGAAGAAATGCGGATCATCCATTGTACGGTAGGACAGTTGATTTTCAATCACGCTATTCCGCAGGACCTGGGCTTTGTGGATCGCACAGACACGGCGAAAATTTTTGATCTGGAAATTCAGGAAGTGGTGACGAAGAAAACCCTGGATAAGATCATTTACCGCTGTATTAAAGAAAAAGGAAGCACCGTTACCGCCGAGATGCTGGATATGATCAAAGCGCAGGGCTTTAAATATTCCACCCGCGGTTCGATCACGGTTTCCTGCAGCGATATGACGGTACCGCCCAAAAAATACGAACTGATTGCGGAAGCGGAAAAGAAGATCACCAAGATCATCAACAGCTACCGGCGCGGTCTGATTTCAGAAGACGAGCGGTATCAGCTGGTGATCAGCACCTGGGACGAAACCACCAAGAAAGTCACCGATGAACTGCAGAATTATCTGGATGAGTTCAATCCGATTTATATGATGGCCAATTCCGGTGCCCGCGGCAGCATGAATCAGATCCGTCAGCTGGCCGGCATGCGCGGCTTGATGGCGAATACCTCCGGTAAAGCAATTGAAATCCCGATCCGGGCGAATTTCCGGGAAGGGCTGAATGTTTTGGAATATTTCATTTCCTCCAGAGGCGCCCGTAAGGGGATGGCAGATACCGCGCTGCGGACTGCGGACTCCGGCTATCTGACTAGACGTCTGGTCGATGTGGCGCAGGATGTGATTATCCGAGAGCTGGATTGCGGCACTGCCGAAGGAATCTATGTGTCCAAGATTGTGGAAGGCGATACGGTTATTGAAAAGCTGCGGGATCGTTTGGTAGGCCGCTATCTGGTGAAGGATCTGGTTGATGAGGAAACCGGTAAAGTGCTGGTATCCTGTGACAAACTGATTGCCGATACAGATGTGGATTTGATTGAATCCAAAGGAATCGAGTGCCTGCAGATCCGCTCTGCACTGACCTGTCGTTCTCATCACGGGGTCTGTGCAAGATGCTATGGCGCAAACCTTGCCAACGGGCAACCGGTCAGTGCGGGTGAGGCTGTAGGGATCATTTCCGCGCAGTCGATCGGCGAACCGGGAACGCAGTTGACCATGAGAACCTTCCACACCGGCGGTGTCGCGTCTGGCGGAGATATTACTCAGGGTTTGCCGCGGGTAGAGGAATTGTTTGAGGCGCGCCGGCCCAAGAAGACCGCGGTGCTGGCGGAAGATTCCGGCGTTGTTACAAGGGATTACGCGGAACGGGATGCCAAGGATAACTGCACGCCGGTGATTATCACCACAGACGATGGGGAAGAAAAGCATATCAGCATTCCCTTTGGCTTGAAATTCCGGGAGAATCTGGAAGGAACCCGGGTGGAAAAGGGGCAGATCATCACGGACGGGGTCATCAATCCGCATGATGTGCTGCGCTTGCTGGGCGATATTGCCGCTCAGGATTACCTCATCAAAGAGGTACAGAACGTTTATCGTCTTCAGGGCGTGGATATCAATGATAAACACATTGAAGTCATTGTGCGCCAGATGATCCGCAAGGTCCGGATTGAAGAAAATCCGCAGCCGGATATGCTGCTTGGCACGCTGGTAGACCGCTATGATCTGGAGGATCGGAACAAAGAGCTGCAAGAACGGATCAATGCCGGGGAGCAGGGGGTGCAGCTGGTTGTGGCGTCGCCCGTGCTGCTTGGAATCACGAAAGCATCTCTGGCAACCGATAGCTTTCTGTCGGCCGCATCCTTTCAGGAGACCACCAAGGTATTGACCGACGCTGCGATACGCGGTAAGGTGGATCCTTTGGTCGGATTGAAGGAAAATGTCATCATCGGCCGTCTGGTCCCTGCCGGAACCGGCATGGAGCAGTACCGTGACTTAGAGGTGGAGGTCGCAAATCTTCCCGAAGATCAGGAAGAGGATCTCGAAATCTGAAACCACTTTTTCTAAGAGGAAACCTTTTAAAAAAAGATTGACAAACAAAACGTCTGTGTGTTATCATGTATTTTGGTTGCACATAGGCGTTTTTGTCTGTTTTTTTCTGGAAAATCTGGATAAAGATGTCATTTGTGGTTATCCTTATATTGTTTAAAAGGCCTGTAGCAGGCTTTTTAATAGATTTTTTTATAGAAAGGAGTTGTTTTCATGCCCACCTTTAACCAATTGGTTCGCAAAGGAAGAGAGGCGGTTCAGAAAAAGTCCACCGCTCCCGCTTTGAACAGAGGGTTCAACACTCTGAAAAACGAGGCTACGGATGCGTCCAGCCCCCAGAAGCGCGGTGTGTGCACAGCTGTGAAGACCGCTACCCCCAAAAAGCCGAACTCTGCGCTCAGAAAGATTGCGAGAGTACGTCTGACCAACGGCGTTGAGGTTACTTCTTACATCCCCGGTGTCGGCCACAATCTGCAAGAGCATAGCGTGGTGTTGATCCGCGGCGGACGTGTGAAGGATCTGCCCGGTGTCCGTTATCACATCA
>CAYRYQ010000110.1:0-4664 GCA_964428505.1 uncultured Eubacteriales bacterium
CACTTTTTTATTTTTAATATACTCTTGCAGCAAACCGCCGTTGTTTCGTTTCCCGCCCTCGGGCATAAAAGAAAAAAACGACACCTCTGATTATTTTTCCTGTTCCACCACAAACTGAAAGGCTGATAGGTCCGGCTGGGAGGGCTTCAGGCAGAACCCTCGTTGCATCAGAAAAAGACCAGACTGAAGCCCCCCGCCGTTCACCCGGTATAGCGCCTGCGCATTCAGCCCGCGCGGGCAGATATAGAGCACGCCCTTTGGCTGATACTCCTTAATCACCACCGAAATCAACGCCAAAGACTGGTCCTTGGCGGTATGCTGCCAGGCCGTATAGCAATCCGGGCTGAAAGGATCATTCAGCCGTTCGTAGTCCCCTTGGTTAACCAACTGCTGATACCGCAAATAGCGTTCTGTTTCCACGCGGCATTCCGCTTTTTCTTCTGTGCTGAGCGTTGTGGTGTCCAGCTCATAGCCAAAGGTCCCGCTCATCGCCGCCACCGCCCGGGTGTGCAGCGGTGCCGTACGCCCTACCGCTTTCCTTGGAGACGCTGCCACATGCGCGCCCATTGTGGAGGGCGGATAAATATAGGAGGTTCCACCCTGAATTTTCAGCCGGGCCAAACAGTCGGTATTGTCGCTGCACCAGATCTGCGGCTGATAATAAAGCATCCCGCAGTCAAACCGCCCGCCGCCACCGCTGCATCCTTCAAATAAGATATCGGGATGGGTCAGAATAACCTGGTCCATCACCCGGTACAAGCCTAAAATATACCGGTGAAAAACCTCCCCCTGCCGCTCTGGCGGAAGCGACACATTATAAACCTCGGACATGTAACGGTTATAATCCCATTTCACATAAGAAATCGGGTTGTTGTCCAGAATCTTGTTCAGAGTCCGGATCAGATGATCCTGAACCTCCTTGCGGGAAAGATCCAGCACCAGCTGCTTGCGCCCCCTGCTGGAGGGCCGCCCCGGAATGTTCAGCACCCATTCCGGATAGGTGCGGTAAAGCGCACTGTCTTCGTTCACCATCTCCGGCTCAAACCAAAGGCCAAACGAAAGCCCCTCCGCTTTAATCCTGCGGATCAGATGAGAAAGAGTACCACCCAGCTTCTCTTCATTGGGCACCCAGTCTCCAAGCCCGGCCCTGTCACTGTTCCGCGCTCCGAACCAGCCATCGTCCAGCACCATCAGATCCGCGCCCATTTCTGCGCCGGCGCGGGCCATCTCCACAATTTTATCGCCGGTAAAATTAAAGTAAGTGCCCTCCCAGTTATTCAGCAATACCGGACGTTTGGTCTTTTGAAAACGGCTTCTGCACAAATTCTCCCGGATCGCGTCATGAAAATGATGGCTGAGCGCAGAAAGCCCCTCGGCCGAGTAGGTTAGCAGCGCCTCCGGCGCCTGAAAATGTTCTTCCGGTGCCAAGTGGAAACAGAATCCGTCCGGATGAATGCCGCAATTGACCCGTACCCCTTTCATTTCATCGCTTTCACACTCCACCAGGAAGTTTCCGCTGTAAACAAACGCCATTCCGAATGCCTCTCCCGCAGTTTCCGTGGCCCCGTGCTCCGCCAAAATAAAGCCGGGATTGTGCTTATGGGAAGAAGATCCCTGGGTTGCGCCAAAGGATAACGTTCCCATGATCAACGGATCGCGCGCCATTTGGCGTTCCATGGTATGATGCCCATAAAAATGCAGGCAATCATATCTGTTGTGCCGCAGGGGCAGCGTGGCAGACATCACTTTTTCCAGCCGGATGGTCTTATCCGCGTGATTTTCCACCCGCACCGCTCTGGTAATACAGTCCTGTTCATAAAGCACCCCATATAGCAATACCACCGCTAACCGCGTAACCGGATCCTCCAGCGTGATTTCCAAAGTTTCCCCGTCCGGATCGAAAAAAGCCGGCAGCCCCTCCAGTTGATATTTGCCCGGAAGCACCCGCCATGCCTTCAGCCGGGGATCAAAGGCACGGCTGCCATCGCTATTGACCACCTCTAAAGAGGGGGATCGATAATCCCCTACTCCGGTCGTTGCAAATTCCATTGGCAAAAAGCCCGTAAAATAAGCGGCTTCCGGTGCAAGCTCTCCCGGCACCGGGGAAAATCCGCCCATAGTCAGGGTGTCATTAAAATAGCCGCTCAGATCCCTATCATCCACCCGCGGGCCATAATAGCAATGCAGCAAATGCCCCAGCATGGATGCTCTCATCTGATAGGTGGTATGCGCGGTGTGCAATGTAAACTGCTTCTGTTCTTCTTCCATTACAATCATGAATTTGTATCTCCTTTATACCCGTCTGTGTGCTCCCGTTTTTGCTCCAGCATCCAAAGAAGCACCCGGCTGTCTCCGTACGCTTCGTCCCAGCAGGCGTGACCCACACCGTGTAAAATCGTCAGTCGCGGCGCACCGCCCGCTGCGCGCAGCGCATCCACCATCTCCAAAGAATTCCGAAGAGGAACCGCCTGGTCTTCGTCCCCATGGAACGCCCAGACCGGCACCTCCTTCAGATTGGGCACCCGCCAGGAAAGACCGCCGCCGCATATCGGAACCACACAGGAAAAAAGCCTTGGATAACAGATGGCCATCTCCCAGGCGCCGAAGCCACCCATGGAAAGCCCCGTAATGACGATACGGCTTGGATCCGCTCCCAACTCCGTGATTTCCCGGCTGATCAGTGCTTTCAACTGTTCCGCCCGATTGCCCCAATCGAAGCCAGCAGGACATTGCGGGCAAAGAACGTGCGCCTTCGGTGCCCATCTGCCCTCTTTCAACCAGCGGGGCAGAGAGATATGGAACACCGCTTCCGGGTTGGATCCCCGCTCTCCGGATCCGTGCAGGAACAGAACCAACGGTAAAGGTTCCTGCCAATCATCCGGACTGAACACCCAATAATTCATTCCATCCCATTGTTTTAATTTCATATAATCCTTTTTCAATCCTCGTAAATATCAAAGGGCTCTTCCTCTTCGACCGCAAGTGCACACCGACAGCCTTGCCGGTCAAAAATTCGCACCAGCACACGCTTCCCCTCGATTTCCGCAATAAAACGCGCAGCCCCCTCCTGCCGGATGCGGCAGGCTTCCAGGCCGCGCAATCCGATACCGGCCCACTTCACCGCACTTTCCTTGACCACAAACAGGGTCAGCGGATCAACCTCTTTTTCTTCCGGGCGCATAAAACGGCCCAGCCTCACCGGGCGGATCCACTCTAAATCAAATCCCAGTTCCTGCTGCCCCACCGCCAGCGCGACCACTTCACCACTGTGTGAAAGGTTAAAAAAAGCCTGTCCGCCGACGAGATAGGGCTTGCCGCCAGGGCCCGCCGCAATGGGCACATCGCCAAACACCTGTTTGATCATTGCCCGCCCAACCACATGATGAGATGCGCGCAAAACGCCCTTCTTCCAGTAAATCCGAATCATTTGGTTGTTTTCACCGGTACCTTTCCGGTGGTCACCACCTGCGCCGCCGGATCGGTGTGCACCACCTGATCATCAAAAAAGATGTGGGCGCCAAAGGCCTCTAGAACCTGCGTCTTAGGCAGACCACCCAGAAAAAACGCTTCGTCGATCCGCACATCCCAGGCCCGCAGCGTTCTTATAACCCGTTCGTGGGCCGGCGCGTTGCGGGCAGTCACCAGCGCGGTGCGAATCGGCGCCTCTCTCGGCGGATACTCCCGCTGAATTTTGGATATGGTCTTCAGCAGCTTGGCAAACGGTCCCTCCGGCAGCGATTTTTGCGCGTTTCGCTCCTCATAGGCCTGAAAAGCGTCGATGCCCTGTTCCTTATAAATCCGTTCGGACTCATCGGAGAACAGGACGGCGTCTCCGTCAAAAGCGATTCGGATCTCTTTCATTTCTTTTCCAATCGGGGGAATATTTCGGGTGTAGATGCTGGCGGCGGCAAACCCCGCGTCGATCGCAAGCTGCACATCCCGGCCATCGGCAGATAGAAAAAGATCCGTTTGAAAGGCGGCAAGATAAGGCGACAGCCCCTGCCCGCCGGTCAGCGCCGCGCGGGTAACGTCCAGTTGATAATATTTCAAAGAATTGAAAATGCGCAGGCTTGTGTCCGCACTGTTGTGCGACATGATGATCACTTCGGTTTTGTGGGCCTTTCCCCCCTGGTTCAGCTGCAGCAGCGCCCTTACCAGCTGAAATGCGCTGCCGGGCTTTAAAAGCTCCATCTCATGCTCCCACTGAAAGGTTTCGTAGGCATCGATGCCCTCCCTTTCGTAGATCTCGTTTTCCCGCTCCAAATCAAAAAGCGCCCGGGACGAAACACCGACCACCAAGCAGTTTGAAAAATCTTCCATCCGGCACCTCTCCTCCAAGAACGCTTAAAAAAGCGTTCTTGGGTTATTTCTTTTAATTATAGGACGGCCGCAGTATTTTCACAAGGTTTTTCATAAAAATCTTCGTGAACTTGTCGGGATCTGCCAATGTAAAGCAGCGTGTATCCTTCCATTAACCACTTTTTTATCAAAAAGGGGTTGACAAAAGCGTCATCCATTGTTATACTATATAAGCACTCGAGAGATGACTGTAGCAGTAGACCGGAAGGCTTTTTCAGCAGCGTGTGCATATTTGTTTTTATATCGCGGAGTGGAGCAGTTGGTAGCTCGTCGGGCTCATAACCCGAAGGCCGCAGGTTCAAGTC
>CAYRYQ010000111.1:0-4664 GCA_964428505.1 uncultured Eubacteriales bacterium
GAAATTTGCGGTTTTCTATTTTTGAGAGTTCCGACAATTGCGGGATCGAGACCGCCGCTCCTTTTCTTGAAACAGCAACGGAAGCAGCTTTTGTTGCGCAGCGCAACGCAAGGGTTGGTGAATCTCCCCCCATCAGCCGCGCAAAGAAAAAGCCGGTAAAAGTATCTCCGGCCGCGGTGGTATCCACAGCCTTCACGGAACACGCTTCCTGAAACAGGTGCATGTCCCGGTCTCCATAATAAGCGCCTGCGCTGCCAAGGGTCAGCACAACACCGGCCGCAGGGTAGAGATGCTGCAGCTCATCCAGAATTTCAATGGGGTCCTGAAAACCGGTCAGGGCCTTTCCCTCAATTTCATTTAAAATGAAATAATCCACCAGCGACAGATCCACCTGCCTCAGGATAGGACTAACGGGAGAGGGATTCAGGATGACGCGCATCCCCGCCTCCTTTGCCAATACTACCAGTTGAGGCAGCGCCGCAACCTCATTCTGAAAAAGTGCAAAATCCCCCGGATCAAACGCAGAAAAAACGCCTTTTGCGTGATCCAAAGAGACCTCTTTGTTGGCGCCTTCATAAACCAAAATGCAGTTTTGACCTGTTGGCGTCACTTGAATCACCGCATGGCCGGTTGGCCCTTGCACGGTACGCAAATAGCGGATGTCCACACCATTTTGCTCCAGCATCGATTGCAAAAACAGCCCATCTTGCCCGATCTGCCCCGCATGATAAACCCAAGCGCCGGCGCGGGCCAGTGCAATCGACTGATTCAGGCCTTTCCCGCCCGCATTTTTCTGATAATCCCGAACATTTAACGTTTCCCCCGGCTGCACAAAATGATCGATCTGGTAAACATGATCCATGTTCAGGGATCCAAAGTTCAAAATTTTCAAAGTAATTCCTCTCTTAAAATCTTTTGAAATAAATCCCACATCAAGGCATCCCGCCGGACCGCATAAACATAGGCCATGGATCCTCCGGGATGCTGTCGGTCATAATGACCGGTAGCGTCCGGCAAAAGGATATTCCTGATATCCGCCTTCAAAAAGCGCTGATTCTGGTTGGTCAGCCATGCCACCGCGGCCACATCCCAGATGACTTTGGACCACGGTTGACCCGGTCTTCCACAGTCGCGAAGAACAATTTGTGCCAAATAATCCGCCAACTTGTTTTTCCCTATCAGCCACTCCTTTAGTTCGGAGCCTGTTACCATAAACCGGTCCACAACCCCGCCGCAGGGCAGCTGCACCAGCGGCACTCCGCTGGAAAAAACCACACGTGCGGCGGCTACGTCCTGCCAAAGATTAAACTCTTTTGTATCGGCTTCCTGGTGCCCATGTCCTCCCAGCCACACCACAACACAGTGATCCTTCATCGATGGATTCATCAGAAAAGCCGATGCCACATTGGTGATCGCGCCGATGGAAATAATATACAGCCGCCGCTCCTTGCTGTATTGGTCGGCCAAATGCGCGAGATGCTCTGCCGCAGAAGACGACACAAAGGTTTTCTCATCCGACAGATAGGTTTTACTCCCGCGGAAAACCTGCCCGCAGAGATCCTCCCGCCTGCAAAGGGAAAGCATTTTCAAAATCTCCTGATAGCTTTTTTCCATTCCGTCTTCCGGCGAAAAAGATTTTGCGTTAAAAAACGGTGCGGCATAGATGGCTTTGGGGCAAATCTGATCTTCGCTTCGCAGGAAATAGGCCAAGGCAAACTGATCGTCCACTGCATTGTAGGCGTCCGTGTCTAACACCGCATCTGCCTTTCCTTCCGAAGAGTACAAAGATAAACTTTGCTTTTGATCTTCCATTTGAATTTCCTCAATTCTTATTTTTTATCTCCCGCAAAGGAGAAAAGCAGCAGAAAAAGACAGCCCAATAATATCATAAAATCCGCAAGATTGAAAACCAGTTTTGCCACTCTTTGAATTCGACATTTCACAAAACGAATATAGTCCACCACATAACCGCGCGTCAGCCGATCCAGCACGTTTCCGAACGCACCGGCCAACGCCAGGCTGCATCCAAGCTTTACCCCCACCGAAACCCGTTTTGAAAATAAAGCCGGAATAAAGAAGCAAGAAAACAGCAATACCACTGCGCTTTGCACCACTGTAGCCAGATGCTTTACATTTTTGAAGCTGCCGAAAATCAGCCCATAATTTCGGCAGGGCGCAATTTCCAAGTTCCCCTTTGCGAAAAAACGTTTTTCGCCCTTTCTCTCCAATTGGCTTTTTAACCGCCATTCAAAAGCCGCAAAAACGATGATCCCTAAAATATAAAGCATTGATATCCTCCCATTACTCAGCGGAACAGCTCGTCGATCAGCTTTTGCGCCGCATTTCGACGTGCCTTTGTCCCTGAAACGTCCGGATAATACTGCACGCCGTCCCACAAAAGAAGATCCCCTTCCCTTACGCCCTCCGGCAGTAAATTTCTTGAGACCTTCCGCTTCTCGCTATCACTGATCAAAACCGCGCTGCTCTCTTCGAGACGATCGATACTGAATGTGATCATTTGCTTTTTCCGACCTCCTCTGCCACAACGGTTTTCCCATCCGTTGAAAACACAATGCTGCCGTTTTTGTCTGTTCGAAAGCAGGAAATCTTTTGCTGCTTCAAGGCATCCAAAATTTCCTGATGCGGATGCCCGTAAGGATTATCCACGCCGCAGGAAATGACCGCATATGCGGGGGAAACCGCTTTCAGAAAGTCTTCACTTGATGACGTACTGCTGCCGTGATGCCCCACCTTTAAAACCGCTGAAGAAAGGGCGTCGCCGTATTGAAGCACCAAATCTTTCTCTGCTTCTTTCTCCTGATCTCCCACAAACAAAAAGCTGGTCTGCTGATCCTGCGCTCTCAAAATAACGGACTGATCATTGAGATCCGGGTAGGCCTGCAGCGGCCCCAACACTGTAAATTGAAATGCTCCAGCCGTAAAGGTATCGCCGGGGGCGGTTGCATGCACCGTTTTTCCCTGCGCTTTTATTTCTTGCAGAAGATTGGTATAAACGGAGGTCGTCGGCTCTGTTCCCTGCGTAGGGCGTTGCATATAAATCTCTCCGACAGGAAACGCCTTTAGCACGTCCTCAGCGCCGCCGATATGATCTTCGTGCGGATGAGAAAGAATCAGATCGTCAATTTTTTCCACGTTCAACCTTTTTAAGTATGCAATCACTTCCGCGCTGGCGTCCGCTGGGCCGGCATCAATCAAAACAACGCTTCCCTCCGACACCACCACGGCGCAGTCTCCCTGTCCGCAATCCAGATAATGCACGGTGCCGTTGGCAGAAAGTGCCGATTCGGCCGGCTTTTCATCCGGGAACAGCCATCCGGCATTCCCATAGAGAAAAGAAAGCACGGCGACCAGCAAAAAAAACGTGATACTGCCATTGCGCAGCCAATCTTTCGATTTCTTCTTTTTCATTTTTCAAGCCCCTTGTTCAAAGAGGGCTGACGCTCTTTTGGAACGTCAACCCCCGCGCATTATTCAATAACCTGATCCACCAACCCGTATTCTCTTGCTTTTTCCGCATACAGCCAGTATTTACGTTCCAGATCAGCGCGCACCTGTTCTTCCTCTTTGCCGCAAAGCGCAGCAATCAGTGCAGTGATCCGCCGTTTGGTTTCCAAAAGATGCTCGGTCTCCAATTCAATATCAGATGCCTGACCAAAGGTTCTTCCACGGCCTACCTGAGAAAGCATGACTTCACTGTTGGCATAAGCTTTCCGCTTTCCTCTTGCGCCGCCGGCCAGAAGAAGAGCGGTCACGCCGTGCGCTTTGCCCACACAAACGGTTTCTACCGGGCAGCTCAGGCCTCGCATCACATCGTAGATCCCTAAAATATCCGCATCATTTCCCCCGTCCGAATTGATATACAGCGTAATGGGGAGCTTTGCATCCCCTGCCGCCAAATACAGGAGGGACGCCACCACATTGGCAGCCAGCTTTTCATCAATTTTTCCAAAGGCAAGCACCATCCGCTCTTTCAGCAGCCGGGCTGTGATTACTTCCGATTCTTTTTCTTTTTCCAATGTTGCTTCACTCATTTTGCAATCTCCTTTGAATATATAGTCGGCAATCAGTAACCTTTTTAAACGGTTACTGATCTTTTAAGCTTTCCTGCGTAGTGTTTTTTGAGAGAAAGAAGTTTCCGGTCATCAACGCCCGCAGCGCGTCATCACACACAATGACTGCTTTTCCATCCTTTTTCTGGAAGGAAAGGGTGAATTCCTGCGTCATATTTTCCACCTGATTCCCCTGCTCAGCATAATAGAGCATCATCTCCCGGATCAACACAATTCCGTTCTCATCATTTTCAGCCAGCTTCTGCTGCAGCGTTTCATCCGATAAGGCCATATTCAGCACCGCCGAAGAAACATCTGTATAAAGTTTTTGAATATTCGGCATGGTATATTGCACCACCAGCTTATTTTTTTCATAGGATTGAATAGAGTAGGTTATATTCGGATATAGGGTTCGATACAATTCAATGTAGCCGCTGTCATTAAAAATATCGTCCAAATATACATAATCGCCATTATCCGGAAACTGGCTCAGATACTGGGACATGGTCTCCCGGTCGTAACTTTTTAATGATTCTGTAAAACCGGAAAGCGTTTCCTCCATTTCCTCTTTAGAAAAACCACCCATGCAGCCAG
>CAYRYQ010000112.1:0-4641 GCA_964428505.1 uncultured Eubacteriales bacterium
TCGCCCCCAGCTCCTGCGCGAGCGCCTTTCCGAACACGCATACCGCGCGTATCGCCTCCTCCAGCGTATCCCCGGACGCGCCGACCTCCAGAAGCAGCGAGCCGGGCGTCAGATGTTCGTTGAACCGCTGCCGCCGGATATTGATCGGCCGGGCGAGCCCCGGCTCCAGTTCCTCGAGCCGCGTTTGCAGCGCCATCGCGAGCGCGAGATGGCTCCGCCACGTCGGATGCTCCAGCGTCCCCGCGTCCGTGCCGACGAGGAACATCAGCCGGGACATCCGTCCGTCCGCAAACGTCTGGGCCGTCGCGAGGATCGTCCCGTCCGCATAGGTATACGCGTCGCGGTGAACGTCGATCACAAGCTGAATCGACGGGTACCGTTCGAGCGTCGCTTCAATCCCGTCGCACGCCCGCGAATATGACGCCGTATAAGATGGCACATCGTACATCGTCTCGTCATCCCCGCGGCGGTCAGCGTCTCATACAGCGCCGTCCCCACGCGCACGACGTTCTTCGCAATATCCTCATTGCGTCCCGCCTCCCCCTTCGCGCTCGAGTCGGCGTAGCTTTCCGACCCGTGCGTATGCATGATCAGGACAAGCGGCCCGTCCGTGACCCGAAATGTCGGAACGCTTTTTGCAAGCGAATCCGTATCGATACGGACCCCCGCGTCATTCGTCACGGGAATCTGGGCAAACGCCGCCGCCAGCGCCGCCGTATCGCGTACAGTCGTCGCCGCCATCGTCGCTGCCGCGCTCACCGTAGGCGCGGTCGGCTCCGTCGGCAGCGCCACCTGTACCGCAGCCGCGGTCGGCTCCGTCGGCTTTGACTCCGTCGACTTCGGTATCGCCTCCGGCAGCGGCGACTCCCCCGTCGCGACAGCCCCGTCCTCCCACACGGAAGATCCCGCGTTCGTCTCGACCACCCCAGCCGCGACCGCTCCAGCCGCGGTCGGGACCGTCTCCCCCGACGCCGCCGCGTCCGTGCGCAATATCCGTATCACGCAGAGCATGCACAGCACCGCCGCCGCGAATGCCCCCGCGCGCAAAATCAGTTCGTCTATCGCCCTATGCGTCTTCACGCCGCCCTCCTTTTCCACTTTTCACTCTTCCCTTTCTCCCTCTTCGAATTCTCATTATACGCCTCCCGTCCCGCGAAAACGACGGAAGCACGTCGTTTGAAAAACGCAAAAAAGACGAAATTTTGCTATACGGCCCTTGACAAACAGGAAAAGATATGGTATCATACATAAGCGCGCAATAAGGTTCGGCGCGAAAAGCATCGCAGCTAAGGGACGGCGGGGAAAAAACGGTTCGTTTCATGCGGGTGTGGCTCAATGGTAGAGCTCCAGCCTTCCAAGCTGGCTGCGTGGGTTCGATTCCCATCACCCGCTCCATTGACCCCCTTACGCGCATGCTTTGAGGGAGTCCCCCCGGTAATACCTGCGCCTGTAGCTCAGGTGGATAGAGCAACTGCCTTCTAAGCAGTGGGTCAGGGGTTCGAGTCCCTTCAAGCGCACCAGAATCGATAAACGCTCTGCATTGGCTTTCACCGTGCAGAGCGTTTTTAAATGAAAAATTTACGATGCAATGATTCGCGCAGCGGGCGGCAGATCGCAATCACCAGCAGCCCGCCGCCGATGATTGCGCAGGTAACCAGCGGATAATAGGACCAGGTGAAGGAACGGCGCAGATGGAAGGTGATGTTCAGCAAAAACTCCAGCAGCAGAGAAAACGCGCCGGTGGCCAGAAACATACCGCTAAAGATATAGAGATATCCCTTTTTCAGATAGTGGGTTAAAGTAACGGTGGAAACAGTGATCAGCATGCAGCCGGCGGTGACCGGAAAGGCAAAAGAAAGAAACCATCCTCCATCGTTTCGAAGATCAATGAGCAGCAGAAACAGCCCCACCAACACAAAATCAACCGCGGTGAAAATAACCGGATTGGGATGCTTGAACCACAGCGGGAAAAGCACGATGCCATAGATCAGCATCAGCGCACCCGCCACATATGCGGACCAGGAGATCCCGCCGTTTAAATTCCAGTCGCAGAGCAGGCTGATTAAAACGGGGATCAGCGTCAGCAGGGTGATGACAAACATAACACCGCTGCGATTCACACTGTTGTGGTCATAAAAGCTGTAGTTCCCGGCGGCGGGGAACAAGGGAGATTCTGCTTTTTCCGGTTCCGCCGGTCTTACCGGCGTGTTGCATAAAGGGCATTTTTTTGCGCCTTGCTCTAATTCAACACCACATTTAATACAATAGGACATAGACTGCTCTTACCTCTGATTACTTTCAATTTTGATTGGAATTCCAAACGCCCGCAGTTTTGTGAAAAACAAGCGTTCCAGTGTGGGTTCTTCGATGGAACGAATGAAATTGACATAAAGGGTGTCTTGATAGGATAGCACGGCGCAATTGTTGGGAGAAGTGGCCTGTGTACCCAGAATAAAGTCGAAACGCCGGATAAAGGGCACCATCTTTTCTGGAATTTTCACCACGCCGAGATTGGACAGGGTGAGGCAGGATTTTCGTTCTCCTACCATATTATAAACCATTTTCATCGCGAAATTTTTAATAAATAGCGGCATAATGCGCAGAAGCAGCATCTGTTCCGCCCGCACATTGGTTGTAATTTTAGAACTCATCCGCTTTTCGGTCAGCTCCAGACCCAGCTGATGCTGCACACTTTTTACAATTTCTTCAAAGGTGTAGCTGCCCATGCGGGGATCCACACCCGGCGTGGTGTAAAGAACAAAGTTCCGCAAAGTATGGCTATCAAAAAAGTTGCGCAGATTCACCGGAATTAAAATTTTAACGGGCTTTCTACGCGCTCTCGAAAAAATGCTTTCTTTTTGAATTTCAAGAATCGACGCGATCAAGACGCTGGCTAAAAAACCGGTTAGGGTCGCATGGAAGGATTTTGCCTGTTGAAGCACCAGCTCCACCGGCATAGAGCCGCAAACCACAGGCCGAAAGCCGCTCAGCTCCGGCGTGCCGGTCAGATGAAAGGCGGTGGATTCCCGTCGGCTGGCTTGCACTTCCCCGGCATAGCGCAGGAAGCTGTCTTCCATTTCTTCCGGTTTCGCTTCTTCTGCCCGATCCAGAATCCCCTGCTCGGAGGGAAGTTCGGTGGTATGCCGCTGCTCCAGATATTCCGCGATCAGTGTTTTTAGAAAGACAAGCCCGCCGTTTCCGTCGGTAAGCGCATGAAAAAATTCCACAGCGATACGGTTTTTGTAATAAAGCACCCGAAAGGCACAGCTGCGAATGGCTGCTTTGCGCATCCGCGCGCATGGATAGGGGCCATCCTGCCGGATCGGCGGAGCATGCTGGATCTGTTCCAGGTAATACCAAAACAGCCCGCGGCGCAGCCGCACGGCTATGGAGGGGAAACGTCGGATCGTCACTTCCAGGGCCGATTGCAGAAGATCGGGATCGACTTGTTCTGTCAGCGTGACAGACAATCGGAAAACATTACTCCAGTTTCTGCGCCTGGCGGCCGGGTAAATTTTGGCGGCGTTGTCCAGCTTCATCCAGCGCGGGCGGAAGGATTTTTCTTTGATGTGTAACTTTAAAAATGAAGCAATTTCTTCAAAATCCTGCTCCCGTTCCTTCATGCCATATAAAAGATACGCGTGCCACATGGTCGGCGCGATATGAAGCGTAGCGTCGCTGTGCTGTTCTTGCAATTTCTGATGAAGAAGGCGCGCATCGTCCAGCATGACTTCATCTTCGCCCGCAAATATCAAAGAGGGAGGAAACCCGCTCAGATCCCCAAATAAGGGGGAAACCAGCGGATTTTCAGGATCAGTGGTATATTGACTTGCATAATGCAGCAACCGTTCCCGCGACATGGAAGGGTCGGCATCCCGGTTGGTGTTGAAAGAAGCTCCGGACATTGTTAAGTCGGTCCAAGGCGAAAGCGCAAGAATTCCGGCAGGCAGCGGCTGCTGCAGTTCTTTCAGCTTGAGGCACAAAGCGTAAATCAACCCACCTCCGGCGGATTCACCGGCCAGAATGATCTGGGAGGATGCATAGCCGCTTTTGCGCAAAAAGCGGTAGGCGGTCAGCGCGTCCTCCAAGGCGGCCGGGAAGGGAAATTCCGGTGCAAGACGGTAGGCGGCACAGAGCACCCGGATGTGATTGCGCGCCGCAAGCACCGTGCCGAATCCTTTGGCATAATCCAGATCTCCCGCCACATAGCCCCCGCCATGCAGATATAGAATGACTCCATGAGACTGCAGCGCTTTTGGATGGATCCAGCAGGCATCAAACCGCTCAAAATGAATGGGCGTGATGGAAACTTCCGAACGGTGCGTGGCCATCATCAGTTCCCCCAGCCGCTTCTGGGCCAGACGACAGGCAGCGATGCTGCAGCCATCGGCAATCGGCTTGAAAAAGGCAATCTGTGAACGTAATATTTTTGTTGAAATGGCCATAAGAGCTCCTTTTTACTTTGTGCTTTTATTATACTTTGAATTCATGGGTTTGTCAATTTATCATATTGTACTCTTTCTTCTTATTGACAGGTCAATTTTTCAGATTGGGTATTGACTTTTCAAATATTCATTGCTATAATTGTAAAGCATTTATGCGAGAGTGGCGGAACTGGCAGACGCGCACGTTTGAGGGGCG
>CAYRYQ010000113.1:0-4412 GCA_964428505.1 uncultured Eubacteriales bacterium
TCGACCGATTTTCTGGGGTATAGGGTAGCGCGTTCGAGCCTCGTCACCCGCTCCATTCGTCGGAGCAAAGTTCGCCTTGCTCCTCTTCCCAAGCGGTCTTTTGACCGCACAAAGGCTGAAGGACTTTGTGCAGGGCCCCGGCGAAAGGCAAAGTTCACCTTGCTCCTCTTCCCAAGCGGTCTTTTGACCGCACAAAGGCTTGAAGGACTCGCAGGGCCCTCTACAAGATCAACCATTAAACGAGGTCTCTATAAGATCAACCATTAAACGAGGTGTTTTTCTATCATAAAGCGGCCGGGGAAGCGGTGCGCCATTCAGGCCTTATCCGTGTTTGCAGAATGTCGGTTGTGGGTTGTGATCAGTGATGATTGGTGTGGACAGCGGCAAAACTCTTTCGGTAGGCGGTGGGGGAGCAGTGCTGATGATAACAAAAAAATTTTTCAAAAAGATTGGAATCGGCGAAGCCTAAATCCAACCCGATTTTGGAAACGGGATCCCGGGTGGTTTGCAGCAAAATTTTGGCCAGGTTCAGCCGTTCTTCAATGATGTCCTGCCGGAGGGTGAAGCCATAACAGCTTTTCAACACCCGGGAGAGGTGATCCGGGTGATACCCGAAAGCGGCGGCCACCCCCTGCACGGTGAGTGGTTCCCGGGCATGGGAACGTATGTGCTCATGCAGCTGGGCGGCCAAAGCGTTACTGGGGGTTTGCTGCTCCCGATCCACGAGCAATTCCGCCAGCAATACATAAAGCATATGCGTGGCGGTGCCTGCCGGATAGGCGGGGGCCGCGGCCAGATGCAGAAGCTGGCGGGCCGATTGAAGAACCCCGCCGGGGTCTTTCAGTGTGCCCTGCAGCTCTGACGCAAGAAATCCCGGGGATCCGGCATAGAAATGCAGCCAGTAAAAAGCGACAGGGCTCAAAGAACGTTTCCAGCCCTCGTGGGGAATGCCGGGATGCAAAAGGAGATAATCGTTTGGTTTTAGGGAATAGCGGTGCACACCTTCCTGCAGATAGGCCTCCCCTTTCAGCATCAGAATGAGCTCATAGGTATCAATCACCCGCTTTTGATGCAGCCAGGGGCCGGGGGAGGAAAAAGAACCTCCATATTGATACGTCAGCTCGGAAAAATCGGAAATTCTCACTTTTTCTATCCTCCTGTTCCTTGCTTTTGAATCCTGCTTTGATTATAATACAAGAAGAAACAAAAAGCAAGAGAGGGGAAAAACGATGCGGCGTATACCTTTTTATGATCTTGAGATCACCGGCGGCTATTGGCGGGAGCGCCAGCTCCAGATGCGAAAGACCACCGTTTGGTCGGTTTATCGTCAGTTTCAGGAAAGCGGACGTATTTGCACCATGAACTGTGATTGGCAAGAGAGAGGTGGGCCAAAACCCCATTTTTTCTGGGGAAGCGATGTTTTTAAATGGATCGAGGGGACGGCCTATCTGCTGGAGCAGCAGCCGGACACGCGGCTTTTAAAGGCGGTGGATGAGATTGTGCAAATGGTGGAGCGAAACACCACTGAGGATGGTTACTATAATTCTTATTTTAACACCACTCATGAGAAACGCTTTTCCGACCGGGACCGGCACGAGCTTTATTCGCTGGGGCATATGATCGAGGCGGGGATCGCTCTTTTTCATGCAACAGGGGATCAGCGGCTGCTGAACGTTTGCCGCCGGAACGCGGATCTGGTGGAAAAGCTCTTCATGAAGGAGCAGTCAACGGGGTTTATGACACCCGGTCATGAGGAAATTGAGCTGGCGCTGGTGAAGCTCTACCATGCCACCGACGAGAAGCGGTATCTTGCGCTGGCGGAATTTTTTATTCGGATGCGGGGCAACAATACGAAGGATACACAGATTTATCTGCAGGATCAGGGGGAATGTACCCAGTCTCATCTGCCGGTTTTGGAACAAAAAGAAGCTGTGGGGCACGCGGTGCGGGCGCTTTATCTTTATTGCGGCATAGCGGATTTGGGCGAGGCGCTGGAGGACGTGCCGCTGCAGGATGCGGCAAAACAGCTGTTTTTTGATCTTTACCGCCATAAAATGTATCTAACCGGCGGCGTGGGGGCTTTGCAGCAGGGAGAGCGCCTATCCGCCCCCTTTCATTTGCCCAATCGTGCGGCTTATGCCGAAACCTGCGCCGCGTTGGCGCTGGTGCTGCTGGGGGGCAGGCTGGCCGCGCTGGAGCCGGACGGCGCGTTTGGAGACGCGGCGGAGCGGGCGCTTTATAACGGCATGATTTCCGGTCTTTCTTTATCGGGCGATGCGTTTTTTTATGAAAACCCGCTGGCGGTGGATCTTTCCTATAAAAAAGTGCCCTATGTCCATCAATGCGACACCGTGCGCCGGCCGGACTTTAAATGCGCCTGCTGCCCGCCGAATTTGGTGCGCTTGATTCCTTCGGTGGGAGACTGGATCTATTCTTATAATGAGGAGAGATTGTTTGTCCATCAGTATATCCCAAACCGCACAAAAAATGGGCCGGTCGAAGCGGAGCTGGAAACACGCTATCCGGAAGACGGCCGGGTGCGGGTGCGCTGCCGCGGGCACAAGCTGGCGCTGCGCAAACCAGCCTGGTGCCGCGCGCTGACCGCCAGTGCGCCTTACCGGGAAGAGAAGGGGTATCTTTATTTTGATGTTTCTGATGTGGAGGTATCTTTTACCATGGAGCCGTTTTTTGTGCGGGCCGCCGACGCGGTGCATGCCGACTGCGGCAGGGCGGCACTGCAGCGGGGCCCGCTGATTTACTGCCTTGAGGGGCAAGATCAGCCGGGCGCGCTGGATCGTTGCCGGGTAAATCCAAACGGTGCGCTGACCCCGCGGGCACCGTTGATCGGCGGGTTTTGCGCCATTGAGGCCGAAGGGTGGCTGGTTTCGCCGCAGCAAGAGCTGTATGCGCCGTATCAAGAAGAAAGAACGCCGTGTAAGCTGACTTTTATTCCCTATTACACCTTTGCGAACCGGGGAGAAGACGAGATGCAGGTTTGGGTGCTGACCTGCTGAACCAAAAAAGACGAGGGTTTTCGCCGAACGCGGAAGCGCCCATTTTTAAAAAATGAAACATTTTTGGCGCCGACCCATTTGATGGTAAAAAGAGGAGAAATGGAACCCTTGGAACCTTCAAACAATTAAAAAAATCAAATTCGGCTGCGGATGAAAACACGGCGGGCAAAAGGCCGAAAGGCAGCTGCAAGTGGGTAAAGAGATCAAACGGTTGCAGCGTTTCCGGCTGCATTTTGGATTGAATTGGAATTCAGGGCTGCGGATTAGGAAAGAAACCGTGACATTGTTTTTAAAATGTGAAAGACGGACTAATATGGTGCGTAGTTCGATCCGCTAATAAACAGAAAAAGGAATGGCCATTCAATCCGCGTCGGGCGCGCACCGGTGATTTTTCATTGAACCCGCGGCAGGATGCCTTTAAAATGGCAGCGGGGGAACAGGGGGTGTTTATTGTTTGCATCAACCGCCTTTTTTCCACCTTTTGGCAGGCGGAACGGTGCTGCTGCTGCGATTTTAACGAAAACGGGGAGGTGTAAAATTACACCTCCCCTTGCTTTGCAGGGAGAGCCCTCCGCAAAGCAAACGCGTTATTGATCCGCAGGGATCCCCCAGCAAAAGGGATGGCCCGCGGCGCCCAGCTCAAAATGACAGCGAACAATGCCCAGATCCACGTTGGTAAACGGGCCGGGCAGCGCCACGGCGGTAACGGTGTCGCCCTTCAGCAGGAAGCGAAAGCGCTGCTGATTCAGGGCGGTCGGGGCCAGCATGGCCGCATCCAGACCGGCAAAAAACCAATCCGGCGGCACGCGGTCGCTTTGATAAAAGCGCTCACGCGGTTTGGAACGGTGGGGCTTTCCCGACGAAGCTCCGTAGCCCAGCGCAATCACCAGCAAAAGCGTTTCATTTTCTTGAAGGGAAACCGGGCAGCGGCCCTTATTGTAGGTGCCGCCCACCCAGCAGCTGTTGAGCCCCATGGTTTGCATCTGAAGAACCAGCCGCTCCCCAAAATAGCCGCAGCGCTCCGCAAGGTCGGGGCATTTGGGGCCGACGAGCGCCAGATAGTTGCGGACCTTCTGGAAAAAGCCATAGCCCACTAAAAGGCCGGAGAACGCTTTTTGTTCTTCCAAAAACAGCCGGATCGAAAGTCCGCTTTCCCGGTTGGCCTGTTCCATTGCCGCTTTCAGCGCGCGGATGACCGGCTCTTCCAGCGCTTGCGCGGTATAGTGGCGCACGGAATGACGCGCGCTGACCGCCTCTAAAAGATTCATGGAATCCCTCCTTCAAAAAAATGAAGGCGCAGCTCTTTTTTGAAAAAAGAGCTGCGCTCAGCTTGTCGAAAAACGTTTTTCGACAAGCTGGGCGACTGTCTAAAGAGCACGCAGACAAGGACATGCCGCC
>CAYRYQ010000114.1:0-4167 GCA_964428505.1 uncultured Eubacteriales bacterium
CGCCGCAATCGCGGCGCCCTTCTTTTTCTTGTTAGGCTGCTTTTTTCTTGCTTTTAATGGAGCACCACAGAGCCGGGGCCAGTAAGTTGGAAGAATAGCATCCAACAATCATGCTAACCATCATCGGCAATGCAAAATCCACAACGGAGGTGATATTTTTGATTGAACCAAAAACAAAAACCAGGAAAATGGCAATGGTTGAAGCCACGGTCGTGTTAATGGTACGGGTCATGGATTGCTTGATACTTTTATTGACCAGTTCCGGCAGCGGCAATTTATTGCCGGTCAGATGCTTGTTTTCCCGGATCCGGTCAAAGATGACCACCGTGTTGTTCACAGAGTTTCCTAAGATGGTTAGCACAACGGCAATAAAACCATCGTTGATCGGGATCCCGGCTACCACGTATAGGAAAAATACAATCGTGATATCATGCAGCAGCGCAATCATGGCTGTCAGCGCGGCTGTAAAACCGGATACATTTGAAAACCGGATCGTAACATAAATGATAATGAAGATCGCGGCGATCAGGATTGCGGTTAAACCCCGCATCAGAAAATGACGTCCGATGGAAGCTTCAATATTGGTGGTAGAACCCTGCTGAATTTTGCTGTCAGGGTATTTGCTGTTCAATGCGGAATATAACTTGTCCTGATCCGCAGTGGTCAGATTTTGAGTGCCGGCCATGCTGATAACCAAAGAGGTTTCATCATTTTGATACCCCTGCGCGTTCTGAACGGTGGAATCCCGTCCCAAGGTGTCTTTTACCAAAGCTTCGACAGTGGCAACATCCATTTCTGAACCACTATAACTATAAGTAATCTTCGCACCGCCGCTGAAGGTGATATCCAGCTGAACGCCTTTTCCAACAAACAGGCTGATAATTCCGATTAAAATCAGACCCAAAGAGATGCAATAGTAAATTCTTCTTTTTCCATAAAAATCCATCATGATTACTGCACCTCCTTTGCGGGCTTATAGCCATAAAACTTTAAATGATTAAACAGCTTGTAGCTGGACAAAGACTGCAGCATCAGCTTGGTGGAAATAATGGACAAACCAAAGTTTAAGAAAATACCGATCAAAAGCGTATAGGCGAATGAGAGGATGGCGCCGGATCCGAAGATGATCAGCAGCACACCCACTGCAGCGGTGGTTACGTTGCAGTCCAGCACGGCGGAAAACGCACGGTTATAACCGGCGGCAATGGCGCCTTTCAGCGTTTTTCCGGCATTTACTTCTTCTTTAATACGCTCTGAAATAATAATGTTGGAGTCAACACCCATACCGATAGAAAGAATAATACCTGCGATTCCCGGTAGGGTAAGGGTGAGCCCTAAAATGTGGAAAATTAAAAGCTGGCCTGCCGTTTGCAGCAGCAAAACAATCGAAGCGGTAAGCCCGGGCAGTCGATAGATGGAACACAAAAAGATAATGATCGTAATCAGCGCAATAATCCCGGCCAGAATCATGATCGACAATGCGTGCGTGCCCATGGTCGCACTTACGGAAGAATAGTTGGAAGATTCCATTGCAAAGGGCAGCGCGCCGGAATTGATGCGGGCCGCTAAAGACTTTGCTTCCGAAGCGGTAAAGGATCCGCTGATGTAGCAGGTACCTCCGGTGATAGCGGATTTTACGGTTGCGACACTGATCAGTTTATTGTCCATTAAAATACCGATCAAACCGCCGACATTGGCAGAGGTGACCTCAGAAAAGGTATTGGTTCCTTCTGTGTTGAAGGTCAGATTTACAACATATTCGCCCTGTTGATAACCGGAAGAAGCTTTGGTGACGGTAGAGCCGTCCATAAACTTATTCTCAATGGTGTAGTACCCGGCTGTCGCACCGTTGTCTCCTACGAGGGCATAGGTGTTATCTCCGGCGGAATCGGCGGATTTAACAACGGCAAAGCTCAGCTGTGCCGTTTCTCCAAGCTCCTTGATGGCGGCTACCGGGTCATAATTTTCTTCTGTAGCCTGCCAGGGAAACTCCACCAATACGGCGTGATTCTGCCGGTCGATGGTCACTGTCCGATCCAGGATATTGTTGCTGTCCAGCCGCAACTCAATAATCGCGCGTGCAGCTTCCAGCTGCTCATCGGTTGGAACGACGCTCTTATCGGTGGGCTGGAAGGTGGCGCTGACGCCGCCCTTGATGTCGATGCCAAATCGCATATAGGTGCTGCGCTTGGTTGCAATGCCATAAGCAGTGATTCCAACCAGCGTGAGGATAATGGCAAAAACAACAAAGAATGAAATCTTTTGCCAGATACTGGCTTTTTGTTGTCTCATTTGGACCTCCTTCGATTCATTGGGAAAATAACGTCAATATTTTCCGGATTTGAGATAATACAACAGTAATTATATATACTATATATAAAAAAGTCAAATACTTTTTGGGTGTAGTTGGGAAAATTGTTTAAACGGTCAACCCTTTCCGTTTATGGTGGGCTTTTCGCTCTTATAGAGGCAGACGGGATGAAGGGGGCAGCGGTCACAGACCGGTTTGCGGGCATCGCATAAAGCACGGCCGTGATGGACCAGGTTATGACAGAATTTGGTTTGATCCGCAGGCGGGATCAGTGCTTTTAATTCGCGTTCTACAATTGCGGGATTTTTGCTGTCGGTCAGCCCGAGCCGGTTTGAAAGCCGGATGCAGTGGGTATCCGCGATGATAGCGGGTTTTCCATAAATATCCCCGCAGATCAGATTGGCGGTCTTGCGGCCGATCCCTGAAAGAGTGATGAGCTCTTCGATCGTATCCGGAACACGGCCGTTATATTTTTCCAGAATGGTTTTGCTCATTTCAATAATGCTTTTGGCCTTATCGCGAAAAAAGCCGCAGGAATGAACCAGCACGCATAATTCATCAAAATCCGCCTCCGCAAACGCTTCCAAAGTTGGATAACGGCGAAACAGTGCCGGGGTGATCTGATTGACCCGCTCATCGGTGCACTGCGCGGAAAGCCGGGTGGCAATCAGCAGTTCATAGGGCTTTTGATAGTGCAGGGCACACTGTGCTTTTGGATAGAGGTCGTTCAGGGCATTAATAATGAAGGTGATCTTTTCTTTTTTTCTCATGCTTTCTCCTTGATTTTACGCCAGTATTCATGGGATGCCTGCTCCACTTTATTATTTCCAGGCTGATAATAATGACGGTCGTTCAGATCGGCGGGCTTATAGTCTTGATCCACAAAGTGGTTGGGATAATCGTGGGGATAAAGATATCCTTTTCCGTGGCCCAGCTTTTTGGCTCCCTCGTAGTGACGATCCTGCAGCTGGCTGGGAATCACCTGCCCCTTTCCGAAGCGTATATCCTCCAAAGCGGCGTCAACAGCTGTAATCACAGAATTGGATTTCGGCGCGGTTGCAAGCAAAATAACCGCTTCGGCCAGCGGCAGACGCGCTTCCGGCAGACCTAACGCCTGCGCACAGTCCACACAGGACTTGACAATCGAAATTGCCTGTGGGTAGGCAAGTCCGATATCCTCGGCTGCGATCACCATCAAACGTCTGCAGGGGGCGATCAGGTTCCCGGCTTCCAGCAGACGCGCCAAATAGATCAGCGCGGCATCCGGATCCGAACCGCGGATGGATTTTTGAAACGCAGACAATATGTCATAGTGATCATCCCCGTTTTTGTCATAATGGTTACTGCTGCGCTGCGCGGCTTCTTCAATCTGGTCTTCTGTGATCTCTTTGTAGTTTTCATGAAGCGCAAGGGATATCACTTCCAGGCAATTACAGCATTTGCGCACATCACCCCCGGCGCGCCAGGCAATGCGCAATCGGTTTTCCCGAGAACATTCGATCGCAAACCTTTTTTGTTCCGAAAGATAGACAAGCGCGCGATCGATGAAGGGCAGCATCTCTTCCGGGTTAACCGGTTTAAATTCAAACACGGTACAGCGGCTTAAGATTGCATTATAAACGTAAAAGTAAGGGTTTTCAGTTGTGGAAGCAATCAGCGTGACGCTTCCGTTTTCAATAAACTCCAGCAAAGACTGCTGTTGCTTTTTATTGAAATACTGAATTTCGTCCAGATACAGCAAAATGCCGTTGGGGGCGGAAAAAGGGTTGATATCCTGAATCATTTCCTTAATATCCCCAATAGATGCCGTGGTCGCGTTCAAATGATAGAGCTTTCGGTTGGAACGCTGGGAAATA
>CAYRYQ010000115.1:0-4029 GCA_964428505.1 uncultured Eubacteriales bacterium
AAAATTCATTTTCTTCAAATTGGCGCACTGGTTGAGCAGGCTCTTGGTCAAACCCCGCGGGGTGAGGCGGATACTTTGGAAGCGATTCAGAATGCAGATCGTCTGGCACGAAAAATGGTTTTAAATGCGATAGAAAAGAGAATATAAACATGCAAATAGTTTGGAATATCATTATTACAGTTCTGGTTTTCAGCCTTCTGATTTTGTCTCATGAAGCAGGCCATTTCTTTACTGCGATCTGGGCTGGAATCAAGGTGCATGAATTTTCCATCGGAATGGGGCCGGTTCTTTTTAAAAAACAAGGGAAGCTTTGTCTTTTTTGCATCCGGGCATTCCCGATCGGCGGCTTTGTGCAGATGGAAGGAGAAGACGGCGACAGTGAGGAGGAGGGCTCCTTTACCAGAAAACCGAAGTGGAAGCGCTTTTTGGTTCTGGTGATGGGCGCCGCCATGAATATTCTGATGGGCTTTTTGCTGATCTGCTGTGTGAACGCCACGCTGCGCAATTACCCAACCACCACGGTGGCGGAGTTTGATGCTGAAGCGGTGTCGCAGCAGAGCGGTCTGCAGGAAAAAGACAAAATTCTGGCGATCAACGATTATCGGATCTATTCCTATATGGATATCTCCTATGCCCTCTCCAAAGAGAGCAAAATGGAGGATTTCACGCTAAGAGTCTTGAGAAACGGCCAGACCGTCACACTGGAGCAAGTGCATTTTCCAAAAGTAGACGATAAAACCTACGGCTCCTTTTATGATGTTGATTTTCTTGTTTATGGGGCCAAGCGTAATGTTTTGTCGGTGATTCGCTATTCTTTCGGATATACCGTTTCGGTTTCGCGCTCGATCTATTCCTTTGTTGGTTCCATGTTCACAATGAAAGCGGATTACAGCCAGGTCAGCGGCCCGGTGGGTACGGCCGAAGCTATCGGAAAAAGCGCCACAATGGGGCTTCGATCTCTGCTGATGATCATCGCCTTGATATCCATCAACCTTGGCATCATGAATTTGCTTCCGTTTCCGGCTCTGGATGGAGGAAGAATTTTGCTTTTGATCATTGAGGCAATCCGGCGCAAACCGTTGCCGAAGAATTTTGAAATGGCGCTCAATGGTGTGGGGCTGGCGCTTTTAATGGGTCTGATGTTGGTGGTGACATTCAAAGATATTTTGAATTTGTTCTAAGGAGGCGGACGCTTTGTCAAGACAGGTGCAGGTAGGAAAGCTGGTATTGGGAAACGGACGTGTTTATGTGCAGTCCATGCTCAATACGCCGGCCGGGGATCATGACGCCGCAGTGACGCAGGCCATTGTGCTGGAAAAGGCCGGCTGTGACATTTTACGGATCAGTGTTCCCAATAAAACCGCAGCCATTACGATCCGGCGACTAAAAAAGGCGGTTTCAATGCCCATCGTGGCAGACATTCATTTTGATTATCGTCTGGCGCTTGCCGCCATTGATGCCGGTGCGGATAAAATTCGGATCAATCCCGGCAACATCGGCAATGAAGATCGGATCAAAGAAGTTCTTGCCGCCTGTCGGGAACGGCGGATCCCGATCCGGGTCGGCGTCAACGGCGGTTCTCTGGATAAGAGCATTTTAGCGCAGTATGGTGCGCCGACACCGGAAGCGTTGGTAGAAAGCGCCATGCGTCATGTGCGCATTTTAGAAAAATACCAGTTTCACGATATCGTGATTTCTATTAAAAGTTCAGATGTCAAGCGCACCATCGCAGCATATCGGCTGCTACACCGGGTTTGTGACTATCCCTTTCATCTGGGGGTCACCGAGGCCGGTACCCGGGAGATGGGAATGGTGAAAAACGCCATTGGGATCGGCAGCCTGCTGGCAGACGGAATCGGCGACACGATCCGCGTTTCCCTGACGGCGGATCCGGTGGAAGAAGTATATGCCGGTTTTCGTATTTTAAAGGCGCTGAATATGGTGCAGGGCGCCTGCCAACTGATTTCCTGCCCCACCTGTGGCCGAACCCGTATCCCTGTTATTGAAATCGCAGAAAAAGTGGAGCAGGCGCTGGAGCAGAATCATAGCGGGCTGAAAGTCGCCGTAATGGGCTGCGCTGTTAACGGACCGGGAGAGGCAAAGGAGGCCGATGTTGGGATCGCGGGGGGAGACGGAGAAGGCCTTCTCTTTAAAAAAGGAAAAATCATTTGTAAAGTGCCGGAAGCGCAGCTGTTTGACGCGCTGATGGAGGAAATCCGGGAAATGTCAAAGGAAGCGCAAAATGTCGAATAAAGAAATACTTACTTATTTTAAGCGCTGCTCTTTTTCTGATCAGGAAAGGGAGTGGTTTCAGGATGCTTACGCCGCAAAGGTGGAAGTCAACCAGCAGCATAGAATGTTGAAGGCACATGCGGTTTTTCCGAAATATGTGCCTTTTTCCCATATTTTAAAGCTGGAGCAAAATATCCGGTGTGCTTATGAATTAAACGAAACTGAAATCTGCCCCTGCTACCGGGATATGATTCTTACGCAGGATTGCTGGCCGGATGTGGTGCTGTGTGCCAAGAAGCGCAACGGAGGGGTCAATGGCTTTTTGAATGACTCGGTCATTCGTGTGGAGGACGCTGTCGTTTATGTGGAGCTGAAATACGGTGGTTTGGATATGCTGGAGGCACTTGGCGTTCAAAACACCCTGCAGAGTGTGTTGAGGGCATGGTTTCAGGTCTCCTATCAGATCGTATTTAACGGAATTACACAGGTGGATGAAACGCAAATAGAGGAAATCCCGGAGCCGGTTATGGAAGAGGTTCCACCGGTAAAGGCGGCACCGGTTTCAGCGCCCCAGGCGCCAGCCCCAAAGCGGGAATGGAAGCGGCAGCCGGTGATGACTGAAATGCCGAAAATTCCGTTTTCTCCGACCGATCAGCTGATTTATGGAGATCGGATCAACCGAAATTTTTATGCCTTGGATAAGGTGAACCAGGTGGATGGCGCAGTTTCGGTCATGGGCAACATCTTTAAATGCGACAGCCGCACAACCTGGGATCAAAAAAATGTGCGTTTTTCGGTTTATATTACTGATTATACCGGTTCGATTATCCTGAAATGGATGGTGCCGCAGGAAAAGGCCGAAGCGCTTTCCGGCGCTTTAAAACCGGGGGCGGTGATCGGCGCTTCCGGGCAGGTGCTTTACGACAAATATGAAGAAGACTATGTCATCAATGCAAAATGCATTTTTGGGGCAAAATACAGTATCCGGCAGGATCAGGCCGCAGAAAAACGGGTGGAGCTGCATCTGCATACCAATATGTCGGCCATGGACGCGGTGAATCCGATTGAAGATTTTGTGCGCCGCGCGGCATACTGGGGGCATACGGCCATCGCCATAACCGACCACGGAAATTTGCAGAATTATCCCAGCGCGCAGGCAATTTCTCAGGAATGCGGCGTGAAAATGATCTATGGAGTTGAAGGGTATCTGGTGGATGATACGGTGCCGGATTTTCACCCGGAGGAGAGCTACCGCCAGAAAGCGACGCCCCGTTACCACATTATTTTGCTGGTCAAAAATAAAGTGGGGCTAAAGCATCTTTATGAGCTGGTCAGTTTGTCCAATATCCGGCATTTTTACAGAAAACCACTGATGTTTCGTTCCGAAATTCAGCGTCTTCGGGAAGGATTGATCATCGGAAGCGCCTGCGAGGCGGGTGAATTATTTCGCTCTGTGGTGCGGGGAGCGCCATCAGAAGAGCAAAGGGGAATTGCGTCCTTTTATGATTATTTGGAAATTCAGCCTCTTGGCAACAACGCCTATATGATGCGGAATGGAACGGTTTCCAATGAGGAGGGGCTGCAGCAATTCAATCTGAGAATCATTCAATTGGGGGAAGAGTTGAAAAAGCCGGTTGTTGCCACCTGTGATGCGCACTTTCTGGACGCGAGAGACGAGGTTTTCCGGCGGATTCTGATGGCAGGCAATGGGTTTGAAGACGCGGATCTGCAGCCACCGCTCTATTACCTTACCACCGAGGAAATGCTGGCAGAGTTTGATTACCTTCCCTTTGCGCT
>CAYRYQ010000116.1:0-4011 GCA_964428505.1 uncultured Eubacteriales bacterium
AAAATAAAATAACAATAAAGCAAAGAACCGCCACATTGAATAAAACCGGTCCCATACTTCTGCTGTTATAAAAGAAAAATCCGAAAAACATTAAAAAATACAGAACCTTGCTGCTGATATTGGTAATTCCAACCACGGCGCTGCGCACCCGAATCGGAAAATAGCCCTGATCATATTGCAGTGCGTGTCCGCATTCGTGGGCCGCGATCCCAACGGATGCAACGCTTGTACCGTTATAGACCGATTCCGACAGTGTAACGACTTTTTTAACCGGATCAAAATGATCCACAAGATCCCCCGCCACACAGTTTACCTGCACATCGTAAATTCCTGCCCGGCGCAGAATATCCATGGCCATCTCCCCGCCGGTCTTTCCTCTTGAATTCGGAATGTTTTTATATTTCCGATATGTTGCGTTCATCCGGGCCTGCACCAGTAAGGTCAACAGCAGCACCGGCAAAATGGCAAAGATACCAAAATAATACGAATAAAAAAACACTGGATTTACACTCCTTTCTTTATTTTAAACGTTCTCCTACGGCCAGTTTAGCGCCGCAGGCATAGGAATATGCGCTCATTTTATTTTTTCCTTCTTTTTGCACCACAGTCAGAAGAACCGCTCTGCCATCCCCACAGGCAACCTCAATCCCCGCCTCCGAAACAGCGGTAACGGTTCCGGGCAGTGCAGAAGCAGTATGTCCAGAAAATGCTTCTAATAGTTTCAGGCGCTGCTGCCCCACGTAATAAAAAGCGCCCGGGGAAGGGTTCATGCCCATAATACGCGCCCTGACTGAACCGGCATCTGCCTGAAAATCAATTTCCGCCTCTGCCTTTTCAATCATGGGTGCATAGGTGGCCTCTTTTTCGTTTTGGGAGATATAGCTGGCAGTGCCGGATAAAATCTGTTCGATGGCATGCAGCAGGGTGTCTGCTCCGACCTGCGCCATTCGCTCAAACAAGGTGCCGGCCGTATCGGTATCCAGAATTTCCATCGGCGTTTGCAGGATCATATCGCCGGTATCCATTCCGCGGTCCATCCGCATGATCGTAACGCCGGTTTTTCGCTCGCCGTTGATCACCGCACGCTGAATCGGCGCGGCTCCCCGATATTTCGGGAGCAATGAACCGTGCACATTCACACAACCATAGCGGGGAAATTTCAAAATATAGTCCGGCAGAATGCGCCCGTAGGCCGCCACCACAATGATGTCCGGCTGCAATTCCTGCAAAAGGGGCAGCAAAGCGTCCTTTTTAAGCGTTTCCGGCTGAAAAACCGGGATACCGTGTTCCAACGCATATTGCTTCACCGCGGGAGCAGTCTGTTTGCTGCCTCTGCCTTTCGGGCGATCCGGCTGCGTCACCACGCAAAGCAGCTGAAAATGAGCCATCAGCGCCTTACAGGAGACGACCGCAAAATCCGGCGTACCCATGAATAACACCCGTAAGTCTTTATTCATCCTCTAATACCTCTTCACCGATCAAAGGAAGCGTTACGCCATTCAAATGATCATATTCATGCAGCAGGCAGCGGGCGGCAAAATCCTCCGCTTTATATTCAAAGAACGCACCGGTCAAATCCTGTGCCCGCATGGTCACCTTGTCGGCCCTGGTCACGCGGAAGGTGCGGCCGGGGAAAGAGAGACATCCTTCATAATATTTATCGTTTTTGCCGGTAGCCGTTAGAATGACCGGATTGATGAACTCTTTATATTCACTGCCGTCCAGATGAATGTCGGCCACAAAGATTCTGCGTAAAACGCCCACCTGAGGCGCTGCCAGCCCCACCCCTTCTTCTTTGCGCAGCGTTTCCCGCATATCTTCAACCAAAATCGCTAGTTTCTGATCGAAAACCGTTACCGGCCGGGATTTCTTGCCCAAAAAATCCATATTCTCTTTTACGATATTTCTTAATGCCATAAGCTCACCTCTAAAAATACTGAATCGGATTCATATTGTAACCGACCTGAACGCCGGCCACTGAAATTTTTTCCCTGCAGCGCTGAATCAGAGTTCGCAGCTCTTTGGAATTTTTGCATTTGATCAGCATCTGCATCCGGTGACGGCCGCGCAGCATTTCAATGCGGGGAACCACCGGTGATAAAAGCCGCAGGGGAATATCCCGGTAATCGCCAAGGCTGTTATCCTGAAAGAACCGATAAATGTTCTGCATCGTTTCCGTCGCCGCCCTTTTCGAAAGAGCCTCAACTCCGATCAGCAGAATATCGCAGAACGGCGGGTATAGAACCAGCTTGCGAAACGCCAGCTCCTGCTTAAAAAAGAGCGCATAGTCCTGCTCTTTGGAAAGCGCGATCACATGATGATCCGGACAATAAGTCTGAATAATGGCCACCCCTTCTTTTCCGCTTCTTCCGGATCGCCCGCAAACCTGCGTCAAAAGTTGAAAGGTACGCTCGTTTGCCCTGAAGTCATCTGCGTAAAGCGACATATCTGCCTGTAATACCCCCACCAGCGTCACATTGGGGAAATCCAGCCCCTTCGCCACCATTTGGGTTCCAAGCATCACATCATATTCCCCCTCGCGAAACGCATGCAGCTTTTCTCCGTAGGAAAGATAAGAATCCACCGTATCCATATCCAAGCGGAGAACGCGCAGGTCGGGGAAACGATTGTTTAATTCATCTTCTATATACTGCGTGCCCATCCCCAGCATTTTCAGATGCGTACTCTGACAGTTCGGGCACTGCTGAAACATCTTTATATTATAGCCGCAATAGTGGCACATTAACCGGTTGTTGGCTTTATGGTAAGTAAGCGCAATGCCGCAGGAAGGGCATTTTGCCACCGCGCCGCAGGAGGAGCACCCCACCACGGAATGCATTCCCCGGCGATTCAAAAAAAGAATGGCCTGCTCTTTGGCGACAAACGTATCTTGCAGGTGGCGCAACAGCTTTTCGCTGAAAATACAAGTGCCTTCCACCAATGTTTCCCGGCGCATATCCACCAGCTGTACATCCGGCAGAACGGCATTGTGGTAACGCTTGGTTAACCGGTGAAGCTGATATCGTCCGCTCTGCGCGGCGTAAAAGCTTTCAACAGAAGGAGTTGCTGAAGCCAGCAATACCGGAATTTGGCAATAGTGTGAGATAAACCGGGCAATATCCCGGGCGTGATAACGGGGCGACGTTTCCGATTTATAGCTGGATTCATGCTCTTCATCCATGATGATCAGCCCCAGATTCATCGCCGGCGCGAAAACAGCGCTGCGGGTTCCAACAATAATTTTGGCCGAACCGGCCCGGATTTTTTTCCACTCATCCGCCTTTTCTCCCAAACTTAAACCGCTGTGCAATACACAAACGCAGTCTCCGTAACGCCGATAAAAGCGACGAAGCATCTGGGGCGTCAGCGCAATTTCCGGCACCAGCATCAAAACCGATTTTCCGGCAGCCACCATATCATCCATGAGTTTCATAAATATGTGGGTTTTCCCGCTTCCGGTCACGCCAAATAACAGATGCGTGCCTTCCTTCTCATAAGCGCCGGCCAGATTTTCATAAACCGCTTGCTGCTCCGGCTCCAGCAAAATAGGAGAACGCTCTTCTCCCCGCTCCATTTTGCCGTAGGGAATCCGCTCTTTCGATTCGCTGAATACCTCCAGAAAGCCTTTTTTCACCAGTGTTTTTACCGTGGAAGGGCCACACCCAGAATAGTATAAGGCATCCTTGGCGGAGAGCACCGCGTCGTCCAGAAACAAAGTCAGCAAATCCCGCTGCTTTTCAAATCGGTGATCCAGATCTGAAAGATAACGTTCCACCTGCTCCGTCGTCTGCAAGCGCCTAATTTTTTTCTCCTGCAGATCGCCGATGTTGCGAATCGAACGGATTTCTTCAATCAAAATGCCGTCCCGATAGGCCTGCAGACAAATTTTTTTCAATTTGGGAGGCAACTCTGAGCGGCGAACCGGCTTTCCGATTTCCCGCATAAAAGCAGTTAGCTCTAAGTAAAGCTCCGAAATTTGATTGAGATCCGGATTGAGTACAAACCATTCGT
>CAYRYQ010000117.1:0-3887 GCA_964428505.1 uncultured Eubacteriales bacterium
ATCCTTGGCAGAAACGTTCACAATGCCGTTGGCATCAATATCAAAGGTCACCTCAATCTGGGGCACGCCGCGGGGCGCGGGCGCAATGCCGGTTAGCTGGAATTTGCCCAGCGTTTTATTGTCGGTTGCCATTTCCCGCTCGCCCTGCAGCACATGGATCTCCACGCTGGGCTGGTTATCTGCCGCGGTCGAGAAGATCTGGCTCTTTTTGGTCGGGATGGTGGTGTTCCGGTCGATCAGCTTGGTGAACACCCCACCCAGCGTTTCAAGGCCTAAGGACAAAGGCGTTACATCCAGCAGCACCACGCCCTTGACGTCACCGCCCAGAATGCCGCCCTGAATGGCCGCACCGACCGCCACGCACTCGTCGGGGTTGATGCCCTTATGGGCTTCCTGACCCATGAATTTGCTGATGGCCTCCGCCACCGCGGGAATCCGGGTGGAGCCGCCCACCAGCAGCACCTTCTTAATGTCGGCCGGCTTCAGATCCGCGTCTTTCAGCGCCTGACGCACGGGGCCCATGGTGGCTTCCACCAGGTCGGCGGTCAGTTCGTTGAATTTTGCTCTCGTCAGCGTCATATCCAGATGCAGCGGGCCCGCCGGGCCGCCGCTGATAAAGGGCAGGTTGATATTGGTGGTCATCATGCCGGAAAGCTCGATTTTGGCCTTCTCCGCCGCTTCCTTCAGCCGCTGCGCCGCCATATTGTCGGCCTTCAGATCAATGCCGTTCTGCGCCTTGAATTCGCCGGCCATCCAATCGATAACCCGCTGGTCAAAGTCGTCGCCACCCAGCCGGTTATTCCCGGCCGTGGCCAGTACCTCGCAGACCCCGTCGCCGATTTCCAGAATCGAAACATCAAAGGTGCCGCCGCCCAGATCATAAACCATGATCTTCTGCTCGCCTTCCTTATCCACGCCGTAAGCCAGCGCCGCCGCCGTGGGCTCGTTGATGATCCGCTTCACATCCAGCCCCGCGATCCGGCCGGCGTCTTTGGTTGCCTGCCGCTGGGAATCGCTGAAATAAGCCGGAACCGTGATGACCGCCTCGGTGACCTGCTCGCCCAAAAAGGCTTCCGCGTCTGCCTTCAGCTTCATCAGGATAAACGCGGAAATTTCTTCCGGCGAATAATCCTTGCTGTCGATCTTTACTCTTCTGGCACTGCCCATATCCCTCTTGATGGAGGCGATGGTTCGCTCCGGATTGGTGATGGCCTGGCGTTTTGCCACCTGGCCCACCATGCGCTCGCCATTCTTGCTGAACGCCACCACAGACGGGGTGGTTCTCGCGCCCTCGCTGTTGGCGATCACAGTGGGCTCACCGCCCTCCATCACCGCCACGCAGCTATTCGTTGTTCCTAAATCAATGCCGATAATTTTTCCCATGATAAAAACCTCCTTAGTTGGCCGTCTTGACACAAGCGTGCCGAATGACGGTATCCTCTTTGTATAAATACCCCCGCTGGAAGACTTCGACAATTTCGCCCTCCTGGAATGCGGGGTCTTCCATATGCATGATTGCTTCGTGACGGTTCGGGTCAAAGAGCTCGCCCTTTTCGCCCATGGGGGTGACCCCCATTTTTTCCAGCGACTCCAGCATCTGCCTCAGCGTCATCTCCAAGCCGCTTTTCAGCGCGCTCTCATCGCCCTCGGAAAGCAGCGCCCGCTCCAGATTGTCGATGGCCGGCAAAACGGCGCTGACCGCCCGGGTCACTCCGTCGCCGAAGAGGCGGTCGCGTTCCTTGGCCGTGCGCTTGCGGTAATTTTCATACTCCGCATACAGCCGCAGATACTGATCGTGCTCCTGGTTGAATTTTTCTTCCCATTCGTTTTTTTCGTCTTTCTTTTTATCTTTTCTCTTCTTTTCTTTCCCCTCGTGGAAAGCCGCTGCGGCCTCCCCTCCGGTGCCGTCTGCCGCCTGTGGCATTTCTTGTTCCGGCGCGTCGGTCTTCTCTTTCGTCTCAGGGGCCTGCTTCAATTCTTCTTCCATCGACTATCCTTCCCTATCCTTTAAATATTGTTCGATGCATTTGGCAAAATACTCGATTTGGGAGGCGTTCCTTCCATAATCCATCCGCTTGGGCCCCAGCAGACTGATGGCGCCGCAGCCGGATTTGCATCCGTACTTGCGGACAATCAGCCCCATGTCGCTGAAATTAATGCCGGCGATCTCGCTGCCGATGGCAATGGAGAGTTCCTTTCCGCCCTGCTCCTTCAGGAGCGAAGCCAGCTGCTCCTCGTCGCTTAAAAAGCGGAGCACATTCTGCACCTTATGCACCTCGTAAAACTCCGGGTGATACAAAAGCTTGCTCTGGCCGCTGACATAAACCTTGGGATGACGGATGGAACAAACCATATTTTTTACAATACCGGCCATAAAATTCCAGTTCTTGTGCAGCCCCGCCAGCGCCTGTTCCAACGCGTCAAAATCCGTGTTGGCCAGCTTGGCAAAGCTCACATCTCCCAAAAATTCATTCAGCACCCGCGACAGATCCTCAATGTCCTGATCATCTGCCAGAAAATAAAAGCGGCAAAAGCTGTTTTTCACCGTTCCGCTCTGCGTGATGGCCACCAGATTCAGGCAATTGTCGGCTGTTTTGACCAACTCCACCTTGATAATCCGATCCTCATCCGTGTGGCCGATCACCGCGGCTGCGGTATAACCGGTGATCTCAGAAAAGCGGGAAAGCGCATGCTTGATAAACTCATCCGCATTCCCATATGGGTCGTCTACCGCCTCTTCAATCACAGCCGCCCGCTCGGTGGAGAGCGCCGTGGGCTGCAGCAGATGATCCACATAATAGCGATAGCCCCGCTCGGTGGGCACTCGCCCTGCGCTGGTGTGGGGCTGTTCCAAAAGACCTTCCCGCTCCAGCTCTGCCAGATCGTTGCGCACGGTGGCAGAGGAAACCTGCAAAGCCGCCTGCTCCAGAATCAGCTTAGAGGATACCGGTTCGCCTGTGCGCACATAGGCTTCCACAACCGCCTTCAGAATGACATGCAGCCGATCCTTCATCCTCTCACCATCCCTTCTTCTGCGTTAGCACTCATAACCTTAGAGTGCTAATATACATACTTTACCACTATTTTATGCGATTGTCAACAGTTGATTCCAATTTTTTTCGAATATTTCTTGACAACAGTCCAAGAGGCCCTATATAATATTGTTGTCCATATATAATATAATATTAGGGAGGTTCATCATGGCGGAATTTAAATATGAAATTACAGAACATTTCGGAGATTTGCCGCAAAATACCAACGGCTGGTCCAAGCAGCTCAACAAGATCAGCTGGATGGATCGGACACCTAAATTTGATTTGCGGGAATGGTCGCCGGATGGCTCCAAAATGAACAAGGGCGTATCCTTCACTGATGAAGAGCTCAAGGCGCTGCGGGACCTGCTCAACGAAATGCAGCTGGACTGACCCTGCAGAAGATGCCCGCAAGGCGTTTTTTGCCCGGGTTTATATAAAATCAAATCCACCTATAACGCCGGCAGAGTGCTCCCGCAATTAGCGAAAGCCCTCTGCTGCTTTTTCAGCCCCAAAAAGGGGAGCGTCTTCGTCTATATAAGCTTCAAGCAGCCTCGGGAGCGTGCCGAAAAACTTCATTTTTCCGCATGCTGAAAAGCTCCGCTTCCCAAATGGGAAGCGGAGCAGACTGTCAAAAAAGTCCCGCACCGCAAAAAATAGAAAGAGAAAAATTGGTTTTCGTAAAAAGGGAAATGGACTCTCAAAAATAGATTCAGCAGCCCAGGAAAAGAAAAAATGTGGCGTTTTGCCGCATAAAATCCACTTTTTTGCTTACGGCGTCCATGCCGCCTTACCGTATTGATATACGCCGACAGGCAGCATGTCCTTGTCTGCGTGCTTTTTAAACCGTCTCCC
>CAYRYQ010000118.1:0-3884 GCA_964428505.1 uncultured Eubacteriales bacterium
GGATACATTGCATTTATACTTACCTAAAACAATAAACTTATATATCCGGTTAGCAGCCAAAAGCTGATTCAGCCCCGTAAACAGAAACAGCACCAGCAACGTGTAAATAAATGTTTCAAAGGTATTGGGAAAGGGAGTCAGCTTTTTCAGAAGAGTTGCATCCGCCAGGCCTAGGAG
The DNA here is from genome assembly GCA_964428505.1 of uncultured Eubacteriales bacterium. Taxonomy (GTDB): domain Bacteria; phylum Bacillota; class Clostridia; order Oscillospirales; family QAKW01; genus QAKW01. The sequence goes on from CAYRYQ010000118.1 coordinate 178, forward strand.
ATACTCCATCGTAAAAATAACGCGCAAAAGCAAAAAATGGGTTACCAGAAGCCCTAAAGAATTTTGTCCCAGATAAACCAGCATACTGCCGGCTTTTGTGTTTTCCAGTTTGGCAGATATATTGTAAATAATCCAAATTGCAACTGCCGAAGATAACATATCCAAAAAAGGCAGATTAAATTTCCGCTCCGGCCAATCCACCATTACGTGCAAAACATGGCCAAACACAAACAAGTACAAACAGGCCCCTGCTGCCAGCAGCAAGATAGTCTTCACTCTTATCTTCGCAAAGATTTGCTTTACACGGCAATAACTTCCCAGAATTAAATAAAAAGCCGCAATACCACTTAAATCTACAAAACATCTAAAGTGAATTTTGAAGGTCAAAACATAATATAACAACAGCAATAAGCCGGTACTCAACAATACCGTCAGCCAATTGATTTCATTTTTAGTAATCAAAATTAAGATCTTTGAAAATAAAAAAGCAAAAAACAAAGCAACCAAAAACCACGTCGCCCCGCCCCAGTCCGTTGTCCAGCTGCATTGAAACAGCATTTTGACATAACCATATACATTGGAACCGGTCAAGGCCTCATCATAATAGAAGCGTTCAATATCCGCAATATTCATTATCAAGCGAATCGCTACAAAAAAAAGATTGATGCCAAAAAAAGGGATTAAAAGGGACGTGCTTTTCGCAACGATAATCTCAAATATACTTTTCGACTCAAATTTTTCCGTATATCCGGATATGAAAAAAAATGCCGCCATATGAAAAATATATACATAGGGTACGGCAATACCGGAGGTATGCCCCAAAACCATCGCAATAATAGCAATGCCCTTGTAAATATCAATCCATTTAACTCTTTCCTTGACCGATGCAGCATGGTTGCTGTTTATGCTCTCTGCCGTATGCATGAACTCGCCCCTTACCTATCTGCGTTAACAAGAGAGGACCCTCTTGCACTTTGCGGTTCTATTCAGGATTTACCCCGCCAAAATCTTTCTGCGCCCTGTAATAATCTTCCGGTATGCCGATATCAATAAAATAACCTTCTGACGGATAAGCAAACATGGGAATTTCTGCAACTTTTTTCTCCATTACATCCACTTCAAAAGAAAATTTAGAATCCCGAACCCCATCCAATACATTTCGATTTAGACAATAAACCCCGCCGTTAATAGCGCCTTCTTGCACGAACTTCTTTTCCTGGAACGCAATGACTCGGTCCTCCCTCGTAACCACCGTGCCATATCGTTCAAAACAAGACATTTTCTTCGTGGCAATTGTCAGCATGGATTCATGCTGTTTGTGAAACTCTGCCATTTTCTGCAGGTCCACCTCAAAAAAAGTATCACCGTTAATCACAAAAACCTGCTGTTCCTTGCAGAGAGTTAAGGCTTTTTTAATGGCGCCGCCAGTAAGCAGCGGCGTATCTTCCGGAGAATACAGAATTTCCACATTGCGATAGGAAGCAGCGAAATAATCAATAATCTCATTCTTCTTGTAGCCAACTGCCAGAACAACCTTATCGATGCCATGCTCAATAAGGTTGTCCAATATATAGCCTAAAAAGGGCTTTTTACCAATAGGGGCCATCGGTTTCGGCACATCTGCCACAACATGCTGCAAGCGCGTACCAAAGCCCCCGGCCAGGATAATTGCTTCCATCTATATATCCTCTTTATTAAAAATTTCATTTTCAACACATGCGCAAATAGCATGATACACCGGCAAATGATATTCTTGCACCATAAAGGTCTCTTGAGATGGCACATTAATTAAAACATCCGACAGCCGCTTTAGAAGGCCGCCGTCAGCACCGGTTAGAGAAATAACTTTTAAGCCTTGGGCCTTCGCTACCTGCGCCGCATAGATTACATTTTGCGATTTTCCGGAGGTGCTGATTGCCAGCAGTATATCCTCTTTCTGGCCATACCCCAAAACCTGTTGTGCAAATACCAGGTCTGCCGCTTGATCATTTCCAAAGGCTGTCATTAAGCCGCTCTGACTGACCAGCGATATGGCAGGCAGCGGACCTTGCAGGTTCTGACTTAAATACTCTGCCGTATCCGGAAACAAATCCTTTAGTTTCCCTTTCATGGCCTCATCCAAGGTTCGAGGCAGCAAAAAACCCTTCATCAATTCCCCGACAATATGCTCGGCATCTGCTGCACTGCCGCCATTGCCGCATAGCAGCAGCTTGTTTCCTTTTTTATAGGCATCGGTAATCATCGCCGCTGCCTTGCAAATAGCAGGCTGACATTCCTTCAAATCCTGATGTCTCTGTATAAGATGCTCCAGTATCTCCTTGGTTGCACGTTTCATCACTACGCTCCCTTTAATATAAGCGCCACGCTTGCGTTCCATTTTTGGTAAAACTGGTGATAATGACTGTTCCCTTTGTTTTTTTCAAAGCCCGCACCAGCTCAAAGCGTTTTACAGGATCACAGATAATCATCATAAAACCGCCGCCGCCGGCGCCTGATATTTTGGCCGCTTTCCCTCCATGTTCCATTACATAATCATACATCGTATCGATTTCACCGTTAGAAATGGAGGAAGACGTTTTCTTTTTAGACTCCCAACTCTTACGGAGACACTCGGTAAACCCTTCAAAGTCGCCCTTCAGAATGTTCTCCTTCATGACGTGCGCCGACTTCTTCAGTTCGTGCATTCCTTCCAGACTTTTCCCGTTATGAATGCCAATGCTTTTTATCTGGTCTTCAATGATTTTGGCGGAATCCCGTGAAGTCCCTGTATAATATAATACCAGGGAACTTTCCAGCTCATTAATAATCCAGTTTTTAATCCGCAAGGGATTCACAATCACCCGGTCATTCTCGTAAAACTCGATAAAATTAAAGCCGCCAAAAGTAGCCGCATACTGATCTTGCTTTCCCCCTGCCAGACCAATATCAATTCGTTCAATCTCATAAGCCAGTTTTGCCATATCATAATCGCCCAACGGCAAATCCAGCCACTCTTGAAATGCTTTCAAAATGGCAACAACCATCGTGGAGGAAGATCCAAGGCCCGAGCCGGCCGGAGCATCCGAATACGTTGTCATTTCAAAGGATAACGGTTTTCCGTCATTATACAGGGCGATGATTTTATTATATACCCCTTTGTGCAAGTCCAGATTTCCGTCCAGCGGCAAATAGGCCGCAGCAGCAGCTTCATACCGTTCGCCCCGATCTGCCGCATAAAAGGAAACTGTATCAGTATCGGTTATTTTAATGGTACAGTACGCGTACATATCAATCGTTGCATTAAGTATGTAGCCGCCAAACTCGTCACTATACGGTGACACATCAGTTCCACCGCCCGCCAGTCCCAGACGCAGCGGCGCTTTCGAACGAATAATCATCTTATCTCCTCTTTTCTCCGGCAATGCAGGCAGCCCAGGAATTACACCGCTTCCGCAGCCTGCAAATCAAAACTCTTCCCGGATTGCTTTCATGGCGCTCGCAGAAGAGAAATTCTCCTTGATATAGGCCCCCGACAGCCTGGACATGTCCGCCAGCTTTCCCGGATTATCATATAATTCGAGGATCGCAGCCGCAAACTCCTCTTCCGAATCCTTGACACAGAGGATCTCCTCTGCCCCTTTGATTCCTTCTGCGCCGACCGAAGTGGTAATAACCGGGATGGAAAAATGCATCGCCTCAACCACTTTTCCTTTTATGCCGGCTCCATA
>CAYRYQ010000119.1:0-3823 GCA_964428505.1 uncultured Eubacteriales bacterium
GAGCTCTGCCGAATCGGTCACGACCGATACCGGAGGCGTGTCAAAAATAATATAGTCGTAAACCGTTTTCAGGGTGCCGATCAGCTGCCCCATCACAGGATTGGCCAGCATTTCAACCGGGTTGGGCGGAATGACGCCCGCGCAAAGAACGTCGATTTTCAGATCGTTCATGGTAAAAATACTTTCGCCCAGCTGGCTTTGCCCGCTGAGCACGGTGGAAAGGCCTTTATTCTTGTTGTCAATTTTCAGATACCGCTGAATCCGCGGTCTTCGCAGATCGCAGTCCACCAATAAAACCTTGTGGCCGACTTCCGCCAGGCTGCAGGCCAGATGAATGGCCACGTTGGTCTTCCCTTCGTTGGGGATCGCACTGGTGATGCCGATGGTTTTATATTGATTGTTCATGGTTACGAAATTCAAGTTGGTGCGCAGGGATTTATAGGCTTCCCGAAAGGCGAAGGGGGTTGCGGCACTCATCGGCTTGAAGGGAGCACTGATGCGGTTGGATCTTCTTCTCATGGATCGTTCTCCCTTCCTTATTCTTCGTAGCTCGGGATGATACCCAATACCGGAAGATTAAAATTCTTTACAATATCGTCACCTGTTTTGACCGTTTGATCCAGCTTGCTCAGCAAGATGGCAAACAGCACCGCCAGCACAAACCCGATCACAGCGCCCAGCAGCGTGTTTTTTTTGTTGCTGGGAGAAACCCGGCCGTCTTTCGCGCGGGGAGACGTAATTACCTCCACCGATCCGGCCTTCACGGTCTGAATAATCAGCTCAGGCGCAACGTCAACAATTTCCGAAACAATCTCGGTGGAAAGCGTGGCGTTCGGCGTGGTGGCGGCAATGCGCATGACCGGCGTGGAATCCACCTGCGTGATGGAGACCATGGAGGCCAGCTGCGCGGTGGTAACCGTGCTGAAGCCTTCCCGCGACCTTAGATTCAGGCGGCTGATGACCGTGTCCATCACGGTATCGCTTTTCAGAATCACCGCGTAGGTATCCACCAGCTGCTTTGCCGAGTTGATCTGATCGTTGGTGATCGAGGTGCTGTTGCTGGCCGTATTCTGGTTGTTGACAATCAGCGTGGCAAAGGATTGGTATTGCGGCGTAATAAAGAAAATGGTATAGATCAATGCGGCGGCGCCGAAACCGACCGTGCAGCATAGAATCAAAACCAGCTTTCTTCGCATAATCTGAAGCAGCTCGGCAAGATTCAAAGCATCTGTTTCCATAAGTAATAAACCTCCTGCGTTTTGAACATTCATAGAGCGGTGGAAAGACATCTATATATTAAAGATAGAACTGTATCTATGGTACCATTTCCGGCTGGGAAAAGCAAGAAAAAGTTCTGTCTGCCGATAGAAAAACGCGGCTGCTTTTTAAGCGGAGCGCTCTATTGAAGTGTTTGTAAAATAAAAAGAGGATTTTAAAAAAATCCTCTTTCATACGTTGATTTCCCAATTAAACGGATCTCTGAACCTTACCGGAACGGAGGCATCTGGAACAAACATACACACGCTTCGGCGTGCCTTCCACCACCGCTTTCACACGTTTAACATTGGGCTTAAACGCCTTATTGCTGCGACGATGAGAATGGGAAACCTGATTCCCGAAGGAAACACCCTTGCCGCACACTTCACATTTTGCCATGTTGATACACCTCCTCTACAGCAAAAAATATTTTACCATACCAAATGCGGAAAAGCAAGCCTTTTTTTTGCAAAAAAATGAACATTTTATTTGAAACAGAGCGGGATATTTGTTATAATGAAAAAAAGAATGAAAAAAGGGAGAATGCATGGTGGATGATCAGGAAATTCTGAAGCTGGGTCAGATGATTCAGCAATTGAATCTGGAAACGGTCTATATGCCGGTCGGCGGATTGGAAACGGAGATCATCTCTACGGATATTAACCGGCCTGCTTTGCAGCTGGTGGGATTTTTTGATTATTTTGACGAAAGCCGGATTCAGGTGTTGGGAAAGGTGGAGCACACCTATCTGGATCATTTTGATCCGCCCCGCCGCCGCCGGATTTTTGAACGGCTGTTTGAGTTCCGTTTCCCGGCGCTGATCATCACCCGGGGGCTTTACGGTTATCCGGAACTGATCGAAGTAGCGGAAAAATACAAAGTGCCGATCCTGAAAACGCCCATGCACACGGCGCAGTTTGTCAGCAGCGCGATTTTTTATCTCAACGAGCATCTGGGCCCGCAGATCACGATGCACGGCGTTTTGGTGGAGGTGCACGGCGAGGGCATTCTGCTGACCGGGGAGAGCGGCGTGGGCAAAAGTGAGACGGCCGTGGAGCTGGTCAAGCGGGGCCACCGGCTGATCGCCGACGATGCGGTGGTGGTCAAACGGGTGACCTCCACCACTTTAATGGGCTCTTCGCCTTCCAATATTCAATATTTTATGGAGCTGCGCGGCATTGGCATTATTAATGTCCGCAAGATTTTCGGCATCGGCGCAGTGAAGGAAAAGGGCTATATTAATATGGAGATCCATCTGGAGAACTGGGATCAGAACAAGGTTTACGACCGGCTGGGCATGGATACCCATTTTACCAATATTCTGGACGTGGATCTTCCCACGCTGACCATTCCGGTAAAACCGGGAAGGAATCTGGCCATTATCATTGAGGTGGCCGCCATGAACAATCGTCAGAAACGCCTCGGTTATAACGCGGCGGAAGAAATTAATAAAAACATTATGGGAATCACGGAGGAATAAGCATGTATTACCTGGGCATTGATTTGGGCGGAACCAATATCGCCGCCGGTGTGGTGGATGAGGAGATGAAGCTGCGCTATAAAACCAGCATCCCCACGGAGGTTGCCGGCGGGGTAGAGCATATTGTCGAGCGGATGGCCGAGGCGGCGCGGCTGGCAATCAGCGGCGCAGGGCTCACCGAGGATCAGATCAAAAGTATTGGAATTGGCTCTCCGGGCGCGATTGATCCCGAAAAGGGCGAGGTGATTTATGCCAACAATATGGGCTTCAGCCATACTCCGCTGGCCAAGTTGCTGGGCACTTATTTTCCGGGCAAGGCGGTTTATGTGGAAAACGACGCCAATGTGGCGGCCTGGGCAGAAGCCAAATGCGGCGCTGCCGCCGGATCGAAAGACAGTGTAACCATCACGCTGGGAACCGGCGTCGGCGGCGGAATGATTTTAGACGGGAAGCTTTACAGCGGTTTTAACCATGCCGGCGGCGAGCTGGGGCATATTGTGATCCGGGAAGGCGGACGGCCCTGCTCCTGCGGCAGAAAGGGCTGCTGGGAAGCCTATGCTTCGGTGTCCGGGCTGATCGCCACCACCAAAGAACATATGCAGAATCATCCCGAATCCATGATGTGGGAGCTGGCGGACGGCAGCATGGATAAAGTGAACGGGCTGACCTCTTTTGACGCGATGCGCAAAGGGGATCCGGAGGGGCAAGCCGTGGTGGAGGAATACTTAAACTCGGTGGCAACCGGTCTGGTGGATATCATCAACATTCTGCAGCCGGAAATCCTGTGTATCGGCGGGGGGATCTCCAAGGAAGGGGAAACGCTGCTGAAACCGGTTGTGGCTTATGCAAAGAAGGAAATGTATGCCCGATTCAACGATGTGCATACAGATATCCGCATTGCGATGCTGGGCAATGACGCGGGCATCATCGGCGCCGCGCTGCTGGGCGAGTAACAAAAACGGCAAGACGGAGGAACGGGCGTTCTTCCGTCAGCTTGCCGAAAAACGCGTTTTTCGGCAAGCGGGGAGACTGTTTAAAAAGCACGCAGACAAGGACATGCTGCCTGTCGGCGTATATCAATACGGT
>CAYRYQ010000120.1:0-3772 GCA_964428505.1 uncultured Eubacteriales bacterium
GTGTGCTGACCTTATATTGGGTGACACTGGCAGTGTAAGTCGTAATATCCGGCAGTGCCGAAACGTCCTTCAGCCCGGTTGCAGAAACGATTTCATCATAATAAGTAATTGCAGCAGCCGGCAGAACGAATACGGCGGCCAGCGACAGCAACATGGTTGCCGTCACAAGCACGGATATTGCCCTGTTTTTCATTTTCATATTCCTCATCTTCCTCCTTTTAATCTTTCAATATAATCCCTTTGCTTCGTTTGCTTTGATTCAGGATCAGTATAACATGACTCATCGAAATTTAACATTACCTAATGTTGCCATTTTTAAACAATTTGCGTACTTTTTGTAAACGCATTCGAACATATTTGTCTATTTTTAATGTTTTTCATTTTATTGACGGATGACGGTTTTCCAAACTGCTGTCTTTTGATCAAAATAATGTGCTTTGATTCCTTGATATGTTTCTCGCATAAAGCGAAATGCAGGCTTGGCAGTACCGGCCATAAACCAGCATAGCGTTTCATTTTCGACACCATTATCGCTCTTGCATTTGTGTTTTTTCTGTGGTATAATATAGTTAAAATCCCATATTTTTTCACGTCTATACCTGCCAGAAAACTAATTTATCATGAAAGTGAGGATGCCAAACATGGAGTTTACCCAAGCAACGCTGAATACCGCTTTAAAAGGGAAAAAAACAATATTGATTGACTTTTTTGCAGACTGGTGCGGCCCCTGCCAAATGATGGCTCCGGTTTTTGAACAGCTGGAGCAGGAATATCCGGATATCATTTTTGGCAAAGTAAATGTGGAGCAGGAGCCGGAGCTGGCCGGCGCTTTTGGCATTGAGAGTATTCCCACCCTGGTACTGACAGAGGGAACGGACATCAAAAAAATCATGGTGGGTTTTCAGCCGAAAGAAGAGCTGCGCCATCTGCTGGAGGAAGTGAAATGAAAATTCGATTCAATGAAGACGCCGAAATTGTGAGCACCATTAAAGAAGGCTTGAAACGTACCGGGGGTTTTTGCCCCTGTAAACTGCAGCACATTCAGGAGAATCGCTGTATCTGTGAGGAGTTCAGAAAGCAGATCGCCGATCCGGAATTTGAAGGATACTGTCACTGCAGACTTTATTATAAAGAAAAATAAAACGAGGCGGAAAATCAATTTCCGCCTCATGCGCTCACCGGCTCCGGTATGTTTCTAAATACAGCTGGGCTTCCCAGCCACGGTGGAAATTCTGCCGCAGGCCGGTCAGGTATTCCACTGCGTCATTCCATTGACGGGCAGAAAAAGCGTCCGCATCGATCCCTCTGAGAGCTGATAGGGCCCGGCTGCGGTATAAATTGCCTTTCAAATCAGAAACAAAGCAGCACCCCAGCCGCCCGCGGAGTACTTCCAACAGGTCTCGTTCCGCAAACCCTTTTTCTAACGCAGAATACACCGCTCATCTCCCCTTTCTGTTCAAAAAGAGTTTGCCTTTTTTTCATGCGGAATATTCCTTTTACCGCGCAAGGAAACGCATGCATCGTGTCCTTCCCCCTAAGCGGATCCGCACCCGTACCCTTTAGGCACAGGCGCGCGATCTCTCCGCCAGTCCGGGGAAGTTGCCCGCAAGAAAAAGAACGAGCCGTTAACAGATAACGGCTCTGTAGAATTCGTGCAAACTTCCTGAAAAACAAAATAAAACCCGCCTGAATGGCGGGTTTTATTTTCTCTTGGTGAAGACAGCTGGACTTGAACCAGCGACCTCTTGCATGTCAAGCAAACTAAAAGCCGCATGAAACATAGCTTTTTTATGGCAAAGGGTGAAATAGGGGTGAAATAGAAATCAATTAAACGAGCACCCTCTTTTTTAAGCGTCAACCACCCTTGCCGTAGCAGTAATCTCCGCGCCCCCCGCATCAACCTCCGTATGGCGCGGAAAGGTTTGGATTGTCATAGGATCAACAGTCTCCTGTTTCGGTGTAGCAAGCCTATACAGCACCGTTGCTTCCGTGGTTATACCGCCGGCAATGGTAAGTGTAGTACCAGACAGAGTGGTTGGTATGCGGTGCGTACACATCACGATGCTGTCAGGTTCCGCTCCGATGATTTCCCAGATTGACCCCGGAGCGATTGACTGTATGCCTATCCTGCGTGTCACCACTCCTGTCATAGGATTCCATGTGTCTTTCGTACCATCTGGCAAAGATCGGAGGATGATTGATCTGCTTGCAGAGACCCCATTAGATGTAATCATAATCCCGCCATGTGCTCCTGCGCTAGTGATTGCGGATGGATAGTCATTGGATGGGCTATCGGGGATATAGGGTATATAGGGTATATTTATTTCGGAGATCATAATATCGGACATAGTAATTACGGCATAATCGGATTGACCAGACGCATTTGTCCACCTCTCAGAATATCCAAGTAATCTATAATTTGCCGCAGCATCATAGAGGCCGGCAGGTGTCGTTATTGTCACACTATAAGCGACTGTCTCTCCGACAACTAATGGCTGGCTGGTTGGCGCTCTCGCCATGACTACCGTATTATAGCCTGATACGCCTGAGTATAGATATATGCCGCTCGTCATAGTTGACATAATGTTATATCCATTAGCTTGATTGTCGTTTTTTTTCAGCCTGAAACTTACATAGTAAGTGGTGCTTGGTTTTAGATTTTTTCCCACCCACGCGTTATTTGCGACAGCCGTACCCCAGCAGTGCATCTTATATTCTCCGATCCTAACAGGCTTATAACTCTGTGTACCCGCTGACGGGTTGTCCGGATCGTTAAGTGTCAACCACCTATATACATCAACAACGTTGGCGCCATGTGTAGTTATTGATTGTATGCTATCGCCATACACGGTTGCAGCGGTTACCGTATCGTTATATGTATTGTCCCACTCCAGCGCGGTTCCTGTATGCTCCGCGGCGCGCCACCCAGCTGCTTTTTTATCGCCCAAATACAGATTGACCGGTTTATAATCCCCCTTATATAATGTTGCCATTTTCCCATCTATATATATACCCATATCTACACCTCATCTGGCACGACTATATAATAAGTGTCTGGATCCTTGACCGCCGCATCAAATTGAGATTGCACCATAGCAACCATGCGCTTATTGTTGATTTTATCCGCGTTTGCGGCATTATCCGCCGTTACGGCATGACCGGCATTGGCAACATAGGAGACACCAAGTTTTTTCCAGTTGACAAGCTGGGTTGGGTCATCCGCCGATAACATATAGCTGTCGGTTACTACATCACCAGGGATGATCAGGGCCACATCTCCACGCTGTGCGGTGAGCGAAACAAGATCGCTCTCACGATCAACTTCAAACACATCATTGATAGATAGTGGCGGGATTTGGGACGGTGTCAATTTACCATCTGTTAGAGTAGCAATGTCTTTCCCAATCATTGCAAGCAGGTCAGACATGGCCTGCACGGCGGTCTGCATGGCGGTTAGTGCCTGATCCATATAGGATTCCGCATTGCTTTCACTCCCCGCTGCAAATTGAGCGGATTCCAGTGCGCTTGTGGCGGCGGTTACGGCTTCCTGTGCTTTGCCTATGGTGGTTTGTTTTGCTTCTGCGGCGTTTTCTTCTGATGCTTTGGCTTCGTCCCTATACCCTTTCACTTCAATGGCAACGGCTTGAAAATAACCCGGCGTTGGCTCTTCTGGAAATTGGCCAGGCTTTAATCCTGATTGATCAAGGTAAATTTTTACTTTATTTGTGGTGATCAGATCACCCCCAAAAAGCGAGACTTCAAATACGCTCTT
>CAYRYQ010000121.1:0-3628 GCA_964428505.1 uncultured Eubacteriales bacterium
GAACTGGCCTTTGCGCTGGAGCAGCGTGAGGCGCTGGATCAGAGCGGATTTGAAATTGATCCGTTCGGGGAAAAGCAGCTGCTGCTGCGCTCCCGGCCGGTTTGTCTGACCAACGAGTCCGCCGGTGAAGCCTTTTTGGAGATTCTTTCCGATTGGATGAAGGGAATGAAAGCCACAGAAACCGAGCGGGAGAACCGCGCGTGGAAGACCATTGCCTGCAAGGCCGCCATCAAAGCGGGAAATGTGAACGATGCTGCGGAGCTGCGTGCCCTTGCGCGCAAGCTGATTGAGGAGAATGAAGTGCACCAGTGCCCGCATGGCCGTCCGGTTATCATTGCTTACTCCAAAAAAAACATCGAAAAAGCATTTAAGCGGATATAGGGGGCCTGTATGCAGAAAGTGGTTGCTGTCGTCGGCCCGACCGCGTCCGGAAAGACCGGCCTTGCGATTGCTGTGGGCAAAGTGTTCGGCGCGGAAATCATATCGGCGGATTCTATGCAGATCTATCGGGAAATGCGGATCGGAACCGCGCGCCCTTCCTTGGAGGAGCAGCAGGGAATTCCGCACTATCTGATGGGGCATGTCTCTGTGCGGGAAAATTATCATGTTGCTGCTTATGTAAAGGATGCAAAGGCCGTGCTTTCCGCGCTGGAAAAGCGCGGTGTTCTGCCGATTTTTTGCGGGGGAACCGGCCTATATCTGGATCACCTTCTGCAAAACACCTCTTTTTTTGAAATTCCTCTTCAGGAGGAAGTACGGATCCATTACAGGAACATGGCTGAGGAGCAGGGCCCTCAGTATCTGTATGAGCAGCTGAATCGGGTAGATCCTGCCTTGGCAGAACGCCTGCATCCGCATGATATCAAGCGGGTGACCCGCGGCCTGGAGGTCTTTGCCAGCACCGGAAAGCGCCTGTCGGATTATCAGCTTGAAAGCCACATGGAAAGTCCGTATCAGGTGCTATATCTTGGGCTTAATTTTCATGATCGCGCACTTTTATATCAGAGAATTGATCAGCGTGTGGATCAGATGGTCCGTCAGGGCTTATTGGATGAAATCGAGCAGCTTCGCTCCCGCTGCACCCTGTCATCCACCGCGCGTGCAGCCATCGGTTATAAGGAACTGATGGATGCGCTGGATACGGGCGAGTCGCTTTCGGAGGCGATTTGTCTGGTGAAGCAGAAAACGCGCAATTATGCCAAGCGGCAGCTGAGCTGGTTTCGTCGAAACCAGGAAATTCATTGGCTTTATGCGGATGAAGAGCCGTTTTCGCTTCTGTTGGATCGGGCGATCAGCCTGGTGCGTAATTTTTTATCGGAAGGAACGTCTGAATGAAAAATAGTGGACTTGCTTTTATCAAACTGATGATTGGTATATTTATTTTCTTTGCATCGATTGTGATGATTTATCAGATTTATAAGTATAATTTTGTCTCAATTAAAACCGAGAACGCCGTTATGGGGGAGATGGAGCAAACTTTAAAGGCAACCGGGCTTTTTTTCAGAGATGAGGAAGCATTGAGCAATGACGGATATTCTTATCTGGATGTGATCCGCAAGGAGGGCGAACGGGTCGGCGCAGACGGGATTGTGGCGCGGGTTTATCCCAACGAGCAATCAGCCAAAACGCAGAAGGAAATCCGGGACCTTCAGGATAAAATCAATACTTATGAAAAAGTGCTGACAAATAGCGGCTCTTACGAAAGCGCCTCCAAAGGCATTGACCAGACGATTTATCAGCAGCTGGATCAGATCGCGCAACTGGTCAATCAGGAAAATTCCTTAGATGCTTTCTCCTGTGCGGATGACCTGATCATCGATATTATGAAACATAAAATCGCCGCAGGTGATCTGGTCAGTTATGATAAAACACTGGAAAATCTGCGCACAGAGCTTTCCAGTCTCAAGGCGTCTGCAGGCGGGAGCGTAAAAAATCTAACCACTGCAAAAAGCGGATATTTTTCTCTGTTTTCAGACGGGTTGGAAAACACTCTGACAATGGATTATTTAAAATCGATGACCGTGGATCAATTTGACAGCACGCTCTCGATCTGCCAGCAAGCGACAAAAAATGGGAGCAACGTGGGAAAGGTGATTTACGGAAACCAATGGTACGCTGTGCTTCGGGTACCCTCCCAGTCTGTGGATAAATTGGAAAAGAACGGCACCCTATATATCCGGATTCCTTCTTTTGGGGCCGATCGGATCAAATGCACGGTGGAAGATCTGCGTAAGAGTGGAGAGGATACCTTGCTGATCCTTTCCTCTTCCATGATCTATGATAACATCCTGACCTTGCGCACGGAAGATGTCTATCTTGTGCTCAATAGTTACAGCGGCATTGAAATCCGTCAGGGCGCCTTGCGAAAGGTGGATGGGGAAGACGGTATTTATGTGAAGGTCGGGCTGTTGCTACACTATAAGAAGGTCACGATTCTTTATAGCGACGGGATCAATGTGATCGTGTCATATGATGCCAATGACAGCAGCGGAATTCGCATTTATGACCAGGTGGTATACAAAGGCCTGAATTTATATGACGGAAAGGCGGTCAGCTGATGGGTAAAGAGCAAATTGAACAAAATCTTGCTGATATTTTTCAGAAACTGAAAGGATCTCAGACACAGTTGATTGCGGTAACCAAGACCAGAACAGCGGAGGAAATCAACTGGGCCATTGATTGCGGGGTAAAGCATATTGGAGAAAACCGTGTGCAGGAGCTGCTGGAAAAATATGATCAAATCCATAAGGAGGACGTTTGTGTCCATATGATCGGGCGCCTCCAAACCAATAAAGTGAAATATATCATTGATAAGGTGGATCTGATCCATTCCTTGGATTCCTTTGGGCTGGCGGAGGAAATTTCAAAAAGAGCGGTCAACATCGGAAAAGTGCAAAAAGTGCTGATTGAGCTAAACCTGGGAGAAGAAGGAACCAAGGGAGGCATAACCGAAAAAGACCTGCTTCCGTTTTTGGGAAGTATTTCCAATTTTAAAGGAATCACCGTTTGCGGGTTGATGTGTATTCCGCCGGTGGCGGCGTATCCGCACCAGAATTTACAATATTTTTTGAAAATGAACCAAATGTCAGTTGACATAAAGGCCAAAAAGTTGGATAATATCCATATGGATATTTTGTCAATGGGAATGACCAACGACTATGAAGATGCCATTGCGGCGAATAGCACTTACGTCCGTATCGGCCGCGGAATATTCGGGCCAAGAAATCAACCGGGAGGTTTAATTTAAATGAGTAAGTGGGATAAGATCAAAGCAGTTATCGGGATACCGGATGACAACGATGTTATGGAGAACGAGGAAACCGCGCGGCAGGAACTGCGGCAGGAATCCTATCATGAAGAGGCGGCATCTCTGATTAAGAGAGAACCGCATCGTCCCTCCGCTCCGAAACCGTCTGTCAGCGCGGCATCCAAGGGCCAGGTCAATATGGTGATTGTCAAGTCCAGCGACTACAGCGATGCGAGAACTGTGGCGGATCATATTCTGGGCAACAGGGCAGTTTTATTGAATCTGGAAAATTGCAATAAGGAAATGGCGCAGCGCATCCTGGATTTTCTTAGCGGAGTGGTGTACGCGCAGGGCGGTGATCTGCAGCGTGTTGCACACAGT
>CAYRYQ010000122.1:0-3574 GCA_964428505.1 uncultured Eubacteriales bacterium
CAGAGATTCTGTATATTTCCCGGTATCGTTGTCATTTGGCGCATAAAAAATCTGCAAATGGCAGTTCATCAGGATCTGATTTTCTTTTCCATAAATGCCATTGATTTGTGGCAATCCCTGATTGATCAAAAACACCTTCATACCATAACCGGCAATATAGGAAAGCGTTGCTGCAAAGGACTGTAGATTTCCAAGCGAGGAGAATTCGTCCATCAAAAAAAGGCATTTATGCTTGTACAGAGTTTTGGCCTGCCCATTTTCATAAGTGCCAATTTTCTTGGCATGGTGCTTCACCATCATTTCAAAGAAGAGCCGGAATATTGGTGCCAACCGCAAAAGATCCGAAGGCGGCGTTACTAAGTAAAGCGATACCGGCTTTTTGTAATTCATAAGGTCATCGATGCAGAAATCGCTAACCGACGTGTTTTTCGCAAGCGTCGGATCAAGATATTCCTTTAGTGCCGTATTGGCTGTAGAAACAATGCTACCGCACTCGTTATCTGGTTTTGACAGGATCTCCACAAAGTTCTGATAGATTATAGGATGGACATTTGGCATATAATCCAGCGACATTGCATCCGGATAAAGCTCTTTCATATCTTCCGGCGTAAATCTTCGTTTTACATAGAATTCACTCACTTTATCCCACTCCACAAGATCAATGCCTTCATCTGGTACATGGTCAAAGGTCTGTAATGCCTTCAATGTGTCTAAAAATCCTTTTGCATTTACCTTTTGCACCAGCTGCCCGTCCAGATCTTCCATGACCGGATTGCCATCTTTATCAAATTCCGGAACAATATTTGCCTTCATAAAAGCAGCTACCGTGTAAAGATTCGGTACATTTGGATAATGCTCCGGATCACTGTAATGCGCATACATTAAATGTAAAATAACAACCGTAATGACCGTTGCAGCGTTAGCTCCCCAATGGTCAAGGCTTGCTTTACCTTCATAATTTGCCAAGATATACGCTAAGTTCTGCGCCGCCGGGACTTCGGCTGCCGTTCCAATCGGAATTTCCTCTAGTGGATTCCAGCGGGCCGAACTGCCGTCAAGGGCTGTCGGTTCAAATTTAATCACCTTGTGCCCTATCCGCTTTCTATACCCTGCCGTAATACCCCAGTTCTCACTTTTTATATCATTAACGATAACGCTTGACTTCCAGCTGCCAAGGAGTGTCGGGATGATAAGCCCTACTCCTTTCCCTGAGCGTGTCGGCGCAATAACTGCCAAGTGTTTATTGGAGTTATCCCGCAGATAAAAATGCGGGCAGGAGATATAGACCTGCAGCAGTTTTTTATATAGACATACCCAAGGGTATACCATATAAAAATCATATTTTTGTGGCTCATATTTCGGCGGATGCTCTATCTTGTTTTGCAAGCTCTGTAGCTGTTTTTCTAACTTTTGCCTTGATATAGTTTCATTTTCCGGTATTTCCTCCAATTCATTCTGTACGATAGCCAGCTGATTGCTTATGCGATCCATCTTTTTATCCAATCGCTTATCAAAATCCATCTCAGCAAAAGATACCTTTTCCTGCTTAATTTTTTCTACTGAGCGAAGAATAGATGTAAACTTTCGCGTAAGCGCATTATCATAGAGCCCCACCACTACTCCACTCGCTGAAATCAGATCCATTCCTAAAATGTCCTTGTACTCTCCCCAATGCGCACTGCCGTGAGAATCCAAGCGGCGTGGAGGTTGCAAAACGAATAAGAGTAGTAATCCGACAAGAAATCCTCCGTAAATATAGATGTAAGTCTGTTTAAATAAATCTGGTATATAGGAATGGAAATGTTGAAACCAACTGAAATATTTCCATGGATAATAGTAAAGCTGCCCATTCATCTGAAATGGCGTTCCGAGTTGAGGATCATACTGCACCAGTGCAGCCAGCTTTTGTGTGGCTGTCCATAAACCAGCAAATGCTGGCATGAAAAAGAAAAATAACCTAATCAAGGTATGCTCCTATGGCTAAATCCTGATTAACAAAAATACTAAACTGAAAGCCCGGTTCAATCTCAATCGTCGGATTCACATTGGCATCCTTATCCATAAGTTTTTGCCCTGTCTGCAGGATGGATGCAACCGCTCCAGAAACGGCTTCCTGTCCGGGACTTCGGCTATCACTGCCGGATGTATTTCCCGTTAAGCTTTGCGCTGCTGCGCTAAGGAGTGTACTGAAAAAAGCAGTTTGATATAACTTACCGCGATGCTCATTGTATTTATCCATCAAGCCCGGATAACCGGTACCGTCAATTGCCTGTTGATTTGGAAGCGTAAGTGATGCACCATTTGGCAAAATTATACGCTTAAAAATTACGCTAATTCTCTGATTTCCAAGGCCGCCAGCGGCACCCGTTGTACCAATAATTCGGCTTCCCTGCGGAATCAATAAATGCGTTCCCGTAAGACTGTCATAAATATTTTGCCGAACCTGCGCCACAACATCACCGTTTGGAACATCACTCGTTACCCCCGTAAGAAGTGTTGCCTGAATCACCGCGCCTGCATTTAAAACATAACTTCCCGTATCTTGCGGCGCATCATCGGAAAAGGAATAAGAACTTTGTACCGCTTGCATTTTTAATACGCCTGCCGTTGCCGTAGAAATTGGTGTAACTTCTGGAGTTTGCCCTTGTGAAACAGCCGCTGCAATTTTAAAAGCTAAAGCACTGCTATTAATGGCTTGTTGCACCTTTGCGGCTTTTTCCTCTTCCGCTACTGCATTATCTCGATAACTGTTATTCGAAGCTGATGCTGCAGTTGTTGTTGGAACATAAGTTACCGCATTTGGTCGGCTAGTTGTTGCACTAGCTGGTCGATATGAATTCTGCGCCGTATTTGGGGAAGTTGTTACCTGCCCAGTTTGACTCGCATTGCTATTCAAATCATTTCCTTTATTTTTCTGATATTTGCCGATATCCGAATATTTATCTGGCAGCTGTTCTGCTGGTGTCGCCGCACTTGCTACACTCTGACTAGAAAGCGGCTTATCTACTTTCTCTTTTGTTCCGAAAAACGTATTACTAGCAGCTGCTGTAATCGCACAAAGAAGAACCGCGCCGCCAGTGATCATTATGGCTTTTTTCTTTAAGGTTTTTGCCCGGCTTTCCGGATCATCATCATCCGAAAAATCGATTTCTCCACTTTCATCTGTCTGTTTTTCTTCTTTTTCCTCAAGTGCCTCAGCTTCTTCATTTTCTTCTTCAAAGTCCTCATCCCGTTTTTTGTGAAATAGGCCTTTCACCTTGTCAAAAATCACCGTGCATCACCACCTGTTAAAAGTTTTGGCAGACCAGAGTCTTCTTTTTTCGGATAAAGATCTACATATACATTCGAAGAATAATAGAGTCTGGCATGTGTAAACACGCGATCTGCAATGAAATAGGCCCCATGAATCCGATAATTTACGAGCGTCAGTTTTTCTTTGTCTGTATTTTCTACATTGTAAAGAACCGGCAGATCATATTTATTTGACTTTGGCATCTGAATGTATGTCCGTGTTCCATCATCAAAAACTTTTAGGGGAAATAAAGCAGTATCTGCTTTCTTACTTCCCTTTGTT
>CAYRYQ010000123.1:0-3549 GCA_964428505.1 uncultured Eubacteriales bacterium
CACCTTTTGAAGAGAGCCCTGATCCACCCAGTCGTCGGAGTCAATAACCTTATAGTAAATCCCTTCTGCTTCCCGAAGACCGGCCATAATACCGGATCCATGCCCACCGTTTTCTTTGTGTACGACTTTGATGATATGAGGGTATTCAGCCAGATACTGATCTGCAATTTCGCCGGTACGATCCGTGGATCCATCATCCACAAGGATAATTTCGACCCGGTTTCCGCCTGTGAGCAGCGAATCCACGCATCGACGCATATAACTCTCGCTATTGAAACAGGGAACAGCAAATGAGATTAATTTCATAAATGGAATGACTCCTTGTTTTTGAACATATTGTATAGTTTAGTCTATCATAATCACACAATAAAATCAAGTTGAGGTGAAAAGATTGTTCATTAATTTTTCAACAATGGGCGCCGTTTTTTGAAAATCCATTCCTTTTGCGTATTCGAGCTCGATTTTCATATGTAGATCGCGTGCTTCTGCCAGCTTTTCAGAAGCCAGATTCAGTATTTCCCTTTCCAGGCGTTTTATAAAGCCAAGCTTGTTTTTATGTTCCTCCAGATAGTCCCGCGGGACCATGGTCTGCAGTGCGATTTTTTTAATAATCTGTTCCTCCGGAACGGTCGCAGAGAAGACCCCGTCTTTGGAAACAACAGAGAGTCCGGCTTCGGGTATAATCAGATGCTGAATCACCGGTTCTCCAAAGAGGGGATGATAGCCGCTGATATGATCAATGCCGTTCTCTGTGAGCCTTTGGTCCAGATATCCTAAAAGACGCCAGGACTGCATCCAGCGATCCTCCAGAACAATGATGTTTTTCCCGAGAGCGGAAAAGGTTTCGCTGTGGGTGACACGCCCGTCCGGACAAATCCCGGATAAGTACCGTTTTTTTACCTGCGCCTTTTTTTCGCGGCTTTCCCATAAGGCGTTTTGACGCAAAATTTTGTCTCCGACAGCACAAAGCCGTTGACAGGATATATGACGGCAAAGAGGGGTAAAAACCCCTTCATGCATGCTCTTGGCGCTTTTTAGCAAGGCATAGCTCTCTTTGTAGAGGGCCGATTTCTGGTCGGTAAGGGTGATAATGGCGGCACGGTCCAGCTTCTGCTCTTCCCATCCGACGCCAAGATCCACCAGGTGTCCTCCGACGCCGGGATAGCGGGGCTCGTGGGCGTGGGGAGCAGTGGCGTCGATGACCACGGCATTTTGTGCCGGAAGAAGAACGCCATCCAGACTGGTGGGATCGCTGGAACAGGCAATCAATTCAGCATCTTCTGCATGGGCTGCAATTTTTTTAAGAAGGGTGCTTTTTCCACTGCCGGGACCGCCCTTTATGTAATAGACGCGCTGGTTTTTTTCATCCAAGAGCGTATCAAAAAAAGATAGAAAGCCATTTCCGCTGTTTGCGGCACAAAAACTCTTAAACTGCATAATATCACCTCCATTTATATTATGTTTTCATCTTTCATTCGTTCGCATAAGAATGTGAAAAGATGGAAATAATGAGGATAAGATCAATTGAATGGAGGTTGCTATGCTAAATAAGGTAACGATCAGCGGAGTGGACACATCAAAGCTTCCGATTCTGTCTAATGATGAAAAAAACGACCTGCTGCACCGTATTAAGGCTGGGGACAAAAAGGCAAAAGACCAGTTTGTGGAAGGAAATCTCCGGCTGGTGCTTTCGATTGTGCAGCGATTTGCCGGGCGGGGGGAGAGCATGGACGACCTGTTTCAGGTGGGATGTATTGGCTTGATTAAAAGTATTGATAATTTTGACTTGAGTCTGGGTCTTCGGTTCAGCACTTATGGCGTGCCGATGATTTTAGGGGAAATCCGTCGTTATCTGCGTGACAACAACATGGTTCGGGTCTCCCGGTCTACCCGGGATTTGGCTTATAAAGCGCTGACTGTTAAGGAGCGTCTGGCCAACGAAAAAAACCGGGAGCCAACCGTTACGGAAATTGCCAAGGCTTTGGAGGTGCGGAAAGAGGATGTGGTGATGGCACTTGATGCTATTGTGGACCCCATTTCGTTGTTTGAACCGGTCTATTCGGACGGAAACGACGCGATCTATGTGATGGATCAGGTCAGCGACGGCCGCGGCGGCGATGATTGGCTGGACGAGCTGCTGATTAAGGATGCGATCAATAAGCTGCCAGAACGTGAAAAAAACATTATTGAGCTGCGATTTTTAGAGGGTAAAACCCAAATGGAGGTTGCGCAGGAGGTGGGCATTTCCCAAGCTCAGGTGTCCCGTCTGGAAAAGGGGGCAATGGAGCGAATTAAGGGGCAGCTGTAACGGCGGCCCCTTTTATTCATATCCTGTATAGAGAGGCTAAGATTGAAATACGGGAGGCGGTTTTCGGTATGTTAGTAAAGGTTTTAGATGAAAATCGGGTCAAGATCCTCATGGAGGATCAGGATATCGATTTATATGATCTTCCCTTTGAAAAATTGAATTATGATGATCCGTTTTCCCGGGCTTTTATCTATGAGCTGATTCAAAAAACCTATGATCAGACCGGGGTCAATTTTTTGGATTGCCGCGTCATGATCGAGGTCGTTCCCGGCGTGTCAAGAACTTATTATATCCTTTTAACCAGGATCGAGCGGGAAGGCCGGGATAAAATCGAATTTGATAAGGCCGACCGAACGGATACGGAAATGTATATTTTCAAAGTAGATCGGGGCGCTGATGTTCTGAAGTTTTTCCGTAGTATGTGGCGATATCAGCCGGAGAAGAGCGATTTATACTTCTATAAAAACAGCTACTATATCGCCCTCTCGTTTCCCCCTCATGTCACAGTGGAACCGGAATTTGCCCGATTTTTGTTTCAGCTGGAGGAATATGGGGGACGCTGCCGCTATCACTATATGAACGAATCCATCTTGATCGAGTGGGGAGATCGGCTTTTAGGCCCGGATGCATACGGAATTTTATCTTGCTGAACACAGGCCGTTTTGTTATAATAAAAAAGAAAGTTGAAAGGTGTTCAAATGTTTTTATACGAATTACACTGTCATACGGCGCAAGGGAGCAAATGCGCTTCTATTCCCGGCAAAGATGTTGCCGCGCTTT
The DNA here is from genome assembly GCA_964428505.1 of uncultured Eubacteriales bacterium. Lineage (GTDB taxonomy): Bacteria > Bacillota > Clostridia > Oscillospirales > QAKW01 > QAKW01. The sequence continues at coordinate 3,089 of CAYRYQ010000123.1, forward strand.
ATGCGAAAAGAGGATATCGCGGTCTGGTCATCACCGATCATTTTTATAACGGGAATACGGCAGTGGACCGGCATTTGCCTTGGGATCAATGGGTAGAACACTTTACTTTGGGATACAGGGAAGCCCAAAAAGAGGGAGAGCGGCATGGTCTTCGTGTGTTTTTCGGATGGGAATTTAATCGGAAAGGCACGGAACTTTTAACTTATGGGCTGGATGCAGGGTGGCTGCTTCAACATCCGGAGATTGCAGGGATGAATCTGTTGCAGTATTGCAAATTGGTGCGCGAGAGCGGTGGCATTCTGGTGCATGCCCATCCTTTCCGTCAGCGCAGCTATATCAAAATGATCCGGCTGCTTCCGGAACTGACGGATGCAGTGGAGACAGTAAATAAAATGAATGACCCGCGGGCAAATTTCCTGGCCGACCAATATGCCGATAATTTTGGCTTGAAAAAAACAGGG
>CAYRYQ010000124.1:0-3510 GCA_964428505.1 uncultured Eubacteriales bacterium
TCCTTATTGGCTGTATAGATCATCAATTTCTTTCTGGGTCAGCATTCTGTATTGACCGGAACGCAGCGTGCCGATGGAGAGGGCGCCGATTTTATCCCGCTTCAGGGGAAGCACCTTTAACCCCAGGATCTCACACATTTTGCGGATCTCTCTGTTTTTCCCCTCATAAATGGTCAGATAAAAAATGGTGCGATCCTCTTTGACCTCCAGAATTTCCACCTCAGCGGCATGCGTTGTATAATGGTCTTCTTCAATAAAAATTCCATTTTCAAAAGAGGTGATCTGCTGCCGATTCAGCGTTCCTCCAATAATGACCCGATACGTTTTGGGGATGTGATTGCTGGGGTGCATCAAATGGTTGGCCAGCGCTCCATCGTTGGTCAGCAGCAGCAGCCCCTCGCTGTCCTTGTCCAACCGGCCGATCGGATAGAGGCGTGTCCGCTCTTTTGCAACCAAATCGGCAACACAGCGCCGACCCTGCTCATCTCTCATGGTGGTGACCACCCCACGGGGCTTATAGAGCATCAGAGTGACCTTTTCCCTGGAACGGGGCTTGATCACCTTTTTATCGATACAAATAAGATCCCGCTGGCCATCGGTCTTATCTCCCAGTTTGGCCGTGTCACCATTAATGGTGACACGCCCCTCTTCGATCAGCACTTCGGCCGCCCGGCGGGAACAGATCCCGCATTCCGCAATATATTTTTGAATTCTGATTTTTTCAATCTGCATCTTTTATCTCTTTTCTTCGGTATCTCTTATATTGTACCTTTATTTTATTCTTTTTTCAAGAATAATCGGCGAAAAAACCGAAATATTCTGGCAATGAACAATTCCTTCTTGATCGGGGTTTGTACCGCCTCACACAAAACAAGCGGACTTTCTCCGACTTTTGCGCCCCGGAACCAATATTCCACCGTTCCAACCACATCTCCCGCCCCTTTATTGCCGTATACAAAAGGGCCGCCCAATACTCTTTTTTCAATGTTTCCATCATACTGAAACAGATATGCCGCCACCGTATCGCAATTGGTAACGGTCACGCTCCCACCATCCGCCCGTGGCAGCGAAATCTGAAAGCTGTTCCGCTCTGCCAATATTTCATTATTCAGCTTCTGATACCAGCGCACATAAGCTTCCGTGTGGATATTCCAGTCGTCCTTTCTCCCCAAGGTGACGCAGATCAGCATGGCTCCGTTTCGCTCTGCCGCCGTCACCAGGCAGCGTCCGGCTTCCATGGTATAGCCGGTCTTCCCGCCGATACAGCCATCATATAAGGACAGCAAACGGTTATGGTTGACCATTGTTTTTCCGCAGACGGTATAACGCTTCGTGCCGGTAATAACACGGAAAGCTTCGTTTTTCATCGCTTCCATCATCATCAGCGCCAGCTCTTTGGCGGTGGTATAATGGCCTGCCGCAGACAAACCGTTCGGATTGGCAAAATGGGTTTTGATCAACCCGATACTCTGGGCGCGCTGATTCATCATTTCCACAAAATGCGGAACACTTTCTCCCCCCACATACCAGGCCAGCGCCACCGCACAATCATTGGCGGATTCCAGCATCAATGCATATAGAAGCTCTTCAACGGTATATACCTCCCCGGTTTTAATATAAAGGGAGGAACCCTCCACTCCGGCGGCTTCCGCCGGAATGGTAACCGCTTCCTCCAGATTGGCATGTTCCAGAACGACCAGGGCGGTCATAATTTTTGTGGTACTGGCCATCGGAAGCATCACCTCTTCATTTTCCGCTTCCAGAACGGTGCCGTTTCGCCCATCCATCACCAAAAACGCCCCACTGCTGGCGCGAACGGCAAAGGGCATTAAAAAAATAAACGTAAAAATCAGCAAAGAACAAATCCACTTTTTCAAAAAAATCACCTGCCTCATTATACGGGCAGGTGACATTCAAATATGCATTTTTATTCTTTTTCTTCCTTTTGCTTTTTCCGGGATTGAATAAATCCTGAAATCTTTTCGGCAATCTCCGGCACCAGATCCGCCACCTTGTCCAATCCCGATTCCTTATCCGTTACCGGGAGCATCCGTACACTGTCTTTGCGCACCACCAGAAAGCAAACCGGCGTCACCTTCACACTTCCACCGGCGCCGCCGCCAAAATGCTGATTCTGGGGATTCGCGCCAAAGCCGCTGCCGCCGCTCACAAAGCCGCAGGATATTTTGGAGATCGGGATGAGGGTCACCTCATCATTTACCTGAATGGGTTTTCCGATCACCGTATCCACGTCCACCAATTTTTTAAGGCCATCTAAAGAACCGCTTAATACAGATTCAACTTTTTCGTCCATCGGAAGATCTCCTTCATTCATTGTTCCATTCATTCTTTTTAAATAGTATACCACGATTCGCCAAAGAAATCAATACGAAAAGAAATCGCAGCAAAGAGGTTCGGGCATGAGCGCATCCCTCCAACGTAATGCGGTCGGCCTCAAAATCCGCAGCCACCCGAACATTCCATCTGGCCACCGGAAAAATCGGTGAAAGCAGCGCTTCCGCCAACTCAAGCGCTGCGCCGGCAGCTCCATAGGAAAGCGCCAGATCCCCCGGATCTTCGTTGCCGATCCGAACATGGAGATCCAGTTTATAGATTACCAAAAGCCGTTTCACCTCATGTGGAAAACGCCTGATCGCTTTCAGAAGAAGCTTCTGATCCGACCGCCAATTCTTTTTTTCTGATGCAGACGGAGTATTTCCGGATGGATCCAATGTCTTTTTTACAGTTCTTCTTTTCTGATTTTTTTCATGGAAGGGGAAAACCCGAAATAAAGGGAAAAAAATACCTGCCCAAATAGCCAGCTTTTCATTCCGGTAACGCAAATGCACCGTTATCGGAACCAGCAGAAAAAACGCAACCGCCGCAACAACGATGCCGAAAATCAGCATATCGGTTCTTCGGCATACGCCTCCTCCTGTTCCTCTTCCTTTGCGTCCCGCAGCAACATATCGTCAAAGGTTTGCTGCCCTTCCACCTGATCACCCGGCAGTTCCAGCCGGGGCAGAGTCGGCAGCCCAGAAAGAGATTTCAGCCCAAAGCAGCGCAGAAAATCGGCCGTTGTTCCATAAAGCCAGGGGCGGCCCGGTGCGTCCAGCTTTCCTTTTTCTTCAATCAGGCCCTTTTCGATCAAGGCATTGATGCCATAAAAACAATCCACCCCCCGGATCTGTTCCACATAGGCTTTGGTCACCGGTTGATTATAGGCGACAATGGACAAAATTTCCAAAGCCGCATTGGACAGCGGCATATTCCGCCGGTGATCCAATGCTTTTTTGGTGATTTCGCCGTAATAGCGGGAAGAACACATCTGATAGCTCTGATCCAGCGTCAAAATATCAAAGCCGCGGTTTTCCGCTTTATAGCCCTCCTTCAGTTCCTCCACAATCATGTCCAGACGTTCCGGCTCAATTTCCAGTGCCTCTGCCAACTTCAGCCGCTCCAAGGGCTCCCCGCTGGCAAACAGAATTGATTCCACCGCGCCGCCTAAAT
>CAYRYQ010000125.1:0-3413 GCA_964428505.1 uncultured Eubacteriales bacterium
TCAGGAAATCTTCATCCATCATGGCTGCTTCATCGTCTCCCGCCGCGCGCAGACGCACCTGCTCTGTAAACCGTTCCCGCTGGTCCACCGGGTCGTTCAGTTCGGAGAAGGCATTCCCGAACTCCCGCCCGCAAATAAACAGCTCAAAGCGTTCCGTATATCCGGGCGCGCCTTTTTTCTTTTTGGCCAATGGAGAAATTTCCACCGGATGATCCATAATAAAAGTGGGCTGGATCAGCTTTTCTTCACAGTATTCTTCGAAGAACAGGTTTAAAATATCGCCCTTTTTATGGCGTTCTTCAAAGGCAATATGATGCTCTTTTGCCAACGCCTTGGCCTGTTCATCCGTTTTTACTTCCGCAAAATCCACATCCGCATATTGACGCACCGCCTCACACATGGTCAGCCGCGCAAAGGGGCGCTCCATGTCAATGATCAGCTCCCCATAGGGAACCACGGCATTGCCCAACACCTTGCGTGCCACGGTGCGGAACAAGTCTTCCGTCAGATCCATCATGCCTTCATAATCGGTATAGGCCTGATAAAGCTCCAGCAGCGTGAATTCCGGATTATGCCGGGTATCCATCCCCTCGTTGCGGAAGACCCGCCCGATTTCATAAACCTTTTCAAATCCGCCCACAATCAGCCGCTTCAGATGCAGCTCCAACGCAATACGCATATACAGCTCCATGTTTAATGCATTATGATGGGTGATAAAGGGCCTGGCTGCAGCCCCTCCCGGAATGGAATGCAAGACAGGAGTCTCCACTTCCAGGAAGTGTTGCCCATCCAGATAGGTGCGAACCTCCCGGATAATGGCACTGCGCTTTAAAAAGGTGTCCTTCACTTCCGGATTGACAATCAGATCCAGATACCGCTGCCGGTAACGCAAATCCTGATCCTTCAAACCATGAAATTTTTCCGGCAGAGGAAGCAGGGATTTTGAAAGCAGCGTCACCTGTTCGGCATGAATGGAAGGCTCCCCCCGTTTTGTGCGGAAGACCAGGCCGGATACCCCGACCCAATCTCCGATATCCCATTTTTTGAACGACTCGTAGCATTCTTCGCCAACGTCATCCACCCGCACATAAACCTGCGTTTTTCCGCTCATATCCCGCACATCGCAGAAGGAGGCCTTCCCCATTCCACGCTTGCTCATCAACCGGCCGGCCACGGTCACCGTTTTACCTTCCAGCTCTTCAAAGCGGTCGGTCACTTCCGCGCAGCGGGTGTCCCGATCAAACTTCACGATTTCAAAAGGATCCTGACCGGCCGCCTGCAAAGCAGCCAGCTTGTCCCGCCGGATCTGAAGAATTTCGCTCAGCGACAGTTCTTCATTCATTGCATTTTCCATACCGTTCTCCTCCACTGAAAAATCCACGGAAAGGGTGCCTCTCCGTGGATTTCCTTGATCATTTCTCGACGCTTAAAATCTTATATTTCAAGGTTCCGATCGGCGCTTCCACTTCAATAACCTGATCCACCTGATGCCCCAGAACCGCATGACCCAGCGGACTGTCATCGGAAATTTTTCCGTTCATGGGATCCGCCTCAATAGAACTCACAATATTGTAAGTCAGCTTTTCATCGGTTTCCAGATCCAGCACCGTGATCACATTGCCCAGACGAATGCGGTTCTCATCCATCCGTACTGTGCCTTCGTCTTCCACAATCACCGCGTTTTTCAACGTTGCTTCCAGAGTGGCAATACGAGATTCCACAATTGCCTGCTCATTTTTTGCTTCATCATATTCACTGTTTTCAGAAAGGTCGCCATAGGATCGGGCGGTTTTGATTTTTTCGGCGATTTCTTCGCGTTTGGTCGATTTCAACTCGGCCAGCTCTGCCTCCAGTTTGGCTTTCCCTTCCAGCGTCAAGGATACAACTTTTTCCGCCATACTACTTTCTCCTTTTTTCGGATGCATTATAATCTTTCAAAGCGACCCCGGATAATCCGGGGTCGCTTTCCATACACCTTACTTGCTCATGCTGGCCACTTCACCGGCAAAATCATCGACTCTCTTTTCCAAGCCCTCGCCCTTTTCATAAGCGACAAACTGCTTAATGATGATTTCCGAACCGATGGTCTTGCTGACCTGCTTCAGATATTCGCCCACTGTCAGCTTATCATCCTTGACATACGCCTGATTCAATAGGCAGTGTTCATTATAGAACTTGGAAATCTTTCCACCGATCATTTTTTCCAGAATGGCATCCGGCTTATTGGCGTTCTTGGGATCATTCTTGATCTGCGCCAACAGAATGTTCTTCTCATTTTCCAAAATTTCAGCGGGCACACTCGCCTGATCCAGATAGGCCGGCGTCATCGCCACAATCTGCATGCACACATTGCGGGCCGCGTCCAGATAAGCCGGGTTCTTTGCGTCTGCAACCTCGCTCAGCACCATCGCAGCATGGCTTCCGCCGCCGTGCACATAGCTGACGCAATGCCCTTCCAAGCGGACAAACCGCCGGATATTGAGATTCTCCCCGATTTTAAGGATCTTTTCTCTTAAAACATCTTCCACCGTAAAGTTTGTATCTTCAAACTTGCAGGCTTTCAGCGCCTCCACATCCACGGGATTATATACGGCAACCGCCTTGGCAGCGCCTTTCACAAAAGCCTGAAATTCCGCGTTTTTCGCCACAAAATCCGTTTCGGAATTCACTTCGATCATTACGCCGACCTCATCGGTGATATAGGTGTCAACCATTCCTTCGGACGCAATCCGGCTGGCTTTTTTTGCCTGCGCGGCAAGCCCCTTCTCCCGCAGCAGCTCTACGGCTTTTTCCACATCGCCGTTTGCTTCGGTCAGCGCTTTTTTGCAATCCATCATGCCGCAGCCGGTGGTTTCACGCAGCGCAGCAACATCCTTGGCAGTAAAATTCATGGTCTTTCCTCCTGATTCAATTGATTATTCGGCAACAGGAACTTCTTCCGCGGCAGATACCGCGGTATCGCTCAGCTGCTCGCCCTGCTTGCCTTCCAACACGGCATTGGCCATTGTTTCCGCAATCAGCTTCACGGCACGGATTGCATCGTCATTGCCGGGGATCGGATAATCCACTTCATCGGGATCACAGTTGGTATCCACAATGGCGACCACCGGAATGCCCAGCTTATGCGCCTCCGAGATGGCAATGTGCTCCTTCTTGGGATCTACAACAAACAAAGCGGCAGGTGCTTTCTGCATTTCCTTGATTCCGCCGTAGTTCTTCTCCAGAATTTCCATCTCATGACGCAGCTTCAGCACTTCCTTTTTGGGGAGCAGATCAAAGGTGCCGTCTTCCGCCATTTTTTCCAGCTGGGTCAGCCGGTTAATGGATTTCCGGATGGTCTTAAAATTGGTGAGCATTCCGCCCGGCCAACGAACTGATACATAATATTGCCCCACTCTGGTGGCCTCTTCCTT
>CAYRYQ010000126.1:0-3340 GCA_964428505.1 uncultured Eubacteriales bacterium
GTGCAGTTGACAATGTGGAAAATCTACATTATAATAAAGCCAGAATTCTTGCTCCCCAATACATCGATCAGGAGGAATATATCCGTGATTCAATATGACAATCTCCCCCAAACATTAAAAGACTTCATTTTTTATTTGGAAATCGTTCGTGGCAAATCCAAGTCCACAACCTATGAATATATTCTGGACCTCGAAAATTTTTTTCGGTTTATGAAAATCAAAAAGAACGCGCTTCCGAAAACCACAGATCTTCATTCCGTGGATATCCACGATTTGGACATTGCTTTCATCGCCTCCATTACCTTGGAGGATATTTATGAATATCTTTATTATTGCCGGGAAACCTGCGGCAATCAGTCCCGCAGTATTGCCCGCAAAATGTCCACCCTGCGCACCTACTATAAATATATGACCATAAAGACCAATCAACTTAAGAAAAATCCGATGGAAAATGTGCAAACCCCTTCTCTTCCCAAAACATTGCCCAAATATCTTTCTCTGGACGAAAGTCAGGAACTGCTGCATGCGGTAAAGCAAAGTCGGCGTGATTATGCCATTCTGACGCTTTTCTTAAACTGCGGTCTCCGGCTTTCCGAGCTGATTTCCCTGAACGTAAAGGATATTTCCAATGAATATGCAGTCATTACCGGCAAAGGAAATAAGCAGCGCACGATTCATTTAAACGATGCCTGCAGGGAGGCCCTCCAGACCTACTTGCAGCATGAGCGGCCCAAAGAGGGCCTGAAAGACCCGGAAGCCCTGTTTATCAGTCGAAATAAATGCCGGATCTCCCACCGCGGCGTTCAAAATGTTGTGGAAAAATATCTGAAGCTGGCCGGCTTATCGGACAAGAATCTGTCCACCCATAAATTACGGCACACTGCCGCAACGCTGATGCATCGCTACGGGCATGTGGATATCCGCGTATTGCAGGAAATTTTAGGCCATGAAAACTTAGGCACCACCCAGATCTATACGCATGTGGACAGTGAGCAAATCAAGGAAGCCTCTCTTAGCAATCCCCTGTCCAAAGTGAAACAGGAAAAGCCCTGATTTTATTCCATTTCCGGATCTATTCCCGGATTCTGCTCTTGAACCGGTTCCGCCATCATCAGAATAAACGCGGCGATCAACAGAACCACATTTACGACCGGCGCCTTTTCCGCAAGAAATTGCACGCCGATTTTTCCCCCGATCGCGCCCAGAATAAAAACAACGATGACTAAAAAGTAAAATAGGCTCGTGCGCAGCTTTTTTTTGTTTTTTGTGTAAAGAAAAGCACATAAATAATCGGTTCCGGTGCGCAAATTGCCAACACACATCGTCGTTGCTAAATTCTTGCCGTCAATGGTACGAAACGACTGCACCTGAATTCCGCAGGCAAAGGAAACCAAACTGTTCGCCAGCGCATTTTCACGCATAATCCAGATGACACTGGTCATTAATACAATTTCAATGAACAATGCAAGCTGCCGCCAATGAAACCAGTTTTTCGGCTGCATTTGAAAATGGATGATCTGCGCAATAAAAACGCCCGCCATAAAGGCGCAGATCGGCAGCAAATAATTCAGCGACTTTAAAATATTTCCTTCAAATAAATTGAGCCCCAGCAAAATAATATTTCCTGTTTGGGCATTGGCAAAAACACCATCCCGAAATAAATAGGTATAGGCATCCATATAGCCACCGGAAAAGGTCAGAATGAGCCCCACCAGAACAGAATCTGACATTTGCCTGTAACTTTTCCATTTTTTTGGATGATCGTTGCAACACATCACATAAACTCACTTATAAAATAATCAGATCTTTTCGGCTTTGGGTGAGATCCGCGCAGCCGTCCTGCGTAACGACAACCATATCCTCAATCCGCACACCAAACCGATTTTCCAGATAAATCCCCGGTTCCACCGTCATCATTATCCCCGGTTCCAGCAGATGCTCGTCCGACAGGTTCAGACAAGGCTGTTCATGGATCTCCAGACCAACACTGTGCCCCAAGCCGTGACCGAAGCAACCCTCAAACCCAGCCTGGTTGATCAGTGCACGGGCAATATGGTCGATATCCCTGCAGCATTTCCCGGGTTTAATGGCCTCAAGCGCCGCTTTCTGCGCCTGCAAAACCGTATTATAAACCTCGCGCTGCAGATCAGAAACAGCCCCGATCGCAACGGTTCTGGTCATGTCGGAATGGTAACCACCTACCACTGCGCCGAAATCCATGGTAACAAAATCACCGTGCTCTATTTGCTTGTCGCCCGGAACACCATGGGGTATGGAGGAATTTTTGCCGCTGACAACAATAAAATCAAAGGAAACCCCTTCGCTTCCCTGCTTTCTTAAATAAAATTCCATTTCCAGCATTATTTCGCGCTCTGTTTTTCCGGGAACCAAATGCTGCAAAATATAGGTGAACGTATCATCAGTGATTTTCTGCGCCTTTTGAATTTCGGCAATTTCTTCCGGGGTTTTAATGCTGCGCTCAGCTTCGATCCATTGATCAAAAGTGTCTTCCAACGATATGCTGACTGTCGGAAATAATGAGCCCAAATATTTGAGTCTTGCAATACTAACCGCCTTTGTTTCCACATAAAGGCGCGTGATCTGACCGCCATGAACTTGTTCCACCAGCCGCTGGTTCCCCGCGATCTCTAAGAGGACCTGACAATGGGGTACCGATTGCCGCGCCTTTTCAAAATATCGGAAATCAATCAAAAAAATCGCGCGGTCTTTTGTGATCAGAAGAGCGCCTGCAGAGGAAGGAAAACCTGTGAAATAAACACGGTTCGCTTCCCCAGTAATTAAAAGCCCCTCGCCTGCTGTGAGGTGCCTCTGCATTTTCTGAATACGCAAAGAATAGTTCATTTCCATACCCCTTTATCTGCCCGTAGCAGTAAAAAACTTTTATTTCTACATTCATTATAGGAGATTTTCAAAATAAATGCAATGCTTTCCAGCAAAGTAGTAAAAAATCGCGGACCAATGAAATAATGGCTGAATCTGGGTTTAACGCCGGAATCAATATCGCAACAGAATACAACACCCATACACATTCCTTCTTAAGCTGCTCTCAGCATGCCATATGGATGTGAGGAAAATGTAAAAGGGATGCTGAGAACATCTCAGCATCCCTTGGAGGCGGCAATCGGATTTGAACCGATGAATAAAGGTTTTGCAGACCTTTGCCTTACCACTTGGCTATGGCGCCGAATACAAGAAAAGGCATATGAACCATATACCTTCTCTTTATACGTCATGGTGCCTCCGGGCGGAATCGAACCACCGACACGGGGATTTTCAGTCCCCTGCTCTACCGACTGAGCTATCTGGGCATATGGCGACC
>CAYRYQ010000127.1:0-3272 GCA_964428505.1 uncultured Eubacteriales bacterium
TTTATGCGGCAAAACGCCACATTTTTTCTTTTCCTGTGCTACTGAATCTATTTTTAAGAATCGATTTACTTTTTTATGAAAATCAATTTTTCTCTTTCGTTTTTTTGCGGTGCGGGACTTTTTTGACAGTCTAAGCCCGGCCGCTCTTATGGGAACGGCCGGGCTTTCAGCGTCATGCAACAGTTATTTCGCGGCGGAGGTATAGCGATAGGTAGTGATCACCGGAAAATGGTCGGAGGCCCAATAACCGCCCACCTGACTGTGATCCACCTTATAATCCACCGGCGTCACCATGGCGCTCTGGCTGAAGATAAAGTCGATCACATTGCTGCCGGTTTGCGCCTGGTTGGTTTCCGGATATCCCACCACGGTGGTAGTGGTGTTCTGATTGGAAGTGGGGTTTTTCACATCCAGCCGCGCTTCATCCATCGTAGAGATAAACGAATTGTATTCCGTCGAATTGGCCTGCATATTGAAATCCCCGCCGATAAAGCAAGCATACTTGGTATATTTCTTCATATCATTGTTGACCAGTGTATAACTGCCGATCACGGTCTGCTTGGTGCCGTCCAGATGCACATTGTAATAAACGATGGTTTTCCCGGTGTCCTTATCCTTCAGCTTGGCCCAAACGCAGATCCGGGGAAGTTTGCCGTCCCAGCCAACGCTCTCCACCGTCGGAGTCTCCGACAGCCAGAAAAAGCCTTCTTCCACCAGCGTGAATTTGGTTTTTTTGTATAAAATCGAGAGCCCTTCCGGATTTATATTGGACCGGTAATGGGTGATAATTCCATATTTATCGGCGAAATTCTGCTGCAACAAACCGTTCCAGGTGGGCGTTACTTCCATCATGCCCACCACGTCGGGGTCGTTGTTGGTCACGATCTGCTTCACCCGGGGCGACCGCTCCACAATGCTATGGCCGTTATCGTCATTCGCACAGCGTATGTTAAAGGTCATCAGCTTGAAGTCAAAAGACTTGTCGTCGGTGTCATTGGTGGTATCGCCGCCGGTGTTCCCGTCTGTCGTTTTATCACCGCCCGAGGTCGTGCCATCCGTGGTGGTTTTATCGCCGCCGGTGGTTGTGCCATCCGTGGTGGTTTTGCCCCCGCTGGTGGTTTTGCCCCCGCTGGTGGTTTTGCCCCCGCTGGTGGTTTTGCCCCCGCTGGTGGTTTTGCCTCCGTCGGTGGTTGTGTCCCCGGTCTTGCTCGGGTCCACCTGCTCTGGCAAATTGCCCTCGCCCTCTTGCTTGGAGGTCTCTCCATTGACCACCTCGGCGGCGGAAGCGTTTTCCTCCTGATTGCTTTTTTTACAGCTGACGCTGGTCAGCAGCACCAGCCCGATCATCAAACATGCAAGGGTTCTTTTCATCGTACCAATCCTCCTGTTCCGTTTCTCAAAACCCGATATAATTTTATTATAATGGATCATAAAGATAAAAACAAGGTGTATTTCTACGATTAAAGTATTGCATTAATGACCATTTTATTAAATATTTCCAATATTACGGTAATAGGCCAGCAGCAGATCCACCATTTCGCCGTAACTTTTGATGCCGGATTCCTGATCGTTGGCAATCAGATATCCGTTGTAAATTTTTTCAGACGCATTGCTGACCGGCGTGTTGCGGTAGGCCGCCCAATAATCGTCTTCCGCCTGCAGGTCCCGGCGCATCCCTTCTCCGCAAAGCTGCGCGATCTGCCGGGCCAGATCGGTGTCTTCCTCATAGAGCGCGTTGAACGCGTATTGAAACGACATGAGCGCCCCGCTGTATTTAAAATCTGCCCGATCAGACTGGAGGCAGGCCAGATAGCCGAGAAAATTCGCCTCATCCTCCCGCATAAAGCCGCGGAAATGGGTCAGCTCATGACACATGGTGGCGGGCACGGTAAAGCCCGGCACATCCACGTTGATCCCCGATTCAAAAGGGATATAGATGCCGGTGGTCAGCACCATGGAAAAGAGTTTAGAGGTCAGAAGCGGCTTGTTGCGCACATTCGCCGCCTTCAAAACAGGCAGCGTGGCGCTCAGCGCCCGATAAGCCTCCCGGGCCGAAACCGCCGTTTCATAAAACCCGGCGTCCGAAAGCGTTGCAACCCCGTTTTGATCCTCTGCCATCCGGGCGCGGTAGGTATTGCAGTCCTGCGCCAGAATGTCACACAGCTGATAGAGCTCCTCCTTGGAGCTTTTCTGCACCGTCAGCCCCAGATAATCCGTAATCGGCGCCCGATAATAATTGGGCCCCATAAAAAGAACAAAGCAAAAATAGCCCGTGCTCAGCAAACAAAGCAGGTTGAGCCCGAACCGGTAAAGCCGCCCCTTCCAGCGCGCCCGGTCCCGCGTCAGAAAAACAACCGTCCAGACCAGATAAAACAGCAGCCCCGCCGCTGCCGACAAAATCAAAAGTTCCAGCACCGAAAAGGGTGCCAACGACAGCAGCGTCCCCAACGAATCGGCAAACAGCCGATAAATTTTGCGGGCGTAAATCTGCTCCACCCAGGCCTTGTTCCATCGTGCCAGCAGAAGTAGCAGCAGCCCCGCGGGCGCCAGCAGCAAAAGCCAGATCCGTTTATAGCGAAAAATGCGTTGTAGCATAAGGAAGATCCTTTCCCGTTTTCGACATAGAGAAATTAAGAAACGCCGTCAAAAAGCAGCAAAACGGCCGGCCCCGGCGTTTTTTATTTTTTCAGTTCTATTATACAGGATCGTTTCCCAAAAGTCAAAGCTTCGGAATATACTACCATGAATGGAGGTGTTTCAATGGAATTTCAACTACAGACCACAGACGGCGTGCTCCGTTATCCAACGGATCTTTCCGGCCAGTGGGCCTTATTCTTTTATTATGCCGGTGATTTTTTGCCGGTCAGCGCCACCGAGCTGCTGGCACTGGCAGAACTGCAATATGATTTTTGGGAGCAGGAATGCCGTATTTTGTGTGTCAGTGAAGATTCTCTGGCCGTACATCTGGCTTTTCTCAATTCTCTTGGCCGCTACCAACAGCACGACCGGCCGCCATGCCCGATTCAGTTTCCCTTATGCGTGGACCGGAAGGGCACGCTGCAGGTGGCGCTGGATCTGGCAGACAGTCAGAAATATCTCTGGCTGCTGGATCCGGCGGGAGCGCCCCGGGCCTTCTTCTCTTATCCCGCGTCCACCGGCGTCAATTTCACCGAAGCCCTGCGTACTCTGATGGCCCTGAAAACCGGAAAACCCACCCCGAGCGGTTGGGTGCCGGGGGCCCATCCCCTGCTTCCGCCCCCGCGCTCCTTCCG
>CAYRYQ010000128.1:0-3170 GCA_964428505.1 uncultured Eubacteriales bacterium
AAGGAGCAGAAGATCACCATCACCGCGTCCACCAATCTGTCTAAGGACGAGATTGATAAGGCGGTGAAGGATGCGGAAGCCTGCGCGGCAGACGATAAAAAGCGCAAAGAGGAAATCGAAGTGCGCAACAACGCCGATCAGATGGTTTACCAGACCGAGAAGCTGCTGAAGGATGCCGGCGATAAGCTGGACGAGAGCGACAAGGCCGGGGTCAACGCGGAGATCGAGCAGCTTAAGGAAGCCCTGAAGGGCGGCGATATCGCGGCCATCAAGGCGGCCACAGAGGCGGTGCAGAGCAAGGTTTATGCGCTCTCCTCCAAAATTTATGCCCAGAACCCGGGCGCCGCGGCAGAGAGTGCTGCAGCCGGGGAAAGCGGCGCCGCAGGCGCCGATGGCGTGTATGACGCCGATTTCAAAGACGCGGACGACAAGAAGGAATAAACGCAGATCGCTTTGGAGAGCGCGGCTGAAAGCCGCCGCTCTCCAACCCTATTGAGTGGCCGAAATCAGTGAGTAAACCAACGAAACAGGTGAAAATATGGCAGAAAAGAGAGACTATTATGAGGTGCTCGGGCTGGACAAAAGCGCATCGGACGACGCCGTCAAAAAGGCGTACCGGAAGCTGGCCAAGCAGTACCATCCGGACTTGAATCCCGGCGATAAAACGGCGGAGGAAAAGTTCAAGGAGGTCAATGAGGCCTATGGGGTGTTATCGGACCCCGATAAAAAATCCCGCTATGATCAGTTCGGCCACGCGGGGGTAGACCCCTCCTACGGCGCCGGCGGGGCCGGAGCCGGCGGCTTCGGCGGATTTGGCGGCTTCAGCGGATTTGGGAATATGGGCGATTTCGGAGATGTCTTCAGTTCCTTTTTCGGTGGCGGCTTCGGCGGCGCCCGCCGGAGCGCGGGCGGCCCCCGCAAGGGCGAAGATATCGAGGTGTTGCTGACCATCAGCTTTGAGGAGGCAGCCTTCGGCTGCGAAAAAGAGCTGACGCTGCACCGCAAGCGGTCCTGTCCCCATTGCGGCGGAACCGGCGCCAAGGACGGGAAAGAGACGGAGACCTGCAAGCAGTGCGGTGGCAGCGGCGTGGTGACCAGCGTCCAGCGGACGATTTTGGGAAATATCCAGTCGCAGACCACCTGCCCCTCCTGCGGCGGGCGCGGCAAGCGGATCAAAACCCCTTGCTCCTATTGTCAGGGCGGGATTATTACAGAGGATAAGAGCCTGAAGGTGACCATCCCCCCCGGGATCGACAACAACCAGACCCTGACCATGCGTGGGCAGGGCCACGCGGGCAGCGGCGGCGGGCCCAGCGGAGATGTGTACATTGGGATTCGGGTGCGGCCTCATGAGCTGTTTGAGCGCAAGGGCAACAACCTACACTGTAAGATCCCGGTGAGTCTGGTGGATGCAACTTTGGGTGCACGGCTCACCATTCCCACCCTGGAGGGAAAGGTGGAATACGATCTTCCCGAGGGAACACAGACCGGCAGCACCTTCCGCTTTAAAGGAAAAGGCGTGCAGCGGGTGGGCGGCAAAACCAAAGGGGATCTTTATGTGACCGTAGAGGTGGAGATTCCGAAAAATCTTTCTAAAAAGCAAAAGGAGCTGCTCCGGGAATTTGATAAAATGCTGGAAGCGAAAAACTTTGAGCGTAAGAGCAGCTTTATGGACCGGTTGAGCAAAATTTTTAAGTAAGGAAAGCGGCTTTTTCCGCTTCCCACTTCGTTTTTAAAGGAAAAGAGGAAAGGGGGGAAAACGCATGTGGGGCATTTCGTGGATCTTGTGGGCGGTGATGCTGCCGCTGCTGCTTCTGCTGCTGGTCGCCTTGCTGCTGCTGCAGCGCTGGCTTTCCCGCAGAAATGCGCCGGGCTGGGGCTATTTGCTGCCGACGGTTTTCTTTCTGGCGTCGGTGGTGCTGTCGATACCGAACTTCAAACAGGCGGGTGCTTTCGGCTTTTCGCCCGGCGCGTTTATCGCTTCGGTGCTGGTGCTGCTGTTTTATAATATCCTGACAGTGGTTTTGCTGCTGTTTCACGCGCTCACCCGCCGGCAGCTGGAGGATGACCGATTAGAGAGCAATGAAGCCCGTTAAACGGCATCAATCAAAATACAGGAGTGTGCTTGGGGAAGGATCCCGCGCTGCTCCTGTTTTTTTGTTTACAAAATAGAGATCAATCGGCTATTGTTTTTGATAAAAAATAGGGTAACCTTAAACGTAAGCAGCAACAGAGTGGATTGGTAAAAACGAATGCGTTCTTAAGCAGAAAATATGTCTTTGCAGTGCTCTTTACCGTGCTTTTGGTGTCATTTACCCTATATACGACTCTGGATATCTTTGTGATCCGGCGGGTCTATCAGGAGGTTCCTTCGGAGGAAACTGCGCAAGCAGAGGGGGGCGGCGCAGATACAAGCAGTGCAGAAAGCAGCAGTGTAGATACAGACACTGCAGATAGCGGCAGTGCATCGGGCGCAACGCCTGGCGCGGAAAAGACAGAAAGCGCCTATAAAAGCGGAGGAACCAGCGTCACCCTTACAACGTACCGGGAGCAGAACATGTCCGCTCCTTTACTTCTTTAAAAAAGGCCCGCTTCTTTAACGCGGTTCAGCCCTTGAGCCCCTGCTCCTGCCGCTCCATATTTTCCACCACCACATCGAAGATCTCGCCCAGCGAGGCGCAGTACTCCAGCACCTTCCAAGGGGTGTTGGTGTGATAGTGGATCTTGATCAGGTCTTCATCACCCACCGCCAGCAGGGAATCTCCTTCAATTTGCGTGCGGATGTATTGGTTGATCGCGTCCTCCGAGAGGTCGTTCCCTTCGATCAGCAGTTGGGTATCAAATTTGAATTCCAGCATGATAGTCGCTCCTTTTTGTCTTTTTTCCCTTTTGGAAAAAGGGGGATGCCCCCAGTATAGCACATTAGCTTAAAAAAGCAATCTCTTTCCGCCGCCTTCCGCGCCTTTTTTTGCTTGACAAAAACAGAAAAATCAGATAGAATAAAGGCTGCCCGGCGGTTCAAACGGGCGTCTTCTCTTTGCGGGCGTGGCGGAATTGGCAGACGTGTCAGATTTAGGATCTGATGTCTTTCGACGTGCAGGTTCAAGTCCTGTCGCCCGCACCATAACAGTTAAGGTAATTGATACAATCGTATCAGTTACCTTAACGTT
>CAYRYQ010000129.1:0-3022 GCA_964428505.1 uncultured Eubacteriales bacterium
CCACCTTTTTGTCGGTGGTGTCTTCAGCCCGGCCCAAAATTGCCAACTACCATTTCACCACCATGACGCCGAACCTTGGGGTGGTGGATTTCTATGGGAACGGCTATGTCATTGCGGATATCCCCGGTATTATCGAAGGAGCGGCGGAAGGAACCGGTCTTGGCACCGCGTTTTTGCGCCATGTCGAGCGTTGCCGGCTGCTGCTGCACCTGGTGGATGTTGCCGGCACGGAAGCCCGCGACCCGATCGAAGATTTCGAAATTATTAACCATGAGCTGCAAAGCTATTCCAAAACCCTTGCGGCTCTGCCGCAGATTGTGGTGGCCAATAAATGTGATGCGGTTTATGATCAGGAGCTTAAGGAACGCTTTTTAGCTCATGTGCGGGCAAAAGGTTATCCGGTCTTCTGCATTTCTGCTGCCGCCAAACAAGGGCTGGAACCCCTGCTTGCAGAGATCGGAAAGCTTTTGGAAACATTGCCGAAGGTGAAAACCTTTGAGAGTGATTATGTGAAGCAGGAGCCTTTGTCTGAAAAGGAAAAAACCTTTACAGTTAAAAAGCAGGATGGGGTCTATATTATTGAAGGGGAATGGCTTTCTAAAATTTTGGCCACTGTCCGGTTGGATGATTATGAGTCTTTGAACTTTTTTCAGCGCGTTCTGCAAAGCAACGGGGTGATTGCCAAACTGGAAGAGCTTGGAATCCAAGAAGGGGATCCGGTTCGAATCGGTGATTTGGAATTTGATTATGTGCGTTAAAACTGCTTTCTGAAGAAGGGGCTCATTGATGGGTTTCCCCGTGGATTGGGATTGATTTTTACTCGTTAATATGTTAAACTGTAAGCAGCTTAACAATAAGGAGAATGATTATGAATCAGAAGCTGAAAGATCCCAGCAGTGATCATTTGTTTGAAGCAATTTTAATGCTGAAAACGGTTGAAGAATGCTATGATTTTTTTGAAGATTTATGTACGGTGTCCGAATTCAAAGCGATGTCACAGCGTTTTGAAGTGGCCTATATGCTGAACCACGGGGCCTCTTATCAGGAAATTGTGGACAAGACCGGCGCCTCGACAGCCACAATCAGCAGAGTGAAGCGAAGCCTGAATTACGGATCCGATGGGTATACCAAAATTTTTCAGCAGTTTCACGAATGATGATGGGTGGATATGAAATTTTAGCAGATTACTATGATCAGTTTGTTGGCGCCGACTATTCAAAAATGACGGCTTTTATTCACCGGTTGTTGCAGGCTCATGTGAAAGAGCCAGGTTTAGTCTGTGATGTTGGCTGCGGCAGCGGGACCCTTTTGTTTTCTCTTTTTAAACTTGGATATACGATGATTGGGATCGACGGAAGTGTGGAAATGCTGAATCAGGCGCTGCAGAAACGGGACCAGACCCCCCGTGGCAAACAGGTATTGCTGCTTTGCCAGGAGCTTCCTGAGATTGAATTGAACACTTCCGTAAACTGCTTTCTTTCTACTTTGGACACGCTGAATTACCTGATGGAGGAGCAGACGCTTGACCGCACATTTTCCAAATTTGCCACCTATTTAAAGCCGGGTGGGATTTTAATATTTGATATCAACACCCGCTATAAATTTGAGCAGCTGCTGGACGGTGGCATTGATGTTTATGACACACCGGAAGTCTTTATGGTGTGGCGCAGAATTTTTGAAAGCGATGTTTGCTCCCATCAGTTGACCTTTTTTGAACAACGTGGGCATGACTTTCGGCGTTTTGAGGAAGAGCAGCAGCAGCGATATTATTCGCCGGAAACGATTCTGGCGCTGTTGAAAAAACACCGGTTTGAGCTGCTTGGTCTTTGGGATGATTACAGTGACCGTGAGCCTGATGCGCAAACGACACGCCTCACCTTTGCGGCAAAAATCAGAAAGGATCAATAAATGAATCAACAAGGGCTAACGGTGCTATCCGATCATGGGTTGGTGCGTGGTTTTATTCTGAATTCCAAAGAAGTGGTTCAGCAGGCCTTTCTTTATCATCAAACCGCGCCGGTGGTGACCGCAGGGCTTGGCCGCCTGCTGACCGCGGCTGCGATGATGGGCAAGACCTTAAAAAATGATACCGATCTTCTCACCCTGCAAGTGGAGGGCAGCGGCCCTGTGCGCACCCTTTTGGCAACGGCTGACCGCCGGGGCAATGTAAAAGGATATCCCGGCACTCCAAGGCTGGATCTTTCGCTTAAAAGCAATGGAAAGCTGGATGTAAGCGCGTCGATCGGCGCCGGATTTTTAACCGTGCTGCGGGATAACGGGGAGGGAACTCCTTATGTGAGCCGCACGGCTTTAGTCAGCGGTGAGATTGCCGAGGATATTACGGAATATTATGCGAGGAGTGAGCAAACCCCCACGGTATGTGCATTAGGGGTTTTGGTGGATCGGGATTATATGGTAAAAGCTGCGGGCGGCTTTCTGCTGCAGCTCCTGCCGGGAGCCACTGAGGAAATGATTGTTCAGCTGGAAGAAAATTTACAAAAAGTGCAGAATGTGTCCGCCATTTTTGAATATACTTCCAATGAAGAGATTGCCGCCCGCCTATTAACCGGGATTCCTTTTCATGTAACCGAGGAATGGAACGCGCGGTATTCTTGTCATTGTTCCAAACGCCGCACAGAGAAGGTATTGCTTAGTTTGGGAGAGCAGGAGCTTCGGGCGATGATCGCTGAAGGGAAGTCGGTGGAGCTCTGTTGTCATTTTTGCGATAAAAAATATTTGTTCTCTGTTGCGGAACTGAAGCACCTTCTGGAAATGAATTAGAAAATAAATATTTATTTTACTTAAAAAGTGCTTGACTTTTTTACGTACCTGTTGTAAAATATCTATCGTTGCAGCTGCGCCGGAAAACAAGAAAACGCTGCAGAAAATGGCCTGGTAGTTCAGTTGGTTAGAACGCTAGCCTGTCACGCTAGAGGTCGTGGGTTCGAGCCCCATCCAGGTCGCCATTTTGCCTCTGTAGCTCAGTCGGTAGAGCAGGGGACTGAAAATCCCCGTGTCGGTG
>CAYRYQ010000130.1:0-3012 GCA_964428505.1 uncultured Eubacteriales bacterium
CAGGATCAGGCCATTGAGAGTTTGGTGCGGGCGATCAAGCGCCGACGGGTCGGGGTTACAGTGAATCACAGCCCCGCCTCCTTCATCTTTACCGGCCCCACCGGTGTGGGAAAAACCGAGCTGGTGCGGCAGCTTTCCATTGCACTGTTTGACAGTGTGGAGGCGCTGATCCGGGTAGATATGAGCGAATATATGGAAAAGCATTCTGTTTCCAAGCTGATCGGCGCTCCTCCGGGTTATGTGGGGTATGACGACGCGGGCCAGCTGACCGAGAAGGTGCGGCGCAAGCCTTACAGCGTGGTGTTGTTTGACGAAATTGAAAAGGCCCATCCGGAGGTGCTCAATATTATGCTTCAGATGCTGGATGATGGCAAGCTCACCGATGCGCAAGGGAGAACGGTCAATTTTGAAAACACGATCATTGTTATGACCACCAATGCAACAGGCGATACGGCCAATACCACCGGCTTTAACCGCAGTGAATCGGATCTGGAGAAGGACCGGGCGACCCGCGCGCTGCTTAAATTTTTGCGGCCGGAGTTTATCAACCGGGTAGACGAAATTATATCTTTTCATCCGCTGGAGCGGGATACAATCCGTCAGATTGCAGACATCATGTTGGGGGATCTTTGCAAGAGTCTGGAAGGGCGCGCTTTGGAATTGAAGGTGGACGCCGATGTTCTCGATTATCTGGCAGAGCATGGCTATGACCGCAAGTTTGGCGCCCGCTCATTGAAGCGGGCCATCCAGCGCGAGGTGGAAGACAAAATTGCGGAGGAGCTGATTGATCATTTCCAGAGCGAGGTCCAGCAAGTCCATTGTTTTATGGAAAATGGAAAAATTCAAATCGAATCCCACTAAAAAATGCTTGACAATTTTTCCGAAGTTTTGTATAATACACGTTGTACCTATATGATACAAAGATTGTCGTCAAAGCGGAGGGAGGGAAGACCAAATGGCAGAAATCCGCATCAAGGAAAATGAGTCCTTGGATAGTGCTTTGAGAAGATTCAAAAGACAATGTGCGAAATCCGGCGTTCTCTCCGAGATCAGGAAGAGAGAGCACTACGAGAAGCCCAGCGTTAAGAGAAAGAAGAAGTCCGAGGCCGCCAGAAAGCGCAAGTATTGATTGCTGTACCTAAATGAGGGCGCATCGGCATTTGATACGATTATCATGAGAAGCCCGCATTCTATTTTGGAATGCGGGCTTTTTTGGCGAATCTTTTGTCGGCTTTTATAAAAAGGATGCTGCTATATTGCTGAAAGAAACGGGGGAAACAGAAAAGTGCGCGACTATTTTAATAGAAATGGAGCTCTTTATTTTCAGTTCCCGCTGGATGGAGATTGCCTCAATCAATATGACGGCGAAGAGCATGACGGGGAACTGCTAATCAAAGCGCGGGTATGCGGCATGCCGGGCGGGCAGGTGTTTGTGAATGAGATTCCGGCTGCGTGGGACGGAACGGCCTATGCGGCAACGCTTTCGCTGCGGCATTACCGCACAACGCTGGAGGCGGTGGATCAAAAAAATGGCGCACGCTGCGCCGTTGCGGTTTACCGGCTTTCAAATGCGGTGGGAAGATACCGCCTTTCCAGCGACGATAATATTCTTTTTCTGCAGGATCTTCATGCGCATCGGGAGGAGTACCAGTCTCTGTTTGATAATCCCTACCTGGCTATTTATAAAAAGGCACACGATCTTTTTGGCGCGTGTGTCCATCTCAATCTTTACTATAAATATACCGAAGAAGAAATGAAGGATTTTTCAGCCCACAAAAATCCTTTTAATCTTTCCATGATGACCGACCGGTTCAAAGGGGAATGGGAAGCAAACGCGGACTGGCTGCAGCTGAGCTTTCATGCCCGCCGCAACAATCCCGATTCGCCATATCTGCACGCGCGCCGGGCAGAAATCGCACAGGATATCGAATTGGTCCATCGGGAGATCCTGCGTTTTGCCGGCCCCAAAACGCTTTCGCCCGTGACCACCTTGCATTTTGGCGCCGCGAATCTCACTGTGACCCGTGTTTTGCGGGAATACGGGTATCGGGGGCTTGCGGGTTACTTTGAAATAACGCCCGAGAATGAGACCTTGGTTTCCTATCATTATCCTATAGAATGGGTTCGTCATGTGGGAGAGCGGGATTTCTGGAAGGATCAGCAGGAAGATGTAATGCTTGGCCGGATTGATCTGGTGCTCAATGCAGAGAAAGAGCCGCAGCCGTTGATTGATCAACTGGAAGAAATCCAAAAAAACCATCCGGGCCGCGCTGGATTTCTTTCGCTGCTGATGCATGAGGAATATTTCTATCCGGATTATAAAAACAATCGTCCCCGTTTTGAAGAGCTGGTTTTAAAGCCCTGCCAGTGGTGTTATGAACACGGATACCAAGGAGGAAGGATGCAGGATACCCTGTTTGAACCGCAGCATCCTTTAAAAAGATGATCCGGCATCCGATCCCGCCTTTCTTTGACGCACAGTCTGATACCCTGATTTTAGGCAGCTTCCCATCCGTTCGTTCCCGTCAGCAGGGGTTCTTTTATGGGCATCCGCAAAACCGTTTCTGGAAGGTTTTGGCACTGATTTACGGCGTGGCGGAGCCGCAGACCATCGGGGAAAAGCAGGGCCTGCTGCGGGAGAAGCGGCTGGCTCTTTGGGATGTGATTGCCGCTTGCGATATTGAGGGAAGCGCAGACAGCAGCATTCAAAATGTGATTCCCAACGATCTTCGCCCACTGCTGCAGAAAAGCGCGATTCGCCGCATCTTTGTTAATGGGAAAACGGCGGAAAAGCTTTACCGGCAATATCTGGAGCCTGCGTTAGGCAGGAAGGCGGCTGTACTGCCGTCCACTTCTCCTGCAAACGCGGCCTGGAATCTGGCACGGCTGGAAGAAGCGTGGAAAATCATTCGCGGGGAGAATCAATGATTCTCCCCGCCAGCTTGTCGAAAAACGCGTTTTTCGACAAGCTGGGCGACTGTCTAAAGAGCACGCAGACAAGGACATGCTGCC
>CAYRYQ010000131.1:0-2983 GCA_964428505.1 uncultured Eubacteriales bacterium
CAGGTTGTTGTGCAGGCGTCAAAATTCTGCCTGCCGGAAAAGAAATGCAAGGAAACCGATGAGGAGGAACCCTGCAGCTTCTTCGAAAAATTGGGATTCCCCATCAATGAGTTCTGCCCCCCTGAAAACTGATTCCAAAGAGAAAAAGCGATGGCTCTTCAGCCATCGCTTTTTTAATATCCAATCATGCCGGAAAGAGACTCATCATTGGTGATCCATTGCTCTACCTCTAAAACATGAAACGCTTCTTTGGTATCTCTGACAATTACCTGATTGATACCGGCATTGATAATCAAACGTTTGCACATCGCACACGGGGCCGCATTCTGCACATAGGAACCGTCCGCTTCATAACCCACCAGATACAGCACCCCGCCGATCATATCCCGACGCGCCGCTGAAATAATGCAATTTGCTTCAGCATGAACAGAACGGCACAACTCATACCGCTCTCCCCGCTTGAGCCCAAGCTCCTGCCGCACACATTTACCAAGGTCACAACAATTTTGCCGGCCTCTCGGGGCACCGGTATATCCGGTAGAAACAATCTCGTCATTTTTCACAATGATCGCACCGAAATTACGGCGCAGACAAGTACCGCGTCCTGTTGCGGCCTCCGCTATATCCAGATAATAATTGACCTTATCCTTTCTCATAAAAGCGCCCTCATTTCAAAAAAGGGACCCCCTGAAAAGGTCCCTGAAAATGGAGCGGGTAATGGGAGTCGAACCCACCTATCAACCTTGGGAAGGTCGCATTCTACCGATGAACTATACCCGCATTTGTTATGTGTGCCAGTATACAACATTTTTCCTTTTTCGTCAAGAGGATTTTTTAAAAAAAAGGGGCTGTTTTAAAACAGCCCCCCGTTACTATTTCTTTAAAGATACCGCATATCGCGCTTTTTCTGCGATTCCGGCAGCATTCAGCTCAAAAAGATCCAACAAATCCAAAGCGGGGCCACTTTTGCCAAAGCAATCATCCACGCCGTGACGCACCACCGGACACTTGCCCTGTTCGCACAGCAACTCACAGACTGCACCACCCAGTCCGCCAATCACCGAATGCTCCTCGGTGGTCACAATCGCCCCACATTTTTTTGCATATTTCAAAATCAGGTCATTGTCCAGCGGCTTGATAGATGCCATATTGATCACTGCGGCATCAATGCCCTCCTGCTTCAAAAGCTCCGCCGCCTCCAACGCCCGGGCCACCATCAGCCCGGTTGCCACAATGGCCACATCCTTGCCGTCTTTCAGAACCGCGCCCTTGCCGATCTCAAACCGGTATTTTTCATCAAAGATCGATTCCACTGCCATTCTGCCAAAACGCAAATAAACCGGCCCGTCATGCTCAATGGCCGCTTTTACACAAAGCCGCGCTTCCACCGGATCGGCTGGATTCAAAATCACCATTCCCGGAATGCTGCGCATTAAGGCAATGTCCTCGTTGCACTGATGGGTTGCGCCGTCTTCTCCAACCGAGATTCCGGCATGCGTCGCGCCGATCTTCACATTCAGGTGCGGATATCCAATGGAGTTGCGCACCTGCTCATAAGCCCGCCCTGCCGCAAACATTGCAAAAGTGCTTGCAAATACCGTTTTACCGGTAGAGGCGATCCCGGCCGCCACGCTCATCATATTGCTTTCGGCGATGCCGCACTCTATAAAACGCGCGGCATACGCTTTTTTAAAAATAGCCGTTTTGGTGGCTGCCGCCAGATCCGCGTCCAATACATAAAGATCATCTTTTTCAGCAAATTCTGTCAGCGCCTTCCCGTAGCTGTCTCGGGTTGCTTCTTTTATAGACATGTTGCGGCCTCCTTCAATTCCTTCATTGCAATTTCATACTGCGCATCGTTGGGGGCAGTTCCATGCCAGCCCACCTGGTTTTCCATGAAAGAAACCCCTTTCCCCTTCACCGTATGGGCAATGATCATGGTCGGCTTGTCCTGAGTGGTAAAGGCGTCGTTGAAAGCCGCCTCAATCGCGTCGAAATCATGTCCGTCCATTTCCAGAACATGAAAGCCAAACGCCGCCGCTTTCGGCACAAGCGGCGCGCTGTTCATGACCTCCTCCACCGTTCCGTCAATCTGCAGACCATTGCAATCCACAATGACGCACAGATTATCCAATTTGTAATGGGCGGCAAACATAAACGCTTCCCAAACCTGCCCCTCTTCCAGCTCTCCATCGCCTAAAACGGCAAAAACACGGTAGGAAGCGCCAGTCTTCTTGGCGGCGACCGCCATCCCGCAGGCAGCAGAAATTCCTTGGCCCAAAGATCCGCTGGACATATCCACCCCCGGAATATGCTTCATATCAGGATGCCCTTGCAAAATACTGCCAATATGCCGGAAAGTGGGCAAAATGGCGGGGTCAAAATACCCTCTTCTGGCCAGCGCAGAATAAAGCGCGGGGCAGGTATGCCCTTTTGAAAGCACCAACCGGTCCCGTTCGGGCCATTTCGGGTTTTTTGGATCGATATTTAATTCCACAAAATACAAATACGTCATCATGTCGGCAATGGATAAGGATCCACCCGGATGCCCGGATTTGGCACTGTGCACTTCTTCAATAATGTCCATCCGGATCGTGTTGGCGTTTCTTTCCAGCTGCTTTTTGACCTCTTCAATCATTCAAAGAGCCTCCTCTTGATTATTCCATTCTATTTTATACTGGTTACCATACAAAGTCAATGGAGTTTTAAGCAAAAAAATGATTGAATCCCGACTGGTTCTTTGTTATAATTACTTAAATAAAATAGCAAAACTAATAAATAGGAAAGGAGGCGATCGTTTTGCGCCCATTATCCGATATTTTGCGTCCGGCTGCGCTGGATGAGGTGATCGGGCAGCGCCATTTGCTGGGAGAAGGCAAGCTTCTGCGTGCCATCGCAGTGAGCGGCAATATTCCAAATATGATTTTTTACGGCCCCAGCGGAGTCGGCAAAACCACGCTTGCGCGCATTATTTCCCAGCGTT
>CAYRYQ010000132.1:0-2941 GCA_964428505.1 uncultured Eubacteriales bacterium
TAATACGGGCAAAATAGGAACGGAGGTGAAGAGAATGATCAATTATTTATCTGGCGAAAAAAGCCCCTATCTTTTACAACACACCCAAAACCCCGTCCACTGGTATCCTTGGGGGACGGAAGCATTCCGGCGCGCCAAAGAAGAAGACAAGCCCATTTTTTTGAGCATTGGTTACAGCACCTGTCACTGGTGCCATGTGATGGCAAAGGAAAGCTTCGAAGACCTTGCCACCGCGCAAAAGCTGAACCGCGACTTTATTGCCATTAAGGTTGACCGAGAGGAACGACCAGACGTGGATCAGGTGTATATGGCGGTCTGTCAGGCCTTTACCGGCAGCGGAGGCTGGCCCACCAGTATTTTCATGACCCCCGACCAACAGCCTTTTTTTGCAGGAACCTATTTTCCCCCTTCCCCCCAGCATGGAATGCCCTCTTTTTCACAGGTAATCAACACCATTGCCACCGCATGGCAGCAGGACCGGGCCGCACTGCTTCGTCCGATTCATTCCCTGCAATCGATGCTAACCGCACAGCAGGAATCGGCAGACGCCCTGCCGCCAACGCATTTGCCCGCCCGTGCTCTTGCCCGGCTGAAGCAAAGCTTTGACGCACGATATGGCGGATTTGGCAGCGCTCCCAAATTTCCTGTTTCCCATCAGCTTTTGTTCCTGCTGACCCTCGGCACGTTAAAAAAAGAGCAGGAAGCTGCCGCCATGGCGCAGTTTACCTTAACAAAGATGCGTAAAGGCGGGCTCTTCGACCAAATCGGTTTTGGCTTTTTCCGCTATTCTACCGACAAAAGCTATCTCGTGCCCCATTTTGAAAAAATGCTCTACGACAACGCACTGCTGATCATCACCTATTGCGCCGCTTCCGCGCAGTCCCAGGATCCGCTGATGTGGGACACGGCAGCAAAAACCGCGCAGTTTTTGCTGGAAGTGCTTTCTCATCCGGAGGGTGGGTTTTTCGCAGCCCTGGATGCGGATAGCGGCGGACAGGAGGGCGCTTATTATTTATTTTCCGAAGAGGAAGTGCGCCGGGTATTGGGGGAGGTGGCGGGGGCGCGTTTCAATCGATACTACAACGTCACGCAAAGGGGAAACTTTGAAGGAAAAAACATTCCAAACCGCCTTGATGCGGCAGACTCTGAAAACGCGCTGGAACCAGAGCGTGCCGCCCTTTTGTCCTATCGCAGATCGCGAAGCACTTTGCGGCGGGATGAAAAGGTGCTTTGTGGTTGGAACGGGCTGATGATCGCGGCGCTGACCGCTTTATACCGGGCCAGCGGAGAGGCACGCTATCTGACCTTGGCCGAAAAGACAGCGTCTTTTATCGAGACCCACTTGACCCGGGCGGATGGGCACCTGGCCGTCTACTGGAAGAACGGCTCCGTGGGCGACGGCTTTTTAGAAGATTACGCCTTCGTGGCCTATGGATTGCTGGCACTTTATGATGCCGGCGGAAAAGCAGACACCTTAAAACGCTGCGTTTCCCTTTGCCGCTTTGTGCTGGACCATTTTTTCGACGCAACGCTTGGTGGCTTCTTCACCAGTGGACAACATCAGGAATCTCTGTTCTTCTCTTCCAAGGATTCTTTTGATTCCGCGCTTCCCTGTGGAAACAGTGTGCTTGCCTATCTGCTTGTTCGCCTGAGCCGGCTTTGTCCCGAGGAAGCATTCGGGACATTCAAAGATCTGCAGCTTCGGTGGCTCTGTGCGCAAAGCGCCGCCTACCCCGAAGGACACACATTTTTTATGCATGCCCTTCTTTTTGAAGAACAGCCTCAGCCAGTCATAACCATCGTTTTGGCCGGGAAAGACAATCCCGCCGCGCTCCTGCCCCAGTTGCCGTTCAACGCCACCGTGCGTTTTTTAAAAGAACCCACCAATGAATTTCCTCTCCTGAATGGGCAAACCACCTATTATGTGTGCGCCGGCTTTCATTGTCTGCCCGCCAGCAACACCCTGCCACCCCTTGACAAATAACGTCAAAAATATTACAAAAAGGATAAATTTAAACAAATTATACAAAAGAGCGGATCATAAAGACGTGGTTTCCTCAAAGCAAAAGAAACCGGCGCGGTATCCAAGTAGGCAATGCCGGATACCGCCCTTCCCAGTTCAAGCCGTGAAAACCGCTTTTTTCCGGTCGTTATTCATTCAATTAAAAAATAAGTTCATGGTAAAGGAGCGCTGCGTATGCTTTCAGTTGGAAGTTTGGCCCCCGATTTCACTTTGGAGGATTCCGCAGGATCGAAGGTCTCCCTCTCTGATTTTCGGGGGAAAAAAGTCGTTTTGTATTTTTATCCGCGGGACAACACGCCCGGCTGCACCCGGCAGGCCTGCACCTTCGCGGGCGCCTATCAGGCATTTCTCGATCAAAATGTGGCGGTAATCGGCGTCAGTAAAGACAGCACGGTCTCTCATCAACAGTTTGCTGAAAAATACCATCTTCCCTTTCTTCTGCTCTCCGATCCGGACCACAAAGTGATTGAAGCCTACGACGTCTGGAAAGAAAAAAAGCTTTATGGAAAGGTGCATTTTGGCGTGGAACGCTCCACCTATCTGATCGATGAAAATGGCATGATCCTTCACGCGCTGCCTAAAGTGAAGCCGGATACCAACGCCGCTGAAATTCTGTCATTGCTTTGAGTGAATCTGTTTTTTAAAAACGATCTCCCTATTAAAAAAACTTCTGCCAATGGCAGAAGTTTTTTTAATAAGACCGTCTCATTGGCCACTATGCAAAGTCCCGAAGACTTTGTGCGGTCAAAAGACCGGTTGGGAAGAGGAGGGGCAAGGCAGCGGTGCTTCCGCTTTTTGCATAAAAAGGCGGAGCAAAGCGAACTTTGCCTTTCGCCGGGGCCCCCGGATTTTTATACGCGCCGCCCCCGGCGCGGGGCGGTTTCGGTAGCGTTTTTACATAAAAAAAGAACCAACCTT
>CAYRYQ010000133.1:0-2924 GCA_964428505.1 uncultured Eubacteriales bacterium
AGCTGATTTGTAATCAGCAGGTTGATGGTTCGATTCCGTTCACCAGCTCCATATGGGAGAGTTCCCGAGTGGCCAAAGGGGGCAGACTGTAAATCTGTTGCGCAACGCTTCAGTGGTTCGAATCCACTCTCTCCCACCATAAAAAAAGAGACTTGCGCTGCAAGTCTCTTTTTCAATTTTTCTATGCAAACAGAAACACTTGTGATCCGCAAAATTACTTAATGATTGATTTAAACAGTTAAATGGTATATGATTAGACGATAGAGACTAATAATTGATATGAGGAGGGATCCATATGGCTCAGAATCAAAAGATCATTATTGTCGGCGGCGTTGCGGGGGGTGCCTCAGCTGCAGCGAGACTGCGCAGATTGAATGAGCAGGCAACGATCATCCTGTTTGAAAAGGGAGAATATATTTCCTTTGCAAACTGTGGCTTGCCATACTATATCGGCGGCGAGATCAAGGAAAAATCGGCGCTCACGCTGCAGACGCCCGAAAGCTTCCATGCAAGATTTACTGTGGATGTCCGAATCAACAGTGAGGTGGTGTCGGTTGATACCGGCAAAAAGACAGTGGCGGTTAAAAATCATCTGACCGGCGAAACCTACCAGGAAACCTATGACCAGCTGATTCTTTCCATGGGCGCTGAGGTGATAAAGCCGAACATTGAAGGGATTCATTCTGATAAAGTTTTTACGCTCCGCAATATTCCTGACACTTATCGAATCAAAGAATATATTGAAAAATCCAATGTGAAAAGCGCCGTGGTGGTCGGCGGCGGATTTATCGGCGTTGAAATGGCTGAAAATCTCCACGCGCTGGGGCTGGAGGTTTCGCTGGTGGAAATGGCGGATCAGGTGATCGCGCCTATTGACTATGATATGGCCAGCGATGTGCACCGGCATATTGAAAGCAAGGGCGTGAAGCTGTTTTTGGGGAACGCCGTTCGTTCGATCCGCGAGGAAGGCGCCTATTTAAAGGTGGCTTTGAACAGCGGGGAGATTCAGGCGGAGATGCTGATTATGGCGATCGGTGTCAAGCCTGACAGCAGGATCGCCGCCGACGCCGGAATCCGTGTGAATGAGCGCGGGGCCATTATTGTGGATGCGCATATGAAAACAAGCGCCAACGATGTTTATGCGGTTGGGGACGCGGTTGAGGTGACCGATTTTGTTACAGGCAACAAAACCTTTGTTCCGCTTGCGGGGCCTGCAAACAAGCAGGGAAGAATCGCGGCAGACAATATCTGCGGCATCGGAAGCATATATACAGGAACGCAGGGCTCGGCTGTGCTGAAGGTGTTTGACCTGACGGTTGCGTCCACAGGCATCAATGAAAAAACGGCAAAGCGACTGGGGCTGCATTATGAGAAGTCCTTCACCTATTCCGCCAACCACGCAAGCTATTATCCGGGCGCGGTGAATATGTCGATCAAGACGATTTTTGAGAAAGACAGCGGAAAAATTCTTGGCGTTCAGGTTGTGGGATATGAAGGAAGCGATAAACGCTGCGATGTATTTGCAACCGCGATCCGGGCCGGGATGACGGCCTATGATCTTGCGCGCCTTGAGCTTTGCTATGCGCCGCCGTATGGGTCCGCGAAGGATCCGGTCAATATGGCGGGCTTTGTGATTGAAAATATTCTGACCGGGAAGGGGAAGATCTTTCACTGGCACGATGTCGGCGCGCTTCCCCGCGACGGCTCTGTTACCCTTTTGGATACCAGAACGCCGATGGAATATGAAAACGGGCATATCGACGGCTTTATCAACATTCCGCTGGATTCCCTTCGAGGCAGGCTGGATGAGCTGGATAAGTCCAAGAAGGTTTATGTAACCTGTCAGATCGGGCTTCGGGGCTATATTGCTTCCAGAATTCTTTCGCAGAACGGGTTTGACGCGTATAATTTGAGCGGCGGTTACCGGCTTTATCATTCCATTTACGGAACCCATTCCCCGGCACCGGCTTTAAAAGGGCTGAATTCTGAAACACAGCTTCCCGAAAAAAACGAAGGGAGCGGGCAGGAAATCAAAGCAGTCCGTCTGGATGCCTGCGGCCTGCAGTGCCCGGGGCCGATTGTTAAGCTTTCGGCCGCTTTAAAGGAAGCCCAGAACGGGGAAGTGATTGAAATTTCAACAACCGACCCGGCCTTTGCAAATGATATTGAGGGTTTTTGCCGCAGAACGGGAAATGAATTTCTCGGGCTTGAAAGCAGTAAAGGGATCAGCCTTGCAAAAATCAAAAAGGTTGAGAAATCCGAACCAAATTCAAATCTTGCGGTCAGCCGTGACAAAAAGAATATCATCGTATTTTCCGGCGACCTTGATAAAGCAATCGCATCCTTTATTATTGCCAATGCGGCAGCTGCTATGGGAAGACAGGTCAGCATGTTCTTTACGTTCTGGGGGCTGAACATCCTCAGAAGGCCGGAAAAGGTGAAGGTTCAAAAGAACATGGTTTCTAAAATGTTTGGCGCCATGATGCCGCGAGGCTCAAAAAAGCTCAAGCTTTCAAAAATGAATATGGGTGGAATGGGCGCGAAAATGATCCGGGGTGTAATGAAGGAAAAAAATGTTGACAGCCTGGAGGATTTAATCAAACTGGCACAGTCCAATGGGGTGGAGCTGATTGCCTGCTCGATGAGTATGGATGTGATGGGAATTAAGGAAGAGGAACTTTTAGACGGCGTCAGGCTTGCAGGGGCGACGGCAATGCTTGCCAATGCGGAAGAGTCGGATATGTCGTTATTTATTTGATAGGACCTTTTTGACAGTCTGAAGAGCGGTAACTTTGATGCAAAGTTACCGCTCCCGTTTGACGAAAAATGCATTTTTCGGCAAGCGGGGAGACGGTTTAAAAAGCACGCGGACAAGGACATGCTGCCTGTCGGCGTATATCGATACGGTAAGGCGGCATGGACGC
>CAYRYQ010000134.1:0-2875 GCA_964428505.1 uncultured Eubacteriales bacterium
TGCTATTCTAAATATCATTTTCGATGTTGCCTATATGCCAAACCAAACAACGATTGTTGTCCAGATTGTTGCAGGTGCTTTTATTGGCTGCACTATGGAAAAGAGCGACTTAAGAAGACTGCCAAAAATCATAAAGCCTGCAGCGATTATGCTGGGTGCCTTACTGATATTGAATTTAACCGCCGGTTTTTTGATTTATTTTCTTAGTCCGCTGGATCTGGTGACATCTCTCATGTCCGTAGTACCTGGCGGTGTCAGCGATACACCGATAATTGCGGTAGATATGGGAGCTGATGGGCCAAAGGTAGCTGTCATGCAATTAGTACGACAGATACTTGGCATAGGCATTTTTCCCGCATTGATTGTTGTATACGATAACAAACGTAAAAAAAGTGACACTGAAGGCGGAAGAATGGCTTTTACTGAAAAACGCCAAAAGTCGAAAACAAAATCATGGCAAGCATTTCTGTGCACGATGATTGTTGCCGCTGTTTTCGGCATCCTCGGAAAAATGTCCGGTATCATGGCAGGTACTTTTGTATTTTCAATCATTGCTGTGCTGGTGCTTAAACTGGTATTTGACTTTGCCTATATCCCGAAATGGTTGAAGAAGTGCGCTCAGGTGTTGAGCGGAAGCTACCTCGGCAGCACTATTATTATGTCCGATGTAATGGAGTTACGGTATCTGATTGTACCTCTCATTATTATTGTACTTGGCTATATGGCCAACTGCTTTGTTACCGGCAAGGTCATAAGCAAAACCTGCAGCTTTACAAGGAAGGAAGCAATGCTTATTACAACACCGGCCGGCGCGTCGGATATGGCTCTGATTTCGGAAGATTTAGGTGTTAAGAACACAGATATTATCATATTGCAGGTGCTTCGTGCGGTCGTTGTAATGTCCCTGTTTCCGCAAATCATCAGTTTAATATTATACATTGTAGGAGCATAAAAGGAGGAACAATTATGTCAGTAAAAATTGCAATTAACGGGTTTGGACGTGTAGGCAGGCTTGCATTCAGGCAAATGTTTGACATGGAAGGATTTGAAATCGTGGCTATAAATGACATAACCACACCGGAAATGTTAGCCTATCTTCTTAAATATGACTCAAATCAGGGAACTTATAAATACTCAGATTCTGTTGGGTACGGTGAAGATTATATATTAGTTAATGGAGTAAAAATTCCAGTGTTCACGGAATCTGACGCAGTAAGGCTGCCTTGGGATACACTTGAGGTTGATGTTGTTTTGGAATGCTCCGGCGCATATCTTTCAAAAGATAAGTCACAGGTACACATCGATGCTGGCGCCAAAAAGGTTGTTATTTCAGCTCCTGCCGGAACAGACATTCCAACAATAGTCTACAGCGTCAACGAGGGCATTCTAACTCCGGAGGATACTATCATTTCCGCTGCATCTTGTACCACCAATGCGCTTGCACCAATGGTAAAAGTGTTGAACGGCTATACTCCCGTATTGAGTGGTATTATGACGGTTGTACATGGATATACCGCCACACAAGTATTGCAGGACGGTCCGCAACGCAAAGGCAACTTCAGGCGTTCCCGAGCTGCAGCAATCAACATCATTCCGACCACGGCGGAGGCGGCAAAGGCTGTCGGGCGTGTCATTCCTGTTTTGGAGGGCAAGCTGACTGGCTCTGCAATCAGAATTCCTGTTCCAACAGGTTGCCTGGTCACTTTTGTTGCAGTGGTATCTGGGACTGACCTGACAGAAGAGAAAATCAATGCAGTCATGAAAGCTTCTTCAACAGAGATATTCGGATATACCGAGGAAGAATATGTTTCTTCCGATATTGTGGGAATTACATACGCTTCACTATTTGATGCTTCGCAGACGCTTGTCAACAAGGTCAGCAATGACCAATACGAGATCAGAGTTGCCGCTTGGTTTGACAATGAGAATTCCTTTGCGAGTCAGATGGTGCGGCTAGTTGATTATTTAACTGTTTTAGATTCCACTCAAGGTACTTGATAAAACTGCCAGTAGTTTTTACCATGTTTCCTTGAGGTATGCTTGGTATATTGCTTAGCAGCATAAATATAAAAATAAAAACTGCACTAAAGGTTTTATCCTTCGAGGCAGTCCTTACTTTCGAGCCTCCGCTTGAAGAGAGTCGGTCAAAAATTTACTTGTTTTCGTAAATGAGAAATTTTCTACAAGCATTTTATGGCTTGAAATAATTCCCACTTAATTCTTACATAGGTTTGGCAGCCATCGCACACCACCCGCCACACTCCGCGCTCAGCACACTACCCGACGCCTGCATAACTTTCCAATGTTAACCTGAAACCAGACTGCTGCATATGTTATAGGGACAATTATCCTTAAACTGGAGAAGCTGGATGAAACAATTAAGCGGAAACAAAAACAGTCTGGCGGAAACGGTAAATTATACGGAGAAAAAGATATGGAGGAAACAAAATGGAATTTGGATTTTTTCAGGGCCGGCTTACCCAAATTCGGGATTTGTTGACCGAAGACCCCAGCACGGCTGGCTGTTTAAAAATGATGACCTTGGTCGACGGCGACGGCAGCATTGTTAATTTCGTGGTGACTCCGGACACCTACTTTGTCGATCATGTAACGCTTAGGGTCGGGGACCAGGTAATCGGCTTTTACGATGCCAATGCCCCGGTGCCAATGATCTATCCGCCCCAGTATGAGGCGCTAGTGATGGCCCGGGTCACCCGCAGGCGAAACGTTGAAGTTGCCTTCTTTGATTCGCGATTAGTCAGCAGCGACGGTTGGCTGAAACTGAACATCGGCCCGTCTACGCAGATTCTTCTGGAAAATGATCAAGCTTTTAACGGAAACCCGACCAACCGCAACCTGGTTGTCACCTTTGGCC
>CAYRYQ010000135.1:0-2818 GCA_964428505.1 uncultured Eubacteriales bacterium
GAGGATAAAAAATGAGCGTTGAGCTTTTAAAAAAACAATTGAAAGAAGATCGATTGGAGGGGCTTTATTATCTCTATGGGGAAGAGCAATATTTGCTGGACAGCTATCTGAAACAGATCCGGCTCCGCTGCGCCGCAGTCCTGCCGGAATTGAACCATATGGAGTTAGACGGGAAAAAGCTGGATCTGGATTATTTTTCCGACGCGGTTTCCTCGTGCCCTGTTATGGCGGATCACAAGTTGGTTGTGGTTATGGATCTGGACAGCGCCGCCCTGAAGGGGAACGGGGAGAAAAAATTCATTTCGGCACTGGAGAATTTGGCGCCGGGCGTGACGGTTTTATTTTGGGAGCACGCCAGAGAAAAAGGGAAAGCAAACAAACTGGAGACTCTGCTGAAAAAGCAAAACGCAACCGTCGTGCGGCTGGACCGACTGCCGCAGGAACAATTGACCGACTGGATCCTGCACCGTTTTGAGCAGGGCAAGGCAGCGATCAGTCGTCGGGACGCGCAGTATCTGGCGGAACTGGCAGGATCTTCTATGCTGCGTCTGGATCAGGAAATTAAAAAATTAAATAGTTTTGCCAACGGAACCACACTGACCCGGGAAATAGTGGAGAGGATGGTTCCACCTTCAGAAGAAATGTCTTGGTTTGCCATTACCAATGCGGTGGTGTCGCACGACTTTGATGGCCTAATGCAGGCGGTGGAGGCGCTTTACCGACAGAATGTGGACGATATGGTGATTGCCGGCATGTTTTTCCGCTGCTATATGGACCTCTGGCGGGGAAAAGCAGCACTGAAAGAGGGAAAATCTTCCACAGAACTGGCTGCGGTTTATGGCATCAGTCCCTATGCGGCGGCGCGCCTGATGCGGGTGGCTGCCGGACTTCGGGAGGGGGAAGCCGAACAGGGCCTTCAAAAGTGCCTGAAATTGGACCGGGCGCTCAAAACGTCCGGATTGAACAAAAAAAATCTGATTTTCGGGTTGATTGCGGAACTGCTTTAACGATCGTGAGGATAAAATGAGTAAGATACCAATCAGTCAAATTGTGCTGGTAGAAGGAAAATACGACAAAATTATGCTGGAAAATCTGCTGGATGCGACGATTATCCCCTGTGATGGATTCGGTATTTATCGCAAGCTGCCGAAAAGAAACGCGCTGCAATCAATGGCCCGGGAGCGTGGCGCGATTATTTTGACGGATTCCGACAGCGCCGGCTTAAAAATCCGCAGCTTTCTGCACACTCTTTTGCAGGGCGCGGCATTGTATGATCTTTATATTCCTGCGGTCGTGGGGAAGGAGAAGCGCAAGCAAGCCGGATCAAAAGAAGGCTTGCTTGGTGTGGAAGGGATGCAGGCGACACTTTTAAAGCAGTTGTTTGTGGAATTTCGTGCGGTGCCGGTTTCAAATGAAATAACGGCAGCAGATCTAATGGTCCATGGTTTGAGCGGCTGCACCGGTGCGCAAAAGAAAAAAGAAGATTTGTTGGCCCGGCTCCGACTTCCGCCGCACCTGTCCAATAAATCTCTTCTCAAAGAGCTAAACCGGCGGTTTACTTTGCAGGAGCTGGATGCGTATTTGCGCAAAAAATAAAGACGGCCTTCAAGGCCGTCTTTAAAAAGAATGATCAGTCGCTGACATAGGGCAGCAGAGCAATGACGCGTGCACGCTTGATGGCACAGGTCAGCTGCCGCTGATGTTTGGCGCAGGTGCCGGTTACCCGGCGAGGCAGAATCTTTGCCCGCTCAGAG
The DNA here is from genome assembly GCA_964428505.1 of uncultured Eubacteriales bacterium. GTDB lineage: Bacteria > Bacillota > Clostridia > Oscillospirales > QAKW01 > QAKW01. Next base: position 1,755 of record CAYRYQ010000135.1, read on the forward strand.
ACATATTTTCTCAGCTTGGCAACATCTTTATAGTCGATATCGTCTACTTTATCCACACAGAAAGCGCAGACTTTCCGTCTGGGCTTCTTGTTGGCTCTATAGTTTTTTTCTTTCTCCACAGCTAAATCCTCCTTATAAGATTAGAAGGGCAATTCGTCATCTTGAACTTCTTCAAATTCAACGGTATTCCCGCCGGTTACCGGCGGTGCTTTGAACTCGGGAGCCACCGGACGGGAAGAGTCCTTTTTGGATTCCACAAAATGAGCCTCGTCAGCCACCACTTCAAAAGCAGTTCTTTTGGTTCCGCTCTTATCCTCATAGTTTCGGGACTGCAAGCTGCCGACCAGCGCAATTAGCTGCCCTTTTTCGAAAAACTTGCAGATAAAATCCGCTGTGTTTCGCCAGGCGACAATGTTGATAAAATCAGTCGGATAATTTCCGTCCGGTCCCTTGTATTGCCGCTGCACGGCAACAGAAAATGAGGTAACAGAAACGTCGGATGCTGTTTTCTTCAGCTCTGGCGTAGCGGTCAAGCGGCCTGTTAAAATCACTTTGTTTAACATAACAGAATCCTTTCCTTATTTTTCTTCTTTGTTCACGACAATGGAACGAAGAATGCCGTCTGTAATCCCGTAGATTCTTTCGAGTTCAGTGGGGAAAGTAACCGGCGCTGCAAAGTTAATCAGCACATAGTGACCTTCGTTCACAAAATCGATGGGATAGGCAAGCTTTTTGACGCCCCAGTCATCAACAGATTCAACGGTTCCGTGCTCGGCAATTAAAGCTTTGAACTTCTCAACCAGAGCAGTAAAATCCTCTTCTGTTAAATTCGGCCGGGTGATGAAAATAGTTTCATACTTGCGTGTTTGTTCAGCCATGATTTACACCTCCTTATGGACAATTGGCTCGTTTATCCAACGAGCAAGGACTTTTATTATTATACTATAATAACGGCAGATGTCAAGCTAAATTTTTATTTATGCAGATGCACATAGATTTAAATTATATTGACATTTATTAGGAAGGTGCTATAATATTGACATTCGTTCCAAACCAAACTAAAG
>CAYRYQ010000136.1:0-2793 GCA_964428505.1 uncultured Eubacteriales bacterium
TGGGCCTTATGCCCCTTTGTGACCGCCAAGGACGTGAGCTTGGAGATTCTCCGGCAGCTTTCGGTGAAGGGCGGCGTGGGCTATATCATCGAATGGGGCGGCGAGGGGCTGAAAAGCCTTTCGGTGCCGGAGCGGGCCACCATCACCAATATGGGCACCGAGCTGGGCGCCACCACCTCCATCTTCCCTTCCGACGAGGTAACCCGCAGCTTTTTGGCCGCCGAAGGGCGCGAGAGCGACTGGGTGCCGCTGGAAAGTGACCCCGACGCGGTGTATGACCGGGTGATTGCCATTGACCTTAGCGGCCTGAAGCCGCTGATTGCCTGCCCCCACAGCCCGGATCAGGTGGTGGAGGTGGAATCTTTAAAAGGAACCAAGGTGGATCAGGTCTGCATCGGTTCCTGCACCAACTCTTCGCTGCTGGATCTTTTGAAGGTGGCGGCACTGTTGAGAGGGAAAACCATTTTGCCGGAAGTGAGCCTTTCCATTTCGCCGGGCTCCAAGCAGGTGCTGGCGATGCTGGCCGACTGCGGCGCTCTTTCCACAATCTTAGCCAGCGGCGCCCGGGTGCTGGAATGCGCCTGCGGGCCCTGCATCGGCATGGGCTTTTCGCCCAATTCGGGGGGCGTGAGCCTTCGGACCTTCAACCGGAATTTTGAGGGCAGAAGCGGCACTGCGGACGCCAAGGTCTATCTGGTTTCGCCCGAGACCGCGGTGGCGGCGGCGCTGACCGGGGAGATCACCGACCCCAGAACGCTGGGAACCATGCCCGCCGTGGCGCTGCCGGAGCGCTTTAAGCTCGACGACAGCGCGATTTTGCCCCCGGCTTCCCCTGAGGAAGCCAAAACAGTGGAGGTGCTGCGCGGACCCAATATCAAGCGGTTCCCCGAAGCGCGCCCGCAGGAAGACACGCTGTCTGCCCCGCTGGTGCTGAAGGTGGGCGATAATATCACCACCGACCATATTATGCCGGCCGGGGCCAAAATTTTGCCCTACCGCTCCAATATTCCTTATCTTTCCCAGTTCTGCTTCGGAGTCTGCGACAAGACCTTTCCGGAACGGGCCAAGGAAGCGGGGCAGAGCATCGTGGTGGGCGGCAGCAACTACGGGCAGGGCTCTTCCCGGGAGCATGCGGCGCTGGTGCCCCTTTATTTGGGCGTGCGGGCGGTGATTACCAAGAGCTTTGCGCGGATTCATATTGCCAACCTGATCAATGCCGGGATTATGCCGCTGACCTTTCAGGATCCGGCGGATTATGAGAAGCTGGCCGAGGGTGACCGGCTGACGATCCTGGATATTTACGCGGGGATGGACCGCGGGGAGATGACACTTCTCGATGAGACCAACGGCGCGGAGATTCCGCTGGTTTGCTCCTTTACCGAGCGGCAGAAAGCAATTTTAAAGGCAGGCAGTCTGCTTGCCTACACCAAAGAGACAGGAGAATAAAGAGGTTATGGAACAACAGTACATTGAACAGGCCGTGGAGCAGTTCCGCACATTGATCACCGAGCAGCTGGCCCGGGAGAACAAAATGGAGGCGGGTGCTGCGGTTAAGGATTTTGGCACCATGAAGAAGATCGTGATCGGCGTTTGCGGCGGCGACGGCATCGGCCCCATCATCGTGCGGGAGGGAACCCGGGTGATGGAGAATCTGCTGAAAGACGAGATCGCCGCGGGAACCATCGAAATCCGGGATATTCCCGGCCTTACGATTGAAAACCGCCTGGCGGTGAGCAAGGCAATCCCCGACGACACGCTGGAGGCTCTCAAGGCCTGCGACGTGATTCTGAAGGGCCCGACCACCACCCCCCAGGGCGGCACCATGGAAAGCGCCAACGTGGCCATGCGGCGGGAGCTGGATCTTTATGCCAATGTGCGCCCGGTGAGCGTGCCGGAGCAGGGGATCGACTGGATCTTTTTCCGGGAGAACACCGAAGGGGAATATGTGCTGGGCAGCCGCGGGGTGGAGATCCCGGGCAAGCTGGCCATGGATTTCAAGGTAACCACCAAGGAAGGCACCCGGCGGATCGCCCGGGCAGCGTTTGAATATGCCCGGCTCAACGGCAAAACCAATGTGGCGATTGTGACCAAGGCCAATATCATGAAAAAGACCGACGGCAACTTTTCGGCGATCTGTCATGAGGTGGCGAAAGACTATCCTGGCATCACCGCCGAGGACTGGTATATCGACATTATGTCGGCCAATCTGCTGAACGAAGCGCGCAGAACCCAGTTCCAGGTGTTTGTGCTGCCCAATCTTTACGGCGATATCATCACCGACGAAGCGGCGCAGATTCAGGGCGGCGTGGGCACCGCGGGCAGCGCCAATCTGGGCGACGCCCACGCGATGTTTGAAGCCATCCACGGCTCCGCGCCCCGCATGATCGAAATGGGCCGCGGCGAATACGCCAACCCCTCCAGCATCCTGAAGGCGGCGGCCATGCTGATGCGGCATATTGCCCGCACCAAAGAGGCGGAAAAGCTGGAGCAGGCGCTTTCGACCTGCAACGAGACCGAGCGCAAGCTGGTGATCACCGGCCGGGCCGACGGCGCCTCCTGCAAGGCTTTTGCCGACTATCTGATGGAGACCATCTCGAAGCTGTAAGCAATGTTTTAAAGCGCTGTGCAGAAATGAGCTGCACAGCGCTTTTTTTAAAGGTCGGTCTGTGCTTAAAGTATTATGAGAGGAGGATGGAACGGGAGATTTTTTTCAGAACATAAAAAAGCCTTTACAAAAAGGCATTTATCCGCTATAATAATGTAGCATGATCTTTTGCTGTTATAGCTCAGTCG
>CAYRYQ010000137.1:0-2792 GCA_964428505.1 uncultured Eubacteriales bacterium
TCGGCGCATCGAATCCCTTCCGCTATCGGGGGTATTATTATGATGCCGAGACGGGGTTCTATTACCTCCAGAGCCGGTATTATGATCCTGCGATCGGGAGATTTATTAACGCAGATACTTTAATAGACGTTGGCACTGGCGTACTTGGAAACAATTTATTTATATATGCCGCTAATAATCCTGTAAATATGTCTGATCCGTCGGGACATTGGCCAAAATGGCTTAAAAGTGCTGCAAGTGCGGTTGTAAATACTGTAAAAAAGGCTGTTACGGCTGTGGTGAACACCGTAAAATCTGCTGCATCATCAATTGTCAAGTCGACTCCAAATATAGTAAAAACAAATAGTTTACCAAAGACGGGAGATCCTGGTTCGAATAAAACCTTACCTAATCCTGATGGAACACCGAAACAAAAACGATGGTATGGTCCGGATGGCAATGCTGAGAGGGATAGGGATTATAACCATCCAGGAGATATGCCTTTCCCTCATGATCATGAATGGAAAGATGGCGAGAGGCAACCGGATCATCTTCCACCAGACCCATCTTATGATTTCAGTTGGGAGCCCGTTCTGGGAGTAGGATTAGTTGTTGTTTGTGCTGTAGGCATAGCATTGGTAGCTGCTGATGATGCAACGGGAATAGGTGCTGCAGATGACTTTCTTTTTGGACCGCTTGGGGCCGGGGCTGGAGAGGGACTCATCATGATTTTTGGATGATAAAAGGAGAAAATGAAATTGTGGAATGAAATCAACAATGATAAAGATTTAAATCATTTTATGGATATGCATTATGCTTTTCATGATAGTTGTATCAAAGAATTAAAGTATATTAGCGGCGCATATGTACATGAAAATTTATCAATGCATCCTATAAATGACCAGAGAGTTTTGAAAATTATAATTCAAAGACAGTTTAAGAATCCGTCTGCAATTGAACTCGAATTTATAGGTTTAAAATATTTAAAAATGTTTCCCAATGACGAAAATTATACCTGCGAAATTCTTGACGCAACTATGATTTTGAAAGAGGATTGCATTTTTTGGTGTGATTGCGGTGGCTTGCTTGAAAAAGATTTAGACAACTATGAGGGAACTATTATTTGTGCATCAAAAGTTCGATGGAGAGTAGCGAACGAGTATATTGGCTCAAAAGAGGTTTACGTATCAATTTGAATTTCTATCTCCGAAACAGTCAAACGACGAGACCGTTCCGGGGATATGTTCTAAACTTCCCCCGCAAATCGCCACACAATCCGTGGCGAACCAAGGGGACAGGGGTTTGACACAGGTCCCCCAGTCACCCTCAAGGATATGATGTGAAAAAACCCCGTCCCTCAGTCATATACCTATATTTACGACAGTGCGTGGAGTGATCAGCTTCTGACGGTTCGGGAGCAGAGCAACAATGCTGTTCGCAGCTACCAGTATGACGCGGCCGGGAATCCGCTGACAGACGGCGTTTATAACTATACATGGAGCGGCGGAAATTTGGCGGAGGTGCGCAGTGCCTTTAGAAATGAATTGATTGCCTCTTATACCTATGATCAGGCGGGGCTGCGCACCTCCAAAACGGTGGGTTCCACCCAATATGAATATTTCTATAGCGGCGGCCAGCTCAGAATCCAAAAGATTTCCCGGTCAGGTAGGAACCAGAATATTATTTTTATGGGTATGCGGAAAACGGACCGCAATGGATTGAACGGTAGTGTAAAATAAATTGTGCTTTTGCCTTTCCGAAAAAAACATGGTAAAATAGGAAATGTGATGGAAATGGGAATCTTAACAAAAGAGCAGCTAAGAGCGCTCATCAAAGAAGAAAAGTTGGTAACAGCGGGCGATGTGCAGGAAATGCTGAAGGATCTCTTCGCGGAAACCTTGCAGGAGATGCTGGAGGCGGAGCTGGACACCGCGCTTGGTTATGCCAAGAACGGCTCACTGCCCGAGGGCCGTGAAAACCGGCGGAACGGGCATACTCAAAAGCAGGTGCGCTCCGGGTACGGGGAGCTTGCCTTGTCTGTCCCGCGGGACAGACAAGGCGCATTCGAGCCGGTTGTGGTCAAAAAGCATCAAAAAGAAGTGACCGGAATCGAAGAACAAATCACCGCATTGTACGCCAAAGGCGTAACGGTGCGTGAAATTCAGGATCACCTCCATCCGCCTTACGGGTGGATATATCTGCGACCTTAATCAGCAATGTGACGAACCGCATTTTGCCCATGGTCAAGGAATGGCAAGCAAGACTGCTGCAAAAGACCTACGCCGTGGTGTTTCTGGATGCCATTCACTACAAGGTGAAACAGGACGGGATGATTGTCAACAAAGCGGTTTATATGGTGATCGGAATCGATTTGGATGGCTGCAAGGATGTTCTTAGTATGTATATCGGCGAACATGAGAGCGCCAGGTTCTGGCTTACGGTGTTGAATGAAGTCAAGAATCGCGGCGTGGAGGATATTCTTATCTGCTGCGTGGACAACCTGACAGGCTTTACGGAAGCCATTTCCGCCTGCTATCCAAAGACGGAAATCCAGAAATGCATCATCCACCAGATCCGGAATTTCATCCGTTATGTGTCCTACAAGGACACGAAGAAACTGCTGGCGGGTTTAAAGCCGGTTTATCAGGCGCCCAGTGAAGAAGAGGCCTTGGCGGCGCTGGATGAATTTGATGGAATCTGGGGAAAGAGCTATCCCCTTGTTGTACAGTTCTGGCAGCGAAATTGGCCGGAGCTGTCCACCTTTTTCAAGGATCCGCCGGAAATTCGAAAGCTGATTTATACCACGAATATGA
>CAYRYQ010000138.1:0-2767 GCA_964428505.1 uncultured Eubacteriales bacterium
AGAGGAAAGTATGGAAAATCTAAATGAACAGATCGCGGAAGTGAACAGTTATGGCAGAGAATAAAAATCTAGATGTGATGCTTGGCGCTGCGGTTGTGGATCTAATGAACCGACCAGATATTACGGAAATTTACAACAATGATGATGGCTTTATCCGCTATCAGTCAAATGAAGAGGGCAAGGTAAAATCCAACATATTTTTGGAACCGGAAAAGATTCAAGCCATTATTGAACTGGTCGCGGGGCAGGTTGGAAAGATTGTTAATGAAGACATTCCATCGATTTCAGCAGAAATTGCAGGCTATGGAGCCCGCTTTCAAGGCGAGATTCCACCGATTGTCCGTAATCCTCAGATGAATATCCGGAAAAAAGCCTTGAAGATCTTTTATCTCGAAGATTATGTGGTAAATAAAGTGCTAAGCCAGAGTTATAAAAATTATATTGAAAAAGCTATCACCGCGCGAAAAAATATCCTGATTGTTGGTGGTACCGGCACAGGAAAAACAACGTTTCTCAATGCCATTTTAGCGGCAATTGCACAAATATCTCCTTATCACAGAATCATTAGTCTGGAAGATTTGCCAGAATTGCAATGTCCAGCCGATGACTATAGCCCAATGTTTACCAAACAAGACACTGGACAAGGTGGAATTAAATACAACATGACACGCCTGTTGGCCGATTGTATGCGGAGATCCCCGGATCGAATTGTTGTTGGAGAGGTTCGCGATGGTGCTGCTTATACGATGCTCAAAGCTTGGAATACCGGGCATGAAGGCGGTGTTTGTACAGTACATGCTAACGGAGCAGAGGAAGGGCTGACACGTATTAAGTCACTAGCCCAGGAAGATCCAGATGCCGCCGGAGATGTAAAAGAGCTAATCGGAGAAGCTATTGATGTGGTAATTTTTATTTCTCATGTGGAGCTTGGCGATGGCAAAAAAAGTCGGGTAGTCAATGACATTATTGAAGTTAAAGCCTATGACAGTCTCAAGGGTCAATATATTTTGCATCATGTAGAAAAGAATTGAGGAGGCGATTTTCTATGAATATGAAGAAAAATTGTTTGTTTGAAAAAATTAGGAACAAAACCATGGAAAAGGCTGCGGCCATTACTCTGTTTTTAAGCAGTGTATCTACGAAGGCTTTTGCCAGCACCGTTAGCGGAGATCGCGTGGAAGGTATCACTTGGCCATGGATGAAATTTTTTAATTCCTTAGCGGATCAGTTGACAGGACCACTACCTATGACACTAGGAGCGATGGGGATTGCAGGGGCTGCTATAGCGCTCTTTTCGGGACATGCCGGAGGCGGAACGCAGAAATTCATTGTTCTTATTTTGGCCGTTTCCATATGTCTGTTTGCACCGAACTTCATGACTTATCTGCAGACTTCAGCAGGCGGGCTTACGATTAGTGGAGTTATGCCATGAGCCAAAAAGAAGCATTGCCGGAAGGTTATGAAATCCCAATTCATCGATCCTTGGTAAAACCGTTGTATTGGATGGGGGTACCACGGAACCTGTTTATCGCAGAAATATTGTTTGCCGTATTGGGTGGGATCTTCATGAAAACATGGACGGTTCTTTTTGTGGCCGTGGCAGCCCATTATTTATTTCGCCATCTGGGGCAGCAAGATCCGCAGTTTCATGAAGTGTTTTGGCGGACGAAAGGCCACAAATCTTATTATTATCGCTAAAGGGGGTGAGGCATGTTGTTGTCATTTTTAAAGAAAAAACTCACAGCAAAATTTTCACAGCAAGTCGGTGTTTTTCACGAAAAAGCGCGGCTGCCGTATCTTTTACCGTGGGCATTTATCGATGAGAAGACGGGCATTGTCCATGGAAAAGATCATTCCATGATGGCTATTTATGAATTTCGCGGGCCAGATATGGATAGCTCTACGCCAATGGAGCTTATGCAGTATAACGCTGCTGTAAATAACGTTATTAGAACCTTGCCTACAGGATATGTTCTATATTTTGAGGCGCAGCGTCATCTTGCCAGTAAGTACAAGGCAGCAAAAATAGATATTCCTATTGTGCAGAAAATGGAAGATGAAAGAGCCGGTTACTATGCAGGCCAAAAACACTTTGAAACGAGTTATTATTTCATTGTTTACTGCGAACCGCCACAGCTTTTAAAGTCACGGATTACAGATGCTTTTATTGCTGATGCAAAAAACAAAGGACAGAATAAAGCCGATATGCGAGTCTATTGCGAGACGGTTGAAAAATTTATTAGCAATGTAAATCTTATCGGAAATATGCTGCAGAATTGGTTTCCGGATATTAAGCCGTTAGATGCCTCTGGAGCACTCAGTTATCTGCATTCGAATATTTCTAACAAACGGTTTCCTGTAAAAGTAAATCATGATAAATACATCACAGATTATATCTGTGACACGGATCTTCTTGGTGGCCGTGAAATGAAGCTTGGAGAAAAACATATCAAGCTCGTTACGATCTTGGATTTTCCGCCAATGTCTATGCCGGGGGTATTCGATGTATTTAACAATATGGACATTGAATATCGCTGGGTATCTCGTTATATTTGCTTATCCAAAATGGATGCCATAGAAGAATTAAAGAACTTTCTAATGCGGTGGAATCAACAGATTAAGAGCTTTTGGACACAGGTTCGTGAAGCGGTTTTAAAGGAAAAGCTCAATGATGCTATTGATGAAACAGCGGTTATGAACAAAGATGATGTCAGTGTTGCCATGCAGGAACTGGGACAAGATGCCGTGAGTTATGGCTACTACACCA
>CAYRYQ010000139.1:0-2766 GCA_964428505.1 uncultured Eubacteriales bacterium
AGCACATAGTCCCTAGATTCTCATTAATCCGCAATCAAAAGATTTGGCAGCCATGTTGACAGGAATGGGAAAGCTATCAACAGGATTAGCACTATAGTCATTGCAGACAGGAAGTAGAATATATATCTGAAGGAATCCTCGTATGGAATATTCGCCACCTTGCACGCTGTCATCAGGTCCACTCCAAGAGGAGGAGTATTGGCTCCAATAGCCATGTTTACGCAAACCATAACGCCTAAATGTATAGGGTCTACTCCTATCTGCGTCATTATCGGCATGAAGATAGGAATAACTATGAGGATTATAGCGGTGGTTTCCATAAAAGTGCCGAGTATCAGCAGCATGATGTTGAAGAATATAAGCACCACCCAGTAGTTGTCTGAGATTGCAAGTATCGCCGCGGCCATCTTTTGAGGAATGTCCTGTGATGTGAGAATCCATCCGAAGAGACTGGCTGCTGCGATGATAAAGAGAACCACGGCGCTTGTTTTTCCAACTTCAAGGCAGATTCCAAAAAATCTGCGCCATGTAAGTTTTTTATAGATGTACTTTGAGAGTATCAGCGCGTACAGCGCCGCAACTGCCCCAGCCTCAGTAGCCGTAAATATCCCTTTGAGTATCCCAATGATTATGATTGCTGGAGTGACCATTGGAAGAAATGCGCCTTTAAATGCATCCCAGCGCTCACGCCAGTCAGCCTTCTTTAGTTTTGGATAGTTTTCTTTGGTGGCGAAATAAAAAGAGATTGCCATCAGAGAACCGCCGGCCATGATTCCTGGAATGAACCCTGCGATGAACAATTTCCCAATGGAGGTGCCCATCGTAACTCCGAGAATAACCATCACTATGCTTGGCGGAATAATTGTAGCAAGCGCGCCGGCACACCCAAGCAAAGAGGCGCTAAAGGGCGAACTGTATTTTTGATCTTTCATTGCTGGCAGCATGATAGAACCGATTGCCGCAACATCGGCGACGCCGGATCCTGAAATGGCGCCAAAAAACATACAGGAGACAACCATTACCATAGCCATCCCGCCGCGAATATGTCCAACCATGCTTGACGCAAACCGCATTATTCTAGGAGTAATATCCCCTTCGGCCATAAGTGCTCCGGCAAGCAGGAATAGCGGGATTGCCAGCAGTGTGAAGGAATCTACGCCGACGACCATTCTCTGAGCTATAACTAGCATAGGCATTGTTGACTCAAGCAATAGGTAGAGTGATCCTGAAATTGCTATTGAATATGAGACCGGAATAGCGATCAAAATACAAACTACAAGAGCAATTGCGAGGGTAAGCATTATCTGTCCCCCCTTTTATTAAGAAACAAGGAAAGAATATTTCTCACGGTCACTATGAACATCAGTGAACAGCCTATTGGAAATGCCATATATAGAATTCCAGCTGGAATTTGAAGTGTTGTTGTCGTCATGTTCCATGTTTTTTCAACCAGACGGATGCCTCCATATACTCCGCAGCCAAGAAATATAAGTACGGACACATAGCCTGCAAACAGCAAAATTCGTTTCACCAACTCGGAACGAACATTGGCAAGCACCGCGTCAATCTGCATATGTTCTCCGCCGACTAAAGCGACGGCGCCTCCTACGAAGGTAATCCAAACAAGCAGGGTTTGGCAGACTTCAGCTCCCCATGCGATTGATTCGTGAAAGACATAGCGAGAAATGACCTCCACCATGACGACAACAAACGTCACGGCTACAGCCGCTGTAACTAAAAGCTCAAGAGGGCGAAAAGCCCTCTTGAGACAATCTTCTTTATGTTCAGACATAAAATTTATTTACCGTATTCGCGAACCATGTCCATAAGTTCTTTGCCAAATACTGACTCGTAGCTTTTCCATACAGGCTGTACCGCCTTTTGGAAGGCCGCCTTGTCAACGTCGTTAACCTTCATGCCCTTGCTTTTCAATTTTGCAAGGAAGTCGTCTTCGTCCTTCACCGTCTGCTTGCGCTGGGCTATGCACCACTTCTGAGAGAGTTTTTTGATCGTGGCCTGATCTTTTGCTGAAATCTTGTTCCAAACGTCGGAGTTAACACAAAGGACTGCAGAGCCCCAGATATGGCCTGATTTTGACAGATATTTCTGGACTTCGTTGAATGCGTTTGAATATATTATCGCGTAGGGATTTTCCTGCCCATCCACAACGCCCTGCTGCAAGGCAGAATATAGTTCGCCAAAATTTATGGCAATTGGAGCTGCGCCAAGTAATTTAAAGGTATCGAGACGCATTTTGTCCGGGGTAACTCTCAATTTCAAGCCTTTAAGGTCTTCAGGCTTTTTTACAGGACGCTTGTTGTTGGTTATGTGGCGGAAACCATTTTCCCACCATGCGAGTCCAACTATTCCCTTCTGAGAAAGCAAATTAAAAAGATATTTTCCAAGTTTGCCATCGAATGCCTTATAGGCTGATTCATGTGTAGGCCATGCGTAAGGCAGAGCTTCAATGCCGAACTTAGGGTCAAGTGACTGGAACGAACCTCCGCCAATCAGTCCGCCGTCCACTGTCCCCAGGGTAAGTCCTTCAACCATGTCTTTTTCATTGCCAAGCTGGCCGCTTGGATATATTTGTATAACGACGCGTCCGTCAGTTGCCTTTTTCACGTCATTTGCAAAACCAACAAGGTTTGTATGCCATGAATGATCAGAATTGAGCACATGCCCAATTTTGACGACTGTAGATGCCGACGCGGTCTGGGCTGCCATAACAGAAACAGCGGCGGCCAGTGTTAATAACAAAGCGAA
>CAYRYQ010000140.1:0-2764 GCA_964428505.1 uncultured Eubacteriales bacterium
TCAGTGGTTCAATATCCTGTTGTTTGGCTTGAATTAATGGTTTCATGCGTCTTATTATATCCTTTTTTATCCTGTTTTTCAATCATTTTTTTTAAGGCGCGCAGCGCTTCCTTCAGCCCGCCGACTCCATCGATCAGCCCTTCCTTCACGGCCTGTTGCCCGTCTAAAATCGTACCCACATCGGTAACCATATTGCCCACATCGGTCATGAGCTGATACAGCCGTTCCGCGGAAATTCCGGAATTCTTCACAATGAAATTGCAGATTCGGTTCTGCATTTCTTCCATATTTCTCAAGCTCTGCGGCACGCCGATGATGGTGCCGGTGGCCCGCACCGGATGCAGCATCATCGTGGCGGTGGGCACAATAAAGGACTGCCGGGCAGCGCAGGCCAGCGGAACGCCAATGGAATGGCCGCCGCCCAGAACCAGCGAAACGGTGGGCGTGTTCATGGATGCGATCAGCTCTGCAATGGCCAGCCCCGCTTCCACATCGCCGCCCATCGTGTTTAAAAGGATCAGAACACCCTTGGCATCCCTGCTTTCTTCCAGCGAAACCAAAATCGGCAAAAGATGCTCATACTTGGTGGTTTTATTCTGTTCCGGCGCCAGATAATGCCCTTCGATCTGGCCAATAATGGTCAGCACCTGAATGCCGCTTTGCGTCTCGGCCAGTCCCAACTCCCGCACGCCAGAGATTTCTTCTGAAAGTTCATTTTTTTCCTTTTCTTCCTGCATTTTCAGACTCCTCATCTTTTTTATTAGGGTTTACCAATTCACAAAAAAAATCACCTTTTTTTAAAAAAAGATGTTGACAAAAAATGAGATATAGTGTAAGATATAACTCGTTCACTTTACGGCGGTATAGCTCAGTTGGCTAGAGCATGCGGTTCATACCCGCAGTGTCATTGGTTCAAATCCAATTACCGCCACCACAATTTGGCCCGATGGTCAAGCGGTTAAGACACCGCCCTTTCACGGCGGTAACACGGGTTCGATTCCCGTTCGGGTCACCATTTTGGGAGTTTAGCTCAGCTGGGAGAGCATCTGCCTTACAAGCAGAGGGTCAGCGGTTCGAGCCCGTTAACTCCCACCAAAACAAGCCCGCAGCGTTTGCTGCGGGCTTGTTTTTTTGCTTATGGTGTTCCAATAGCACAAGCGCTTTTTCTTAGTCCGCGTGCATTTTAAGCCGTCTTGAAAGCGTGCCGAAAAGCCAGTTTTCCGGTACGCGGAAGCGGCGGACCCGTTTGGATCCGCCGCTTGCTTATTATTTTTGGAATTCCATTAAAAAGTCCATCGAGAAAGACGTTTCTCTGACCTGATACCGCTCGCTCAGCTGCGGCCCGCAGGAGCCGCTGCCCAACCCGCTCATAGCGCCGTCCACACAAAGCGCCACCATTTGCTCGACCTGCAGCTCATGCTCATGCCGCACAGCGGCCAGCTGCTCCTGGGTATAGCGATAAGCACTCACCGACAAGGGCTTCCCTAATGCGCGCACTTCCAAAAACCCGATGTTCATCCATTCCGTGCCCCAATGGCTGAAGTTTTCCTGCGGCTTAATAAAGGGTTCGTGCTCGCTGATCACTCCGTTGGAATACCGGCCGTAGGCCTGCCCATGATGGAAATCCACATAGCTGCCGCCGGGCCCCCAACCCAGATAGCGCAAGGTGCGGTTTGCTTCTTTCGGCAAAAACAGCCGCAGGCCGAAGCGCGGCAGATAGGGCATCACCGGATCCCGCTCCACTTGGATATGCGCCTCGATTGCACCGGCGCCATCGATGATATAAACAGCCTTAAAGCGCAGGCTGTTTTGCAGGAATACCGCGCCCGCGCTCCCCTCCGTTGTAACGGAAATGCCGTTTTCAACCGCTTCCACATGGGTGCGGTAGGGGCGGAAAAGGGTGCGGTCGTAGCCCGCCGCTTCCCATTTACGATGCATCTTGCGGTCGTTATCGGTCGGGGCCCGCCAGATATTGTATTCCATCGGCCGATACAGCACCGGCTGATTTCCCCGCTCCAGCTGATCAAAGCAGCCGCGGCGTTTGCTGAAGGTATAAGTAAATCCATTCCCCCGGATCACCGCCTGATCCTCGTTTTCCTCAAAGGTAATGGCACCGGCCTTCCGCACATAGGGCGCCGGTTTGAACGGCCGAAGCTCCACTTCGTCGATGCCCAGGCTATAGCCCGACTCCCACCAGAGGGTCGGATGCAGCGCCTTCAGATTGAAATGCACCACACAATGCCCTTCCTTCAGCGCCTCCATCGGAATCTCGATCTCAGCGCTTTCGTGGGGCGGAACAGAGGGCAGGTTTAGCCAGCCGCTCCAAAGAGGCGCCCCATTACAGGAAACCTGATACTGGACCTCGCAGAAATCCTGAAGATCAGTAAAATCCAGATAGTTGGTAACCCGGAAGCGCCCGCCGCCCAGAGGGGTAAACCGGGCGGGCCGCATCACGTTTTTATATTCGATCAGCCCGGGCGAAGGCTTGCGGTCCGGGTAAACCAGACCGTCCACACAGAAGTTGCCGTCGTGGGGAAATTCGCCGTGGTCGCCGCCGTAATAATAGACCGGTGTGTTGCCCTGATAGCCCTTAAAAATGGCATGGTCACACCATTCCCACACAAAGTTGCCACAATAGCCAGGATGGCGCATGGTGCATTGCCAGTAATCCTCCAGATCACCGGGGCCGTTGCCCATGGCGTGGGCGTATTCGCATTGGATGAAGGGCAGCCGCTCCCCGCTCTGATCTGCGTCAGGCACAATC
>CAYRYQ010000141.1:0-2754 GCA_964428505.1 uncultured Eubacteriales bacterium
GAGGAATCGCATCATCTGTTGTTTATTTGGATGCCCGACTTTATCCAGGAGAAATTTTCAACGTACTGTTTCAGTTGTTGCAGGTCCATACTCTTTACCTTATCATATTCGTTACAGTTGTTTTCGAAATATGAATTTTTCATTGGGTGGCTATCTTGATAACGTGGGTGGTGTAGATGGTGCATATGACCATTAACATATTTTAGTTGTTGACCGAACATTTTCATCCTATGGAGCAACTCTCTGTCTTCATGCCCCCAGGATTTAAAATTTTCATTATAATACCCAGCAGTGCAAATACTCTGTTTATTAAAAAATACCATGCCACCGGTACCATCCCTATACAGGACGTTGCAGTCATGGACCCGGGGAAAATCATTGGGAGGTCCCAAAAGTTTTGGAATTCGTATTTCCGGGACACTTAGAAAAAGTCCGCTATACGGCAAGGCAACATCACAGCCCTCCAGGATAAATTTGTAGGCTCTTTTGATATTTGCAGGATGGCAGACCACGTCGGCATCGCAAACGACAACGACATCGGTCTTACACATATGTATCATAACATTTAAATATCATGTTCTATGAAAAAAATCTTCATCATCCTTTGCAAATACGTACTCCACCCGGTCAAGCAGATCTTCTATTTGTTGCCGGAAATAGCATTGTCGTCCGATTTCCATGACCAGTATGCTGGTCTCAACATATGTCGATAGAAAACGAAGAACAATCTTCAAATTCCGCACCCTTTCGAGGGAATCAAATTTGACCGGGATAAGAAATGTAGCTCTTTTGAGATCATATGGAATCATAATAATTCACATACACCTGCATAATTACGCAAAAATTACACATTGATAAGCGGCAAGTTGGCGCAATTAAAATTCACAGGCCAATCATCAAAATTCAGAGACCCGAGAATGACCACCTTTCTTTCAATACCACCAGAATTTTTACGAGCTATATCTATTATGTTCGAAAGGATCTTGGAAGAATCATCAGAAAGATGCATGGCAATGGAATGGACATTCGGATGCACTTTGGACAAATCCTTGCCAATATACTGGTTCGTCAGGACTTCGAATCCAAAACAAGCCATTTCGAGCGGAGGATATGAAGGATGCGGGGAAGCCATAAATGAAATCCCAACATGACTTTGCATAAGGATTGCTGCATAATTTTGCAAAGACAAGGTCCCCAAACTTTTTAAGACAAGCCCGTTGGAGAATTCGACGTCTTCATGGAGCGTTTCGATGCTATACAAATTTACTTCAATCGCCTGATTATGATAATATTTTTTACTGTATGAAGATAGGATAGAAAGGATTTCTAGAAAACAGTTACGATGGTGTCCGGGTCGTCCATACACAAGGATGTTAATTAACTTTTGCCTCTTTACTGGCACCTGAAAATTCATTAAATTCCGTTACTGTCTTTGAGAAAGAAGCGTTTTATCCTGTTTCATACAAACAAAACTATCTCCCAACTCTTATTACAGATCGATCATTTTACATACAACATTGGCAAAGTTTTTGGCTTTAATCTGTATTATTGGATCAGTTAAAAATTTTTTTCCAAAAATGGAGCACTATGTCGGTGCTAACACTTTTCATATCACGACGCCTTCCGCACTTCTCCTGGATTCAATGGTTGATCTGCGGAATAGCTGCTACAGGATTTGCTTTTGATACATATGAATTGTTGATGCTGCCCTTGATCGTTAAGCCGGCACTCCTTGAGCTCGGAGGAATTCGACCGGGGTCACCCGCATTTACTTTGTGGTTCGGCCTGTTGTTTTATATACCGGCCCTGGCTGGAGGTGTATTTGGTCTTCTGGGTGGGTATCTGACGGACTGCTTCGGTCGAAAGAAAGTCCTGACCATCAGCATCCTTGTCTATGCCTTGGCCGCTTTTGTTGCCGGATTCTCGATCTCCTTGCCGATGCTCCTGGTGTTACGCTGCCTTGTCTTTAGCGGTGTCAGCGTGGAATTCGTGGCCGCGATAGCCTGGCTGGCGGAACTGTTCCCCAAGAAACACCGTGAGGGGATACTGGGGATAACGCAGATTTTTTCTTCACTTGGCGGCGTCATGGTTGCCGTGGCCAACGGCATCGTGACGGCCTGGTCCACCAACTGCCCAGCTCCGCTCATGTTCGGTTTCCATTTGCCAGCCCTGCAATTGCCAGCCATTGCTTCCCCCCCCGTCCTCGACCTGTTTGGCAGCATTGCCAACTCGCACGCGCATTGGCGTTACACGCTGATGTCCGGCCTCATTCCCGCGATTCCGTTGCTTATAGTCAGACCGTTTCTCCCGGAATCGCAGCCGTGGACGGAGAAACGCAGGCGGGGACAACTCCAGCGGCCCAGCCTCGCTGCACTTTTCAGCCCATCGCTGCGCAGGACCACCATTGTCGTCACCCTGATGTCCGTGTTGAGCTTCGGGGCGTTTTATGGCGCCATCGCGCAGGGGACGCAGATTATTCCCGGTCTGCCGGAGGTGAAGGCGGCGGTCGCCGCCGCCTTGCGGCAGCAACTGCCGGAGCCCCTGCGGGACAGATTCAAAGCGCAGTGGCGTGCCGCGGGAAGGACCGAAGCGGAAACAGCGCGGTTGCTCGAAGCCGAAGAGCGCCGCATCGCCGGGGCTGTCGAACAGGCGCACGCCGCGCAGATCATGAAAGCTCCGGAATGCGGCGGTCTCGTGGGACGTTTTGCCCTGGCCGCCCTGGCCATCATAGTTGTCAGTCGGCGACGGCTGCTG
>CAYRYQ010000142.1:0-2730 GCA_964428505.1 uncultured Eubacteriales bacterium
TTCATATCCATATACAAACGAATCTGGAAAACATGGAGGTTCCTCACATGACCAATACAAGTATTTATCAGGATATTGCGACTCGAACCGGTGGAGATATCTATATCGGTGTGGTGGGGCCGGTGCGTACCGGAAAATCCACCTTTATTAAGAAGTTCATGGAAAATCTGGTGATTCCAAACATTTCCGACGAGCATAAAAAAGAACGCGCCATTGACGAGTTGCCGCAATCTGCCGCCGGAAAAACCATCATGACCACGGAACCAAAGTTTATTCCGGACGAAGCGGCAGAGATCACCATGGAGGATAATACCCATTTTAATGTACGGCTGATTGACTGTGTGGGGTATGTGGTGGACGGCGCTATGGGGCAGACCGAAAACGGGGAAGCGCGTATGGTGGAAACCCCATGGAGCGAAGACAAAATGGAATTTCAGCAAGCAGCAGAGATGGGGACCCATAAGGTGGTTTGCGAACATTCCACCATCGGCCTTGTCATTACAACGGATGGAAGCATCGGTGAAATATCCCGGGATGATTATGTTCAGGCCGAAGAGCGGGTTATCAGAGAACTGAAAGAAATCAATAAGCCGTTTGCGGTTCTGGTTAATTCCATGTTTCCGGAAAGCGACAGCGCGCGGGAATTGAAAGAGAGGCTCAGCCGGCAATATGATGTGCCGGTCATGACGGTGAATTGTCTGGAGTTGGACCGGGATAAGATCCTTGCCATTATTCAGACGATTTTGATGGAATTCCCCATTAAAGAAATTGTGGTGGATCTGCCTACCTGGGTAGACGGTCTTGATCAGGATCACTGGCTGAAAAAAGAGGTATACAGCAACATCTTGGAGAGCGCCAGAAATATTGACCGGGTGCGCACCGTCAAAAATATGGCGGTGGATCTTGCCAAGGGAGAACAGCTGACCCGCTGTGAAGTGGCGGCTGTGAACCTGGGGCAAGGAAGCGCCGACCTGAAGGTAGAGCTGAAACCGGAACTGTATTATAATGTGCTGAGTGAAGCAGCAGGGATTCCGATTGCCAATGACGGAGATTTGGTTACGATGATCAAAGATCTTTCCGCCGCCAAGCAGTCTTATGAAAAGATCAAGGACGCTTTTGCGGAAGCGCAGACGAAGGGATATGGGATCGTATTCCCCACGATGGATGAAATGACGCTGAGCGAGCCGCAGGTCTTTAAACAGGGCGGGCGTTTTGGAGTGAAGCTTTCGGCAGAAGCACCATCTTTCCACATTATTCAGGCAAACATCAAAACAGAAATATCTCCCATTGTGGGCAGCGAAAAACAATCGGAAGAAATGATTGATTATTTGCTGAAGGATTTTGAGGAAGATCCGGCACAGATCTGGGATTCCAATATTTTTGGTAAAAGTGTTCACGATCTGGTGAATGAAGGTTTACATAATAAACTTTCCAGAATGCCGGATGATGCAAGGTTTAAGCTGCAGGAAACGCTTTCGCGCATCATTAATGAAGGAAGCACCGGCCTTATTTGTATAATTCTTTAAACGGCGGGGTATGCTGTTCATCGAGGTGATTTTAATGAACAGTGATGCACAGGCTTTTTTTGACACATTGCCGAAATGGCTGCGGGAAGATATTTTGCAGTCCGGTGTTTCCTTTAATACCAGAAGTGAGCTGGAGGAAATTGCACGTAACTTTGCCAATGATGTGGGAGAACCACAGAGCAACGAATAATCTCTGAGGTAGGAGAAAGCGCCCCGGTTCATCTTGAGCCGGGGCGCTTTTGCTTTGACTTTTTTGATCCTCTGTCGTATAATGGTGCTATACGAAAAAAGGGGGACGGGGAATGGCAAAGCGTTTTTTGATGTGGGCCTCCTTTTCCTTTGTTGCTTCGTCTTTGCTATGCTCTTTTTTGCCCCAGAAGATCTGTCTGTTTTTGGCCGTTTTTCTGCTTTTATGCGGCGCCGTATCTTGCTTTATGCGGTTTAAGCTGAAACAAACCATGGCAGCTTGCTGTCTGATGGCTGGAATTTCCGCGCTTTGGTTTTATGGAAACGAACGGCTGGCTCTCTACTATCAGGAGCAACTGACCATGGAATCTCATCAGGTCAGCGGGCAGGTTTTGGAAACGGGATCCTCTTCCTCCGGGGCTGCTGCACGCTATCGCATTCTTTTAAAGCAAATCGAAGGTAAGGCGGTCCCGTTTTATCCTTCGTTTCAATTTTATCTGTATACAGAATCGGACAGCGCGCTATCGCCGGGAACGCTGGTGCAGATGAATGTTAAAATGTCTGATGAACCGCTGACTTTTGGGCTGGGACGGGAAAATCGAATTTTTTTAAGTGTCTATCAGGAAAAAGACAGGCTGACTGTTCAGGAACCGGCCAGCTCTGATTTTGTTTTCGCCTTGAGCCGGTTTAAGGCAAGCATGAACAACCGCATTGCTTATGGCACAGAAAAAACAAAAGCGTTGCTGCGATCGGTCTGTTTTGGTGATCAGGAGACAGTAGAAGCCTCCCTTCTGGTCTCTTTTCGCCGCAGCGGGCTTTCTCATATCATGGCAGTGAGCGGCATGAACCTGGCTTTTACAGTGCTGCTGTTTCAGTTCTTCCTTCTTTTGATTGGCGTTCACTATAAGGTCTGCTATCTTATGAATATCTTTATCTGTGTCTTTTTTACATTGGCGGTGGGGTTTCCGCCTTCCTGTTTGCGGGCATGCATCATGCTGGTTTTGTTTTCACTTGGGAT
>CAYRYQ010000143.1:0-2719 GCA_964428505.1 uncultured Eubacteriales bacterium
ATCAAGGTGCTGGGATTCTTTGACCCCGAAGTGGACGCTTATCTCTATCGGGAAAACGCTGTGCTTACCCTGATCGGCTGTGGTTTTGGCCTGGTCCTGGGCGTCTTTCTGCACCGCTTTGTGATTCTTTCCGCCGAAATGGACATGGTGATGTTTACTAGAACCATCAGGCCCATCAGCTTTTTCCTCAGCGCCGTTATGACCTTTATTTTTGCCGCTTTCGTAAATTTTGTCATGCATTTTCGACTAAAAAAGGTCACTATGAACGAAAGTTTGAAATCTGTGGAATAAAAGGTTGTAAACCAACCCATAATGTAGTATAATTACACTGTCGGAGAATGTGCGCTGGGTGTTATGGTGCCGATTGCTCTTTCCGACTGTCCGGAATGCCGGACGGTTTGGTAAACGATTGCCTTTGCGGCCGCACCCAATTGATTAAAAAGCTTCCGGACCGCCGTGGGAAGCTTTTCATCATTCCCCTTTTGAAAATGAATGTTCAAAAGGGCCGGTATTTTATTGTCTTGACATACATTTTATTATTTTATTAATATGAAAGGAGTTCAAATGGAAAAATCCAAAAAGGAAACACTGGACAGGGAAATGGTGCGGAAGGAAAAATCCAAGCGCCCCGTCAAACAGCTGAAGCTGGACGAGCTGATCAGCAAGACGAACCTGATTCAGGCGGCAGACGGAAAGCGAGGTACCGCGGTAGAGGGGGAATACATTGCCTCGATGCAGCCCAAAGCGGAAAAAACGTCCCCGCCGCATCGTCCGTCCAAGGAAGGGGAGCAAAGCGGGGAGGAGAAACCCGCCAGAAAAAAATCGCCGGCCAGAAAGCCGGCTCCCAAGAATCAGCCCAATCAAAAGAAGGAGGCTGCGCCTTCGGCCGAAAAGCCGGCGCGGGGCCCAAAGCGCAAAAGCGGCGCCAAAACGGGAGGAACCAAGCTCAAGATCATCCCCTTAGGCGGATTGGATGAGATCGGCAAAAATATGACCGTAGTGGAATACGGAAACGACATTATCGTGATTGACTGCGGAATGGCTTTTCCCGGTAGCGACATGCTGGGCGTTGACCTGGTTATTCCGGATATCAGTTACCTGCGCAAAAATATTGAGAAGGTGCGCGGCATCTTTCTCACACACGGACATGAGGATCATATCGGTTCCTTGCCTTATGTATTAAAAGAGATCAATGTGCCGGTTTACGGCAACAAGCTTACTTTGGGGCTGGTGCGGCGTAAGCTGCAGGAGCACCGGATGGATAAATCGGCCATGCTGATTGAAACCAAACCCGGCTCGATCATCACCCGTGGATGCTTTAAGGTGGAGTTTATCAAGGTGAACCATTCCATCCCGGATGCGGCGGCATTTGCCATTCAAACGCCGGTTGGAACCCTTGTGCATACCGGCGACTTTAAAATCGACACCACCCCGATCCATGGCCGGTCGATCGATCTGGCGCGGTTCGGCGAATTGGGAAAAGAAGGCGTGCTGCTGCTGATGGCCGATTCGACCAATGCGGAGCGGCCGGGGCTGGCTTCCTCTGAAAAAAAGGTAGGGAAAGCGCTGCTCAATATCTTTGAGGGCGCGCAGGGGCGGCGGATCATTGTGGCCTCTTTTGCCTCCAATGTTCACCGAGTTCAGCAGATCGTGGACGCTTCGGTGCAGTTTGGCCGAAAAGTGGCGGCCTCTGGGCGCTCGATGGAGGGCGTGATCGCGGTGGCGCAGGAATTGGGCTATCTGAAGATTCCGAAGGGCGTGTTTATTCCGCTGGAAGAGGTTTCCAAATATCCGCCCGATAAAATCACCCTGATTACCACCGGGTCGCAGGGAGAGCCGATGAGCGCTCTTTACCGGATGGCCTTTTCCGATCACCGCACCATCTCTGTCAACAAAAATGATCTGATTATCATCTCCGCTTCGCCCATTCCGGGCAATGAGCGGCTGGTCAGCCGGGTCATCAATGAGCTGGAAAAGCTCGGTGCCACTGTGGTGGACAACAAGATGGCAGCGGTGCATGTGTCCGGTCATGCCTGTCAGGAAGAGCTGAAGCTGATTCTGGGATTGGTAAAGCCCAAGTATTTTATGCCGGTGCACGGAGAATACCGCCATCTTTCCTGCCACGCCAAGCTGGCGGAAGAAACCGGCATCGCGCAAGACCATATCTTTATCAGCGCCATCGGCAATGTGTTGGAGCTGACGCAAAACAGCGCCAGACTCAACGGAACCGTGCAGGCCGGACAAGTACTGGTGGATGGATTGGGTGTCGGCGATGTGGGCAATATTGTGTTGCGGGACCGCCGGATCCTTTCACAGGAGGGCATCATCTTAGTGGTGGCCGCCATCAATAAAACCACCAAGCAGGTGGTCAGCGGACCGGATATCGTTTCCCGCGGATTTATTTATGTGCGTGAAAACGAAGATCTGATGGGGCAGGCGCGCAAGGTGGTGACCTCTGCCCTGCAAAAGAGCCTTTCAAAAGGCAGCCTTGAGTGGGCCGCGCTGAAAAGTGATATGCGGGATGCACTTTCTTCTTATATTACCTCTAAAACCAAACGCAGCCCCATGATCATTCCGATTATCATGGATTGCTGAAAACCAAAAAATGAAGGGACGGTACCTTTTTAGAGTACCGTCCCTTTCAGCTGTTGATTTAATAGCCAATTGATTTCAGATACTGAATGCTCATCTCTGCGCATTCCATCGGTGTTTTTCCCAT
>CAYRYQ010000144.1:0-2636 GCA_964428505.1 uncultured Eubacteriales bacterium
CTTGATTACGCCGGAAGAAGCTGGGGGAAATCAGAAACTGACCCTTCTGGCGGGTCAGGAACCAGCGAATGATAACTATGCATATCTTATTGCCGTGTGCAGTCAAAAGAAGGTGCCTCGCAGTGATTCCTTGCTGACCATTATGCCTGAGGAAAATACGGACAAGGTTGTTGCGAAGCTGTATCTGGATCGCGGCAAGGGG
Source organism: uncultured Eubacteriales bacterium (assembly GCA_964428505.1). GTDB lineage: Bacteria > Bacillota > Clostridia > Oscillospirales > QAKW01 > QAKW01. The sequence goes on from CAYRYQ010000144.1 coordinate 203, forward strand.
TTTAATGAAATTGATAAACTGGCAGTGATTGCCCGGAAAAATGAGGCAACCCAGAGTTTGCTGGTGCGCTTTGAACTGGAGCAAGCGGCTGAAATTCTGCAGATGCGTTTTGATCCTGTTGAAGGTCAGCCATGCGGCATAAAGATTCTTGGCATTCGTACGGATATCGGGCAGGTAAAACTGGATTTTGTAAATTCCGAGCTAAAGAGTAATGGGGAAGCGTATCTTTTGGATACGGATCCCCGCATTACTGTTTTTGGTGCTTTTGCCAATGCCACCTATTTGGAAATGGAGTATGAATTTAAAGTCTTGCCAATGTATGAAGTTTTGTGCGATTATCTTGAAAAAACCAGCAGGGCCGTCAGGGACGAGTATAAAATTGCAGAACTGGAAAAAAAAGTTTGCAATCAGGAAGGGCATATTGAGCTGCTGCTGCAAAGTGACCGTGAACTGGCGGGTATCAAAGCGTCAAGGGCTTGGACTCTGATGAAGGTTTTGTGGAAAATACGCGATAGGATGCTGCCTTGTAACAGTAAACGGCGGTTGGTTGCGAAGGTTATCTGGAAGGTCGTCAGGACGCCTTCTTGCATTGCGAGTAATTTAAAGCCCGCAAGGTTCCGCAAGGTTTACTATTATCTGCAAACAGAAGGCCTGTCTGGCGTACTCAGGAGAATCGATGAGTATATAAAGGACATACGAGTTGACGATATAACTTTGGATACGGTTGCTTACCGGGAGATAAAACACCTTGAGGAGTGCGAAAAAATCAGTTTTCCTGTTGCAGAGAATCCGCAGGTGTCGATCATAATCCCTGTGTATAATCAATTTTCCTATACGTATCATTGCTTGCAGTCTGTGCTTAGAAACAGTGGGAATATATCCTATGAAATACTTATTGCCAATGACGGTTCAACCGATTTGACGACTCAAATCGAGGAGGTCGTTGAAAACGTTACAGTTATCACTAACACGGAAAATATGCATTTTCTGAAGAATTGCAATCATGCGGCCAAATTTGCAAGAGGAAAATATCTTTTATTCTTGAATAATGATACCCAGGTGCAGAAGAACTGGCTGGCGCCTTTGGTGAACCTGATGGAGAGAGATGAAACCATCGGCATGACTGGCTCGAAGCTGGTATATCCGGATGGGCGCTTGCAGGAAGCCGGCGGTATTCTCTGGCAAGATGCTTCGGCCTGGAATTACGGCCGCTTAGCCAATAGCAGTCAGCCGGAATTTAACTATGTCAGGGAAGCGGACTATATATCCGGAGCCAGCCTGATGATTTCCCAAAAGCGGTGGGAGGAGATCGGCGGCTTTGATGAACGCTATGCTCCCGCGTACTGCGAGGATTCGGATCTGGCTTTTGAAGTCCGCAAGCGCGGTTATAAGGTAATGTATCAGCCGCAGTCGGTTGTCGTGCATTTTGAGGGCGTTTCTAACGGAACGGATGTGAAAAACGGCACGAAATCATATCAGGTGGAAAATCAAAAGAAGTTCTACGATAAGTGGCAGATGAAGCTGCAGGAAGAGCACTATTCGAACGGCATGAATGTGTTTTTGGCGCGGGACAGATCGCGAAACAAAAAATGCGTGCTGGTAATTGATCATTATGTACCACAATATGACAAGGATGCAGGCAGCAGAACCGTATTTCAGTATTTGAAGCTTGTCGCTGCCGCCGGTTATAATGTCAAATTCATTGGCGATAATTTTTATCGAAGTCAGCCTTATACCGATGAATTGCAGCAATTGGGCATTGAAGTTTTATACGGGGCCTATTATGCGGAAAACTGGAAAAACTGGTTGAAAAATAATGCGGCCTATTTGGATGTTGTTTTCATCAACCGGCCGCATATTGCGGAAAAGTATATTGATTTTGTCAAAGAAAATACACGGGCCAAGATTATTTATTATGGACACGATTTGCACTTCTTGCGTGAACAACGTGAAGCGGAGCTTACTGGCGACCCGCTGTTGCTGGCTTCGGCTGAAAAATGGAAAAAAACAGAAGTCGAAGTTATGCGTAAAGCGGATGTTGTATACTATCCATCGCAGGTGGAGGTAGAGGAAGTCGCAAAACTTGATGCAAAGATAAGAGCGAAGGTGTTGCCGGCATATATCTTTGAGCAAGCAAGCTCTGTAGAATATAATTACAAAGAGCGCAAGGATATTATGTTTGTTGGCGGGTTTAAGCATCGTCCCAATGTTGATGCCGTAAAATGGTTTCATGAGGCGATTTTGCCGCTGGTTTTACGGAAAAATAGGGATATTAAAGTATATGTTTTGGGCTCCCATCCGCCTGCGGAAATTCAAAAACTGCAGAGTGATAATTTTATTGTTACCGGTTTTGTTTCCGATGAAAAATTGCAGGAGTTTTATCAAACCTGCAGGCTGGATGTTGTCCCGTTACGGTATGGAGCCGGCATAAAAG
>CAYRYQ010000145.1:0-2626 GCA_964428505.1 uncultured Eubacteriales bacterium
ATGAAAGCAGCAGAATAGCAACGAGGTGTTAACCATGTTTGTCAGTGTTTTTCGTTGTATTGTTTTATATTTATTGGTCATTTTTTCGATGCGTATTATGGGGAAACGGCAGATTGGGGAACTGCAGCCATCGGAACTGGTCATTACCCTGATGATTTCTGAATTGGCGGCTTTGCCGATGCAGGATATGAATTTGCCGCTTCTTTGGGGTATTATGCCCATGTTTCTATTGGTGATGCTGGAGCTTCTTATGTCGTTTCTGACATTGAAGTCGATGCGTTTCCGGTCTTTTGTTTACGGGAAGCCGGTCATGCTGATTTATCAGGGAAAAATCGACCAGAATGCGCTGCTGAAAACCCGTGTATCCATGGAAGACATTATGGAAGCCATGCGCAGCAATAACATCTTAAAGGTGGAAGATATTCAAATGGCTGTTTTGGAAACCAATGGGGCCGTTTCCATCCTGCCAAAGCCGGAAAGCGCACCGCCGACGGCAAAGGATTTGAACCTGCCGTCAAAACCGACCGGCGGAATTCCGGTTATTGTTGTGATGGACGGGAAAAAAATAATTCGAAATATGCAGGACAAGCAGATGGACGAACAGCAATTGAATCATATTTTAAAAGGATACGGAATGGAAGTGGATCAGGTGTTTATGTTGACAATCGATGATCAGGGAACCACCTTTTTAGTGAGGCGCGAGCAGTCATGAAGCGCACGACGGTTGCGTTTTCCTTGATTGGCGTTTTTATTTTGCTGGTGGTTGGCGGCGACTTGTGGTTCTCCAATAGCTTTGCCAAACAAATGAACCGTCGGCTGGACACGGTAAGAGACGCCGGCAGCACGGCCGAAAAGGTGGAGAACGTTCAAAAACTGGACAATTATTATCAGTCGCAGGATTTTTTGGCGCATCGCTTTATTCCAACGAACCGGCTGGAGGAGCTGGAAATGCTGCTGCATAAGTTAAACGCCTATTTATCGGTTGGGGATGAGCATGAGGTTGCCGCAACGGTTGCCGAGATTAAAGCAAGGGTCAATCTGCTGTATTCCACCGATGTATACCATTGGTACCATCCGGTCGATTATCGCATAGAATAAGGCAAAGAATACCGGGGGAGGGATAACAATGGGATGAGAAACAACTGCTGGCTGAAAACGGTAGGATGTATTTCTGCTGCGATTGCTTTGGGAATTCTGATTCAGATCTTTCTGCCTGATATTCTGATCATTGCAATCTGCTGTGCCCTGATCATTTTGATGGGTTTGGTAATTGCAAAATTAATGTAAGGAGTGAATTGCATGCAGGTCATTATTGTGAAACCGCCGAAATTTCTGCGAGGAATCTTAAAAAAAGTTTTTAAGATACATAACAACAACTGAAAAAGGCATAAACAGGTGGTCCACGGCATAAATATTAACAAAAAACGAAGGAGTCGTGGACATGGAGAGCAATCAGCAACAAACAACGGTGGCAGCGACCAAAACGCTGTACGAAAATTTTCTGGAAGAGAAATGTGAGAGCGATCTTCTGATCCCGGACTATTTCCCGGCTGCCGATAAAATCATTCAATGCAGCGCGACCCCTGTGATAACGCGGAAAGATATCGAGGGCGACCGGCTGAATTTGGAGGGGACCTGTCGGCTCTGTGTGATTTATCAGGGAGAAGAGGACGGCGGAATTAAATCATTAAGCGAAACCGTATCCTTCAGTGAGAATTTTCCTCTGAAAGATAGCGGTGATCATCCATGGACGCAGGCGGTGATCCGTGTGGCCAACACCTCCTGCCGCTTGCTGAATCCGCGCAAAATCAGCGTAAGGGCCAATGTTTCGGTTGCGGTGAAGGTGAAAGATCAGCAAATGACCGAAACCATTGAGTCGATGGACGCCGGTACTGCTGAGGCACTGTTTGTTCCGACAAGTGTTTATACAGTTCTGGAACACGCGGCAGATACGACAAAAGTACAGGGTGAAATTGAAGTACACAGCGATATCCAAGATGTCCTGAAAACCGATGGATCGGTCCTGATCAAGGATATTAAGGTATTGCCGGGAAAAGCTGTGATCAAAGGGGTATTGGATCTTTACGTCTTGTTTACGCCGGAAAGTGACCCGAATCAGGTGCAGAATACATCAACGGCGATTCCCTTCACATTGGTGCTGGAGCTGCGCAACATGGAGGGGAGCGGTGAAATGGACGCCACCGCGGTGATCCAGAATCTAAGAACCGATGTTGAATCAGATGACAGCGGAAAGAACCGCGTCATTTCCGTATCTGCAACGGTATTAGCGGAAGGAGAGCTCTATGAAAATCAGCCGCATCGGCTTCTGACGGATACTTATTCCAATCAATTCCCGATCGAAGTGCTGCACGACCAGTTAATGACCGAGGAAATGACAGAGTGCGGCGAGATCACGGATACGGTGCGACATTCCATTCCGATGGACACCGATCATTTGGAAGTGATTCAGACCGTGGGAACACCCATTATTCAGAAAATCACCGGTCAGGATAAAACGCTTTCTATCGAAGGCGTTTTGGATGTATCTGTGTTTTTGCGGGAAGGAGATCATTACCGCAGTGTTGACAAGTCTTTACCCTTTACACTAAAAAAAGACCTGAAAAAG
>CAYRYQ010000146.1:0-2612 GCA_964428505.1 uncultured Eubacteriales bacterium
GATTTCGCAAAAAAAAGCCGGAAATCATGGATCCGGCATATTTGCCCAACCATGTGGGCATCATTATGGACGGAAATGGCCGTTGGGCGCAAAAACGCGGACTTCCCCGTTATGCGGGTCATGCTGTCGGCGCCAAGGTTTTCAAAACGATTGCCTATTATGCCCGCGACATCGGCATAAAAAATTTGACTGTTTATGCCTTTTCAACAGAGAACTGGTGCAGGCCGCAGGAAGAAGTATCCAGAATCATGAAGGTTTTGGAAGAATTTATTGACGATGCACTGAATACGTTTGAAAAGGAGCAGGTTCGCGTTCGTTTTCTGGGAGACCTCGGCACTTTTCATGGCGATTTGTTGAACAAAATGAATAGAATTGTGGAGGCTACTAAAAATTTCCCCGGGCTTACATTGAATATTGCCATGAACTACGGCGGTCAGAATGAAATTGTGTATGGCGTGCAAAATGCAATTCGTCAGGCGCAGGAGGGCCGCTTAAAGCCGGAAGAATTGTCGGTGGAGCGCTTTGGCAAAATGCTTTATTTTGATGATTGCGATGCGGTGGATCTGATTATTCGGCCCAGCGGAGAACTGCGCTTATCCAATTTTTTATTGTGGCAGTCGGCATATGCGGAGCTTTGGTTTTCCGATATTCTTTGGCCCGACTTTAAGCCACGCGACTTAGACCGGGCAATTGCGGATTATCAAAAACGAAACAGGAGGTTTGGCCGGATATGAAGAAGAATTTTTTGCAAAGGCTGTGGACTTCGTTTATTATCCTGGGCATTTTCATTTTTTTGTTTGCAATTTCCGGCTTTCCTCCGTTTTTTGAAATTGCGATTGCGGTCATCGTGGATTTGTGTGTTTATGAGGCCCTGACCTGTGCCGGCTGTGCCACGAAGAAGAAGCTGCTGATTCCCAGCTTGGTATACAGTGCTTTGGTGCCGCTGTCCTTTCTTGTAAAAGACTATATCTATCCGGGCAGAAGCCCGTATTATGGGGTGATTATTGTATCATTCCTGTATCTGTTGCTTCTGTTTATTGTTTTAATGCTGAATTTTGAAAGAACAAAATTCAGTGAAGCGACCGTTGCGATGTTTGTGACCTTTGTCATTACTTGCTTTTTAAGCAATATTATTTTCATCCGGCGTCTTGAACCGAACGGGTTCTTTTATATGGTTCTGTGTATTGTTTGCAGCGCCTGGTGCACCGATATATTTGCCTATCTGACCGGGATCCTGTTTGGAAAGCATCATCCGTTTCCCCATATCAGCCCTAAAAAATCGATTGAAGGATGTGTGGGCGGCGCCTTTTTTTCTATGGCAACCTATTTTTTCGCCTGCTATATCTATCAGTCGTATACCGGCGTGGGAATCAATTGGCTGCTGGTTTTGGTATATAGCCTGTGCTGCACGGTTGTGGGACAGGTGGGTGATCTTTCTTTTTCGTATATCAAACGTTCTTATCAGATTAAGGATTTCGGAAAAATTTTGCCGGGACACGGCGGATTTCTCGACCGGATGGATAGTTTGATTTTTATTGCACCGATGTTTTATGCGTTGGTAAACACCCAGAGCTTTATTCGGTGACCAGCATGAAAACAATCTCAATTCTTGGTTCTACCGGTTCCATCGGCACCCAGACCCTACAGGTCTGCCGGGATCTTGGAATCAGAGTGGCGGCCTTGAGCGCTGGACATCAGATTGATCTTCTGGAGCAGCAGGTCAGGGAATTTTCCGTTCCGTTGGTCAGCGTATATAATCCCTCTGCAGCTGAAATATTAAAAATGAAGTTAAACGATTTTCCCTGCACAGTGCTATCTGGGGAAGAGGGAAATATAGCGGTTGCTAAGGCGCCGCAAAGCAGCCTTGTGGTTACCGCCATGATGGGAATGATCGGTTTGAAACCGACCCTTGCTGCAATCGAAGCGGGAAAGGATATCGGACTTGCCAATAAGGAAACCTTGGTCTGTGCGGGCAAAATGGTTATGCGGGCAGCCAGAAAAAAAGGAATTCGGATCCTGCCGGTTGACAGTGAGCACAGCGCTATTTTTCAATGCCTGCAGGGAAGCGCCGGCAACCCGGTCCGAAAGATTATCCTGACCGCATCCGGAGGGCCTTTTTTCGGTAAGACCCGCGAGGAACTGTGCATTATCAAAGCCGGGGACGCGCTGAAGCACCCCAATTGGAGTATGGGCGCGAAAATCACGATTGACAGTGCCACTCTGATGAACAAGGGCTTGGAATGGATGGAGGCCAAATGGCTTTTTGATGTTTCAGATGACCAGCTTGAAATTGTGGTTCACCGCGAAAGCATCTTGCACTCGGCGATTGAATTTTTGGATCATGCGGTGATTGCGCAGTTGGGAGTTCCTTCCATGTATCTGCCGATAAAATATGCGCTCACCTATCCGGAGCGCAAGGAGAGCGGGGATTACGCCCTTTCTTTGTTTGGGAAAACCCTTCATTTTGAACAAGCAGACGAAGAAACCTTTCACTGTTTAAAGCTGGCAAAAGCCGCCAGCCGCGCCGGAGGGCTGTATCCCACCGTATTGAACGGCGCAAATGAACAGGCGGTTTCTCTTTTTTTACAGGAAAAAATTCATTTTCTTCAAAT
>CAYRYQ010000147.1:0-2115 GCA_964428505.1 uncultured Eubacteriales bacterium
CACCGCCACCTCGCTGCCGCCGATACCCGTCTTGCGATAGGCCAGCCATTCCTCCCGGGGAAGACCCTCGGTGCTGGTAATGACAATTGGCTCATAGGGCAATATGAACTCCGGCATAGGCTAACACCCCCTTCGGACAATGCGATAGGGCATGTTCTGCCGCCGCCGGCTTCTGTCCTTTACAACCTCCCCGTACCGTCTGCACGGCTGCCGGGCCAGCGGAAATTCCGGTCTGAGCTTGATGCTCGCTTTGCTGTGACGCTTGATTTTCATTCTGCTCTCCACCTTTCTGAAAAGTATTTATCCATAAAGCCATACCGGCTTTTTGGCAATAAAAAAAGCGAGAACAACGATGACCTTTCGGTACTGGCGTCCACAAAATTGTGAACCATCGTCATTCTCGCTTGGAGGGAAAACCCTTATAAAAACAAAAAAGCCAGTAATCAGCAACGCAAAAGAGCGCAGCTATACTACTGACATCGGAGTACAAACTTAACAGCGTGTGCAATGCGGTAATACCGCTGTGCAAATCTCACGATTTGCAGCCCGAAGGCGACGCACAAAAATCAATTACAAAGAAAGACTATCACAATATACGGATAAAGTCAAGTCCAAACACACTATATATAGGGTTTCCCCTGAGAGATTAGAGCTATGATGTGGAAAAATTTTGGAGAGCCACCGGGGAAAACGGAGTGAGGGTACTCTGTTTATAGGCATAAGGGTCGAGCGGACAAGCTTACCTTATGCCTTTTTTGTACCTTGACAAACTATATAGCTTTTCATCGGAGGTTATACAGGATTTGCGGACAGTGTGCCAGGACGCCCAAGAAGCTGAGCACGCCCACAGACGAAATGCCGCACAGCGGCAGCCTGCAAATACGCGGCTGAAAGAATGGCGCAGGAAATGGGCCGGTGAAAGGTGTCAACCAATTTCAATATCCAGAAAGCTTTGTATATCGGTCTTATGGACCGTTCTATTTTATCAAATGCGGAGGTGTGCCATGAAAAGACAGTCCCCATATAATCCTCAATCTATCAAACGAATCAGTGACTATCCCGATATTTTAACCGTTCAGGAAGCAAGCGAGCTTTTGGGCGTCAGTACAAAAACGGTCTACAAGCTATTGAAGCAGGGGCTCATTGAAAAAAAGGCTGTCGGTCGAGCCTTCAAAATTCCAAAGGTCAATATAACAGATTACCTTGGCATCAAGTGTAAATGAGCATTATTCTTGAGAAATTCCTCGAAAAATAGTATAATACACTATGTCAATGGTAGATGAACACTTGACCGACTGAAAGGAGACATGAGTGATGTTGTCGGGTCATCTACAAGAAAAAAGCGGCAAATACTATGCAGTTCTAAATTGCAAGCACCGTGACGGTAAACGATTCCCTAAATGGGTTGCCACCGAGCTGCCTGTAAAAAAGGGAAACAAGAGAGCAGCTGAAAGGCTGCTTGATGAGTTCAGAGGCAGTTATAATGTTTATGGAGAGCTCACCGACGGGGAAGAGACGGACATTGCCATTCTGGAGCCCATCGCAGAAACGCAGCCTGAGATACAGGAAACAGTAGAACAGGCTCAAGAAGATGCGGGGATTCTATTTGCAGAATACATGCTGTCGTGGCTGTCTGACATTGAAATCGACGTAGACCCTGTGACCTATGCAGGCTACTGTGATTCGGTGGAAGGAGTCGTAGTCCCGTATTTCAAAGAAAAAGGCATTAAGCTACATGAGCTGACTGCAAGAGACTTGAAGGATTTCTACAAAAGTGAACGAAAGGGCAATCCTGAGAAAAAGAAGAAACCCAAAAAAGGAACCACCGTTGTTCGATACCATGCGAATATCCACACAGCACTTGAAGAAGCAGTAACCCATGGTCTTGTAGCAAGAAATGTCGCCCACAAAATGAGACCTGTTACAGAGAAATTTGTAGGCAGCTTTTATTTGGTGGAGGAAGCCCTTGATCTGATAAGGGTGGCACACGGTCATAAGCTCGAATTGGCTGTCCTCTTTGGATTGTTCTATGGGCTTCGTCGCAGTGAAGTGGTTGGACTGAAATGGCAGAACTTTGATTTGGTAAACGATACTTTTACCATTGCGCACACCGTC
>CAYRYQ010000147.1:2125-2566 GCA_964428505.1 uncultured Eubacteriales bacterium
ACTTGTTTTCAAAGCAAGGGTAAGAAAGTGCGTTATGCAAAGGATAAGACAAAAAATCAATCGAGTATGCGTTCACTACCACTAATCCCCTTGATTAAGGAAATGCTGTTGGCGCTAAAGGAGCAGCAGAAAGAAAATCAGCGTGTTTTTGCGGAATATTACAACAAAGAGTATCTGGGATATGTGTATGTCGATGAGATCGGTGAACTGATAAAACCCGATTACATATCTTCCATGTTCTCGGTATTGCTGAAAAAGAATGGGCTTAGGCACATACGCTTTCATGATACGCGTCATAGCTGTGCAAGCTTGCTGCTCAGGCACGGAATTTCGATGAAGGAAATACAGGCATGGTTAGGTCACAGTGACTATTCCACAACAGCGAATCTGTATGCGCACTTGGATGTGGAGACATCAAAGGTACATTCTGCACAACGGCTG
>CAYRYQ010000148.1:0-2551 GCA_964428505.1 uncultured Eubacteriales bacterium
AAGCCCCGGTTTAATTGTATCTTTCAGATAAATAACCCCTAAGATCCGGTTCCCGGTACAAACCACAAGCGGGGTTCCACCCAGTTTGGAAACGTCATTGACTCTGGTCTCTAAATCCTTCGGTATCAGTCCGCCAAGTTCCTGTACATATTTTTGGATAGCGTCGGAAGCACCTTTACGTATTTTCGTCCCGTCAGGAAGATTAACACCGCTCATTCTTGTCTGTGCTGTAAATTCCAGGAACTCCATACCCGGTATAACTTTCTGATGCATTCCACTGAGATGTTCTCCGAGTTCTATTACTGATTTTCCTTCCGGGGTATCATCCTTTAAAGAGCTGATGACGGAATAATGAATGAGTTCATGTTCACTTGAATTGCCTGCAGGGATAAATTTTGCCGCCATACGGTTCCCATAGGTAATGGTTCCGGTCTTATCGAGAATCATTGTATCCACGTCGCCGCAGACTTCCACTGCCTTTCCTGACATGGCTATGACATTGAACCGAGTAACGCGGTCCATCCCAGCGATGCCTATGGCGGAGAGCAACCCTCCGATAGTCGTGGGGATTAAGCATACGGTCAGAGCAATCAGAGTGGAAATCTGCAGCCGGACACCGCTGTAAACTGCAATGGGATATAAGCTGACAATGACAATCAGAAAGATTATAGTCAGGCTTACCAGCAGGGTGTTCAATGCAATTTCATTTGGTGTTTTCTTTCGGGAAGCACCTTCTACCAGAGAAATCATTTTGTCGAGAAAAGATTCTCCCGGGTTAGAGGTGATCCGGATTTTCAGCCAATCACTTACTACTGCTGTTCCGCCGGTGACAGACGCAAAATCGCCTCCGCTTTCTTTTAGGACAGGTGCGGATTCTCCGGTAATGGCAGATTCGTCCACCGAGGCAATACCTTCAATAACTTCACCGTCATTAGGGATGATTTCACCGGATTTTACCAGCACGATATCTCCTTTTTTTAAAATACTGGCACTCATGACGGTTTCTCTTCCATCATCACTTAGAATGCGTGCCTGCATGTCTTTTTGAGTCTTTTTCAGACTTTGGGCCTGAGCTTTACCTCGGCCTTCAGCAACTGCTTCTGCAAAGTTCGCAAAGAGTACGGTAATGAAAAGGATGATTGATACAATGCCGTTATATAACCTCAGATTGGCTCCTTCATCACCGAAAGTATTAGGGAAAAAGCATAGCAGCAGTGTTACAACGAAACCTATTTCAACCACAAACATGACTGGGTTTTTCATCATGTATCGCGGGTTTAGTTTAATAAATGCTCCTTTAATTGAAGATTTCAAAATATCCTCTGTAATAACCTTTGTTTTTGATTCTTTACTCATTAATGTGTCCTCCTTAACTCTACAAGGTTAAATGCTCCGCTATCGGACCCAGAACCATCGCCGGGAAAAATGTCAGTGCGGCAATGATGATTACCACCATCAGCAGCGATATTGTAAATGTCCTTGTATCTGTCTTTAATGTACCGATAGATTCGCTGACCGGTTGCTTTATCATCAGTGAGCCTGCAATGGCCAGCTGAATAATGATGGACAGATAGCGACCGAAAAACATAACCAGACCTGTAGAGATATTCCAAAAATACGTATTGTCTCCCAAGCCTTCAAAACCGGAACCGTTGTTGGCTGCAGAGGATGCATATTCATACAGCACCTGTGTCAGTCCGTGATGTCCTGGATTGGTGATTCCTGCTAAACCTGCCGGTACTGCAACAGCCAACGCAGAAAATGAGAGAATCAGCAGAGGGTGGATGATGATGCCCAGTGCGGTGAGCTTCATTTCCTTTCCTTCAATTTTTGCATGGTTTTGATTGTAACATAAAGGCTGGTCGTGCCACCGGCGGGCAATTTGGATACCGAAGGATGCAGCCTGAGAGCGTGGTGATTCTGAATAGATCGTTGCCTGGTTTCGACAAGGTTGCCGCCGGTTGTATGCATTTCCTGCCGGTTTGTGAAAAACCATCATTAACGATAGAATTAGGCAAAACTGTGATTTCCAAGGCAAGTTCCTGGCGGCGAATTCACCACCTGGTGTTGGAAAGGACGTCCGGTTGGAACAAAAAAACCAGAGCCGGCGTCTCTCAATCATAGGAGGAAAAATGCGACGATTTCGCCTGATGTTTCTTTTGTTGTTGGTGTTTTCCATTTTACTGAGCGCCTGTAATCTACCGCGAGCTGCCAAAGCGACTCCGACGGATACGGTCATGACAATTGCGGCCAAGACGGTTTCTGCCCAGTTGACAGCCCTGGCCTCACCGGCCGTGGTCACTGCGACTGCTCAAACAGCGACACCGGCGCCGACGATCACGCGTGTGGCCACAGCCACCCCATACTATTACCAACCAACGCCCGTTTATATCCCCTGCGACCGGGCGACATTTGTAGCGGATGTCACCATCCCGGATGGTACGGTTGTATCTTCAAGTCAATCCTTTACAAAAACATGGCGCCTGCAGAACAACGGCACCTGCACCTGGTCTCCCTCTTATTCCCTGGTTTTCGATTCAGGGGAAGTAAT
>CAYRYQ010000149.1:0-2543 GCA_964428505.1 uncultured Eubacteriales bacterium
CTCTTGCTCTCCGGTGTTACATTTTAATAAATCTCTTGCATCTTGCTTTAATATTATATATAATGTATACAGAATTATAAGGGAAGACCCTTGGTAAGATGGAGGTAACTGAATGAGAACCTTAAAAAGTATTGTTGCAGCCTTAATGACGGCGGTAATAATCACATGCTTAAGCGTTTCTGCGTTCGCTGACACCTATGAAGATGTGAGCGAAATGTATCCTACAACGCTGGATGATGTGATTATTGATAAAATTAAATTTGTAGATGCTTTGGGAATTATTTCCAGCGAAAAGAACGGTAATTTCAATCCGACAATGACAATCAGTCGCGGCGAAGCGCTGAAAATTGCCTATCGGATGCTGCATTATGATTATGATGAATTGAAAAACTATCAGAATGTGAATACCGATTTTGACGAAACCAACGGCGGTGATGTTACAGACGTCGATTTGTTGAAACCCTATATCGCATGGGGAATTGATTATGGATTCGTCAATGCGCAATACGTGGAAAAAAATCAGTTCAAGGCAACACAGGACATCACCGGAGCGGAGTTTATCACCCTGATTGCCAAGGTGCTGGGTCTGGCGGATCAGCAAAAAGAAGCGGCCAAGTATGAGGAACCGCTTTCCCTGATTTTGGATGGCAGCAATGTTACGGCAGACAGTACCTCGATCAATAAGGAACAGGCTGCTTCCATCGTTTATAATGCGATGCTCTATGATCCGGCGGATGGGGGTTCTTTCCCGGAGAATACAGAAATCTTTACCTATGACGGTGTGCGCTTCAATTGTCTGGCTACCACCATCTATGGCTGTAATAATACAGAATTGACCATTCGTGCCACCAAGCAGAAACCGATGGATTATGACAATGTTACCAAGGATATGTTGCTCTCTAACGGTGTGCAGGTGGATACGGGTACCGATATGAGCTCCTTTATTGGTTATAGCGCGACTGTTTTGTATCTGGATAAGGATGACTCCGATACTTTTACGCAGGATGAGGAACTTTTATCCTATACGCTTCTGTCTCCCTGGGTGTATACAGCCAGCCTGAAAGATGTAAAGGTAGCGAGTTACAATGGGCTCACCAGTACTGCTACGCAGGATGTTTTCTCGATCTATGCCAATACGCAGCTTTATTTGAATGATCGTACATGGCCCTCCAGCGCCCAATACAAGCTGACAAATTTAATTGATTTTGTTAACTTCTCCGGCGCTACCGCCATCACAAACCGTCCGAACCTTAATTTCAAATTCATTAAAACCGGTTCTGCAGAAAATGCGGATGTGGTTTTGGCAACGGAATGGATTCCGGGCAAAGTGATGACCGTTACCGATAATTATTATGCAATTTACAGCTATTATGATAGCTCTGTGCTTGTTTACGAAGATAATGATATTTTGTTCAGTGGCGTTGCCAATCTGAAGAGCGGCGATATTGTGAATTACTATGTGTCTGGCAGCAAGCTGTATGTCAGTGCGGGTACCACCGCACGGTTGGACACCTATAAGAAAACCATTGATAAAACGACCAGTGTGGAGAGCATTGTGGGCAAGACCAGTGGGGTAGACAAAGAGAAATCGTTCATTGCCCATTATTATGAAAATAAAAATGTGCGACCGTTTGACACCCTGGTTGGACCGGTCAACGCCATTCTGGATTCCACTGGAACATCGTATTTAGCGTTGGAAGAAGCGAAGAATGGCAATGAAATCTCTGTTCAGATTGTGAGTGTAACCGAAAACAGTGATAAAACGACAGCAAATGTTGCCGTTCGGGAATTGAAGAGCGGAAGTCAGTACACCATGACGGTGGATATCGACCGTATTTCTTCCACCAAAGGAACTATGAACGCCGGAGATTACTTTACTTATTATAAGACTGTCGGCGGGAAAGTGGATATGTTTGGCGTAGACCCTGTTAAAATGAATGTAGTAGAAACTGCGGATTATTTCATTACAGACGGTGGTCAGAAGTATCTGAAAGCGGAAGGCTTTGTATCGGATAGCAATAAGATGTATTCCGGGAAGGTTACTTTGATGATCGATCATTATGATGGGGTTTGGGCGGTTTACGGTGCATAATCCCTGCGGTATTCATTGATAAAGAGGCTTCCCTGCGAAAGTGGGTGCGCTTCCGGGAAACAGAAAAAGAAGTAGGAACCGATGGTAGAATAGCGAAGTTATTTGCGGCCTTGCTCCGGAGTTTGTCTGGAGCAAGGCCGTTTTCAGATTCATACGCGCATCCTTGAAAAACAGCTTTCAGATGAGCGGCTTTTTGGGCTGCCATTGGCACCAGCGGTGGATCCGGCAGCAAGCCAAGGACCGGTTGCAGCGCTGGTGCCAATTCAGGGATTTCTTCTGTCAGCCTTTGGGAGGAGGCATAACCTGTTGACAGGCATGCGCCTGGATGCTGGCGCCAACAAAAAAATCGGCCCTGTGCCGCCCGTAAGTTGGCAATCGGGCGTGCGCCTGGATGCTGGCGGCAAACCGATTGCTTTCCCCGGCCACCTTCCATCGAAACCCCGTTTTGCTT
>CAYRYQ010000150.1:0-2532 GCA_964428505.1 uncultured Eubacteriales bacterium
GACGGCGGGATCCATCAGATCATTGGCGGAATAATGAACCTCCACGCCTTCCCGGGCCATTGCCCAGTTTAAGGTATCTTCCGTGATCTGCATTAATCCATAGGCATTGGCGTGGGATACCGCGTTGGCTTTAAAGTTGCTTTCCACCCGAATGACGGCATAAACCATTGCAGGCTCCAGCTGATACTCCTTTGCATATAGGTTAACCAGATCTTCATAATCTATATGAACGGCGGGCGTTATTTTGAAAAAAGGACGAAAAACCAAGGCAACAACACTGAATAGGACCACTGCAGCCAAGCTGAATCCCAGCGTTTTATAGTGTTTCATCAATGAATTGTTCATGAATTTCATCTATTATTTTCAAGGTTTTGGCCTCCACCTCGAAAAACCCTTCATCGTTTTGAATAACATAGTCGCTTTGCGCGGTGTAATAGGATGCGGGATGCTGGCTCGCCAGGCGCCGTTTGGCTTCTTCCTCCGTTAAGCCGTCTCGCTCCATGATGCGCTTTATTGCGTTTTCCCGGGAGGATATCACGCTGACCACCCGGTCACACCGCTGGTTCAGCCCGCTTTCAAACAGGAGCGGAGCATCCAAAACAATTGGTTCTCCGGCATGACGGCGGATTTCCGCTTCAATATGGCGGAGAATATAGGGCATCATGGTGTCGTTGAGTTTTTGCGTTTCTTTCCGATCTCCCAGCGTGCTGGCACGCAGGGCCTTGCGGTTGAGCTTTCCGTTTTCCAGCACCTGTTCGCCAAAAGCGTGTCGCATGGCTGCAATAACGGCCGGATCCTGATATACCTGCTCATGCACCAGCTTGTCACAATCCAAAACGTAGAATCCGCGTGTGCTTAATAGGGATGCCACGGTGCTTTTTCCCGTGCCGCTGAATCCGGTTAAACCCAAAATCATCCGTTCACAGCCTTTCTGCCGGAACCACCCGAAAGGCCGCTGCCCGCAGCAATCGGTTGCAGACTGCCAGGCCGACCCCTTCCCGGGATGGATTCATCGCATATATTTGATTGCAGGGCAAATGATCAAACCTGCGCAGCGCATCAAAAAGAGCTTGTGTTTGAGAGAGGGGATCCTGTATGGATCCAAAGGACAGTGCCTGATGAAAAAGATCCATATATTCATCAAAGGCCAGCACCCAGACGCCGGGCCCTTCTTTGCGCTGAATGGCGGCACAGACGGCTTGAGGCTCTCCGGTGACAATGGTCATCGGGGCTTTTGGCGCGTAATGCTTATACAGCATACCCGGGGAAGAGACCTTCTGCCCTTTTTGAACCGGGGAAAGAATGGCCGGATCCAATTCCACTTGAAAGCCTGTCTGTTCCAGCATTGCAATGGAAATCCCGCCCGGACGAAGCAGCCGGAGCTTTCCGGCGCCGCAAGGGGCGACCACGGTGCTTTCCACTCCGATCCGGCAGCTGCCGCCGTCCATGATGGCGGCGACCTTGCCCATCAGGTCTTCTTCGCAGTGCGCAAGACAGGTGGGGGAGGGGCGCCCGGAAAGATTGGCGCTGGGCGCCACGATCGGCACCCCTGCGGCACGGATTAATTTCAGCGCAAGAGGATGCGCGGGGCACCGCACCGCAACGGTGCTCAGACCCGCTGAAATCATGGGCGGAACGTGTGCGGCACGGGGCAGCACCACAGTTAGGGGGCCCGGCCAGAATTGCGCGGTCAGTGCCCGGATCTCCGAAGGGACCGAAGACGCGACCTGATCCAGCATGTCAAAATCGGCAATGTGAGCGATCAGCGGATTATTTGCCGGTCGATTTTTGACTTGATAAATTTTTTGCACGGCAGCAGGGTTTAACGCATTGGCTCCGAGGCCGTAAACGGTTTCGGTGGGGAACGCAACCAACTCTCCTTGCGTTAGCAGCGCACTGCAGGCTGCAATGGCTTCCTGGGTTTCTTTCGGCGTGTGGCATGAGTAAATCATGGTCTGCATGGTCATAGCTCCCCGCTGCTTTTTAGCTTTTCTGCCTGGTCGTTGGTGATCAGCGCATCGATCAGCTCCTCTAAATCTCCGTTCAATATCTGCTCAAGTTTATAAAGGGTGAGCCCGATTCGATGGTCCGTGACACGCCCCTGCGGGTAATTATAGGTGCGGATCCGCTCGCTGCGGTCTCCGGTGCCCACCTGTGTCCTGCGCTGGCTGGCAAGGGCTTCTTCCTGCTTTTGGCGCTCCATATCGGCCAGACGGGCTCTTAATATCTTCAGCGCGCGTTCCTTGTTCTTATGTTGGCTTCGTTCGTCCTGGCATTCCACCACGAGGCCGGTGGGCAGGTGGGTAATGCGGATGGCGCTCTCTGTTTTGTTGACATGCTGACCGCCCGCGCCGGAGGAACGAAAGGTATCAATCTGCAGATCGGTCGGATTGATTTCAAAATCCACTTCTTCCATTTCGGGCAGCACCGCAACCGTGGCAGTGGAGGTGTGGATACGGCCACCGCTTTCGGTTTCCGGCACCCGCTGCACCCGGTGCACGCCGCTTTCAAATTTATAACGGGAAAAAGCGC
>CAYRYQ010000151.1:0-2523 GCA_964428505.1 uncultured Eubacteriales bacterium
GATTTTATTTTAAAAATCAAGATTTATTTTAATTATTTATTAATATCAACCGATCTGATTTCCATTGATTGCTTCTATAATAACATATATCTCACACCAAACGCAAGATTTATTTTATCTTTTTCTATTTTCTTCCATATAATTTGACAATCAGGGAAAAATATTCTATAATGTCTATATGAAAAAAAATAATTTGGAGGAAACCTAAGATGAGCAAAAAAATCGGTTTATTGATCGGCAGCCTAAGGGCACATTCTTACAGCCGTTCCATTGCGAACGCATTGATCGAACTGGCACCGGAAACCCTTCGCTTACAAATTGTGGAATCAGGAGACCTGCCGCTTTATAATCAGGATTTAGATGACAACGGAACACCACCCGAAAGCTGGCAGCGCTTTCGCAAAGAGATCCAGGCATTAGACGGATTTATTTTTATTACGCCCGAATATAACCGTTCGGTTCCGGCTGTGCTGAAAAACGCACTCGATGTGGGATCAAGACCCTATGGTCAGAGTGTTTGGAATGGCAAGCCCGGTGCTATTCTCAGCCTGACTCCAGGCACTTTGGGTGGATTTGGTGCCAACCATCATTTGCGGCAGTCAATGGTCTTTTTGAATGTTTTGCTGCTGCAGCAACCGGAGGTTTATTTGAGCCGGGTCGATACGCTGCTGGATGAAGACGGCAAATTAAACGATGCATCCACAAAAGATTTTTTAAGAAATTACCTGAATGCCTTCTCGGCATGGGTTTTTACCCTGACAAAATAATTGTTCCGCCAAAAGGGGCTGTTGCAAAACAGCCCCTTTTATTTACATGGATACCTCATTACATACACGGTAAAGATCCATCGGAAATTCTTTTTTCATTGCAAGCGCTTCCTGAATGTCGTAATCGACCAGCACATCGTTGCGGATACCGACAACCCGATTGCTTTTTCCTTCTGTCAGCAGGTCTACCGCATGGCATCCCATCTGGCTGGCAATCACCCGGTCGCGTGCGGTGGGCGAACCGCCGCGCTGCACGTGACCTAAAATCGTTGCCCGGGTTACAATCCCAGTTGTATCCTGAATATATTTAGACAGCTCTTCAGCATGTCCGACCCCTTCGGCCACAATCACGATAAAGTTGGTTTTACCCGCGCGGCGGCCTGCCTCAATTTTTTTGATGACATCGACTACGGAGCATTTAATTTCAGGCACCATAATATAAGCGGCGCCTGTGGCAATGCCGGAATGCAATGCGATATAGCCGGCGTTACGTCCCATCACTTCCACCACGGAGCAGCGCTCATGGGAACGCATCGTATCACGAATGCGATCGACCATATCCAGCACGCAGTTAATACAGGTATCAAACCCAATGGTATAATCGGTTGAGGAAATATCGTTATCAATGGTTCCGGGAAGCCCAATGCAGGGAATACCCCGCACCGACAAATCTCCGGCGCCACGGTAAGAGCCATCTCCGCCAATCACAACCAACCCTTCAATCCCCTGCTCATGACAGACGCGAATGGCCTGCTGCATTCCTTCTTCCGTACAAAATTCCTTGCTGCGTGCGGTAAACAATGCGGTTCCGCCGCATTGCAAAATATTGGAAACATCCCTGGCAGACATATCAATTATATCACCGTTGATCAAACCGGCATATCCCCGACGAATCCCGGCAACTTTAATCCCTTTTAACAAAGCGGACCGGGTCACGGCACGAATGGCAGCATTCATACCGGGTGCATCTCCTCCGCTGGTCAAGACACCAATTTTTTTAATTTTTGGTTCCATCTTTTACACCCTCTTCCTCATTTTGAAAAAAATTATACACTATCAGTGCCAAAAAATCAATGCTATTTTACTACAATTTCCTCGTCCCGCAGCACTACTCTGAGGGATTGCAGCAAAGATTCCTGCAAATCCACACCAAATCGGTTTAAAGTGGATACGCTCTTTCCGGTATCCGCAAAATGCAGAATGCATTCCTGTGTGCCAGGATAGGCTTTCAGCAGCCGGACCACAGCCTGCATCACCTCACCATTCTGACTGGGCAGCTTTAGATAAAGCCGTTTCAAATTCATATTCAATTCATTTTTGGATGGATAACGTAATTCCTCCAGTAAAAGCTTGGTTCCTTTCGTATCATCTCTCTGAATTTTCCCACGGGCAAATACAAAGGATCCCTTCACCAAATTGCTGCGCATCCGGACATAGCTGCTTGGAAAAATGATTCCTTCCAGGCTGCCGGTCAGATCGGAAAAGGTCAAATACCCCATTTCCTTCCCCGCCTTTGTTTTCACCGTTTTAAAGGATTCCAGCTGGGCAAAACACCAAATTTCCGCTCCATCCAGCGCCTCATCCGTCAAAACGGACGAAAAAGAGGTGATGTCTTCGCGTTCATAAATATGCCGGTATGGTTCAAAGGGACTGTCTGTTAAATGAATACCGAGCATTTCCTTTTCAAATGCAAGCTTTTCTGATTTTTCAAATTCGGGCAGCTGTTTCTCAAAAAAGCGTGCACCGGTTTCCAGCG
>CAYRYQ010000152.1:0-2259 GCA_964428505.1 uncultured Eubacteriales bacterium
AAAAGCGTGCCCCTTAAAAAGGGGCACGCAACGAGGAGAAGCGGCATTTATTCCGCGGCAGAACGCACCAGAGCGGGTGCCGAAGCACGGTTTCTCTTTTTCTGCAAGGAAACAGCCCGTTCTCTAATTGTCCTTCATCGGAACAGAAGGCAAATTCCCAAGATTATTGTCTTCGCTGTTGTCTGGCAGAGACTTTAAATACTCTGTGCCCTGATTGGTGGCAATACCGACTCCGATAATTCCCCCCTGCCTGGCCAGGGATACGCCTTCCTCACGGGAGACAATGTGTCCGTCTGAAAGCTTGTATCCGGCGACCTTCCCGCTGTCCTTTACCAGAGCCACAATTCTTTGCGCATCTGTATGAGGCGACGGGATTTCCTGAAACGTATTCAGGGGTAAACTGGATAAATCATCTTGATTGTTTTGATCACTTTGATTGTTTTGATCCATAACGATCTCCTTTAAAGCTGATAACCATTTTTAGTAAGAGAAGAAACAAAGGATTGCATTTCTTCTTTTGATTGGATCTGATGCGTCTGCTTCACGATCTGGTTTCTCTGATTTTCCGAAAGGCCGGCGAAATACTGCATTGCAGGTAAATTCTGTGCCAACGCCATGCTGAACCCCATCGGAATTTCGGTGTTTTTAAAAATATTCTCCATTTAATCACCCTTTATTATTTTGTCCAATAACAAAGGAATATACCTTTTTGAAATTGAAAATCTGATGATTTTGAAGCGCTGTGCCGGATTAAACCCAAAATGCCCGGTCGTTCTAAGAACAACCGGGCATTTTTTAAAATTCGCTTAAATTTCCCCGAGGTGTGCCTCTGAATAAGCCACATCCTGATCCGTAAGAGAAAACCGTTTTTCAAAATCATCCAAAAATTTCAGCGCACTTTGCAGTTTGCCAACCGCTTCTCCTTTGGTGGCAAACAGATTTGCCTTCAGCAACTCATAGTCGGATATTAAAAGACGATAATGCTGCTCTGCCTCTTCCCGCAAAGCGCGGGCCTGATCTTCTGCCTCCCGCACAATTTCGCCCGCATCATTTTTTGCTTTGATCATCAGCTCCGCAAAAACCTCCCGGTTATCATCATAAAGCTGGGCTTTGCGGCGCAATTCCTGCAGCTCATCGGTCTGATGAAGGTTGCGGTTGTTGATTTCATTGCGCAGGATTTCTTCATATTTTGGAGTCAGCTCTTCTTCAATTTTTTTACGCAGTTCCCGTTCCAGCTGAGGGCGCAGCTCCTCTTCGAGCTGCTTTTGCAGCTGATCATGAAGTTGAGGCGTCAGCTCTGTGATCAGCTGCTCTCTGCGTGTGCTTTCTGCATCATGCAGCTGTTCCATCTTCTCCAAAGCTTCCCGCGCTTCTTCATCTTTTTGCTCCAAGCGCGTTTTTGTATCGTCCAATTCATTTTGCAGCTGGCCCAATTGTTGGTTCAGCTGCTCAATATAGGCAATCACTTCCTCTTTCTGATAGCCTTTAAAGACTGTTTTAAACACCTCAGCGCCTGCCATCCCGGATCCCCTCCATCTCATCATTTGGTTTCATCATATCATACCGCCCCAGAAAATGCAACATTTTTCAACTTTTGAAAGAAGTTTCAAAAAAAGGTTGCATTTTCTTGAAAGGAATAGTATAATAACAAACTGTAAATGCGCCCGTAGCGCAGTTGGATAGCGCGTCAGACTCCGACTCTGAAGGCCGCTGGTTCGAATCCAGTCGGGCGTACCAATCATGCAACGCTGAGCCCATTCTTTTGGGCTCAGCGTTTTTTTTAGACATTATTTGCCTCTTGATCCGTGCATAACCTTCTGCTGGACGGAAATGATAATAGCGGAGGCGCTTTTTATGAAATCAGATGAAGAAAAAGATATTGTGGTTCCTTATTATGGCACTCTCCCCATGCTTCAGGCAGATTATAAAACAGAAGATGGGAATGTAACCATTCCAAAAGAATCCGATATCCGTCAGACCAAGCGATGGAGTGAAGAGCTAAAACTCTAATTGAGGGGCCCCAATAGGGGCTCCTTGACTTTTTTAGAAAAAGTTTACACATTTTTTATCATCTATGTTATAATACAAATTAATTCATTTTTTAAAAGCCGGAAGGAGATTACCTATGTCCAAGAAACAGCCTTATCGTATGACTCAGATTGAATTGCTGGATACCTTTGTTCCAATTGTTGGTGTCTGTTGGGTTTTAGTCTTTTCCTACATATCGATTTTCACCAGCAGCCACGTGCTGGCACTCAT
>CAYRYQ010000153.1:0-2193 GCA_964428505.1 uncultured Eubacteriales bacterium
CGGAAATCTGGGATCTTGCCACCTGCAGCCGGGAAGGCCTGCTGGAAGAGGGGGAGCTGGTGGGCTGCAATGAAGCCGGAATTTTGCTGAAAACCGATAAGGGTCTTCGCCTGAAGGGAGCGGAGGGCGACTTTTTCTTTCCCTTTCAATCGGGCGGGAAATACTGGGATTATAGTTATCTGAAATACGCTTTTTCGGCCAAAGGGTTTGCCGGAGCAACAGCAAACTCTATTGTGGCTGCGTCATGGGCAGGCGGAACGCCAAGGATCTATTCTGACTAAAGCAGTTGAGAGAGCAACATGAGACAGAAAAAAGCGCTATGTAAGCGGGAAAAATTCCCCGCTTACATAGCGCTTATTTGTATGAATGAATGGAGTAGATTTTATTATTGAAGCTCCGGATCATAATGGGCGCGCTCGCCACCGATGAACTTGGGGCGCGTTCTGGCTGCCAGCAAAATGGCGGAACCGATGAATTTTTCTTGGAGACGGCAGGGCACTGCTACCTCTTTCAGGTGCATGCCGATCAGGGTGCCGCCGATATCCAGTCCGGCGTCGGCCTTGATGTGTTCCACCGTAACCGGGTAGGCCATATTTCGGTAAGCCGCGGTAGCGAAGGAACCGCCCGCCTTTGGCTGGGGCACCGCGTTCACCATGGGATATCCACGGGTAAGTGCGGCATCCCGCCCCAAAATCAGCGCCCGGTTCAGGTGCTCGCAACACTGGGCGGCAAGGAACACGCCGGCCTTTTGGCAAACGGCGTTGATCGCTTCAAAAACCGCTTCTCCGACTTCATAGGCGGAGTGGGTGCCAATGGTCTCCCCCAGGATTTCGCTGGAGGAGCAGCCCACGACCAGCAGAGCGCCAGGCGTAAGATGCGCCTGTTTCAATAATTCTTCGGCAGCGGCGGCCGCCTGCTTTGCAAATTCTGTACTCATCAGGATCAGTCCTTTCATAGGTATATGGTATAGGGGAGGTGGAACAAGAGGATGGAACTGTCTTTTGAATGCTTGCGCGGGAAAGAAGTGATCGTTTCCTGCGACGGCAAAAAACTGGGATATCCCCAGGACATCATTATTGGCTGTGAATGCGGCCAGGTGGAAGCGCTGATCCTGTGCCACAAGGGGTTTGGCTTTTTTCAGAAGGAGGGGCTGCGGATTCCCTGGTGTGATGTGGAACGGATCGGAGAAGATGTGATCTGGGTGGCGCATGGTCCGCAAAAAAAGTGAGGCTTACTGCGTCAGCGTTTTGATCCAGCGGTAACGGTTGACCTTCACGGCGGCCACGATGCATTTTAGCAGCTGGTCGCTTTTCAGGCAAAGATAAACCACAAAGAGCGGTGCGCCGAAATAGCGGGCCAGCAACGCCGAAGGAAGCACTATCAGAAAAACAAACAGCGTATCATTTTTGAAAACAAAGGCAGTATCCCCGCCGGCCTTCACCAGTGCGCCCAGACAGCAGGCTTCATAGCAGGTTCCCACGATCGTAACCGAAAGCACCCCCATCATCTGATACGCCGCCGCCCGGGCGCCTGCGCTGATACCGGAATAGAGCCCGATAAAGGGCGTCTGCAGAAAAAACAGGGCTCCTCCGGATAAAATGCCGATGCCGGCAAACAGGATCTGGCAGGTTCTGGCATATTCTTTGACCTTCGCAATGCGCCCTTCTCCGATGGTTTTGCCGATCAGAATCGAAACGCCGCCCCAAAGGCCATTGAGCCACACATAGACCAAGTTATTCAGGGTGGCTGTCATGCTTGCCGCGGCAATGACATCGGCAGTATAGTGCCCCAGAATAGCGCCCTGACACAGGATGTTGACTGCCCAAACAAGATCTCCCGCGATGACCGGAAGGCCATAGCGCAGAAAAGAACGCAGCATTCCCTTAGAAGAGGAAAAGAAATCAGACAGCTTCATTCGAAGCTTTTGGTCTTTTTTCAGCACATAGACGCTCATCAGAACGGCTTCCAGTATGCGGGCGGTCAGGGTTGCAGTGGCGGCGCCGCGCACACCCATGGCCGGAAGGCCCAGCCTGCCGAAGATCAGGACCCAGTTTAACGCCACATTCACGAGCAGCGTTACAACAGAAATATAAGCCCCGATTTTGGCGGTTTCGATGCTGCGCATGGCATAAACCAGCAGCTGTGAAAGCGTGAAAAAAACAAAGCTCAGAGACAGGATTCTTAAATAAGCGG
>CAYRYQ010000154.1:0-2136 GCA_964428505.1 uncultured Eubacteriales bacterium
TAGGTTGTTATATATTCACCCATTTGTTTTCTCCCTTATACTTATATTTTAAAAAATTATATCTAAATTTGAAAGAAATGTCAACCATTAAATACGCAGAGCCAGCTGCTGCTCTTTCTGGTCTTTCCATGAATAAAAATCGCCCGCTTCTAAATGGGCGCGGATCTGTTCCATCAATTCATTATAAAAATATAAATTATGCAATACGCACAGCCGCATGGCCAGCATTTCTCCGGCCTTAAACAGATGCCGGAGGTAGGCTCTCGTGAAATTCCGGCAAGTAGGACACTGGCACTCTTCATCCAGCGGGCGGGAATCTAACTCATATTTTTTATTTAAAAGATTCATAACCCCCGCTTGGGTGAACACGTGAGAATGGCGGGCATTACGGGCAGGCATCACACAGTCAAAAAAATCAACTCCGCGGGCAACTCCTTCCAAAATATTGACCGGCGTACCGACACCCATCAGATAACGCGGCTTATTTTCAGGCGCATAGGGAATTACATTCTCCAAAATTTGATACATCTCCTCGGCCGTTTCCCCTACCGCAAGCCCACCGATGGCAAAGCCGTCTGCTCCGATTTCGACGATCTGCTTCATATTTTCGATCCTCAGATCGCGATAAGTGCTTCCCTGATTAATGGCAAAAAGCAGTTGCTGCGGGTTTAACACATCCGGCCTCCGAATCTCTTCGGCCAACGCTTTTTTACAGCGCTTCAGCCAGCGCACTGTGCGTGCCGCCGATTCCTTTGCATATTCATAAGGCGCCGGATTTTCAACACATTCGTCAAAAGCCATCGCGATCGTAGAGCCCAGATTCGCCTGAATATGCATGCTTTCTTCCGGCCCCATAAAAATGCGCCGTCCATC
Source organism: uncultured Eubacteriales bacterium (assembly GCA_964428505.1). Taxonomy (GTDB): domain Bacteria; phylum Bacillota; class Clostridia; order Oscillospirales; family QAKW01; genus QAKW01. The sequence goes on from CAYRYQ010000154.1 coordinate 874, forward strand.
AATATGAGAAGAGAAAGTAACGCCATTTTCCTCCACTTTGCGCAGCTTTGCCAGTGAAAACACCTGAAACCCACCGCTGTCTGTCAGAATCGGACCGGGCCAGTGCGTCATCTGATGGAGACCGCCCAGCTGCCTGACAATCTCATCCCCGGGCCGCAGGTGCAGATGATAGGTGTTGCAGAGCTGAACCTGACACTTGATTTCTTTCAGATCGAGCCCTGAAACGGCGCCTTTAATGGCACCGCAGGTGGCCACATTCATAAAAACAGGCGTTTGTATTGCTCCATGCACTGTTTCAAAGGTGCCGCGGCGCGCTTTCTTTTCTTTTTTAATAACTGTAAACATAACACTCCTAATCGCAGATAAACATCGCGTCGCCAAAGCTGAAAAAACGATACCGCTCTTTCACGGCCTGTTCATATGCATGCATAATATTTTCTTTTCCCGCCAGAGCGCTCACCAGCATCACCAAAGTACTTTTAGGAAGATGAAAATTAGTGATGAGCGCATCTATTACTTTAAAGCGATAGCCGGGATAAATAAAAATGCCGGTGTCTCCGCTTTGCTGAATGAGCGCCAAATGCTCATCGAAGCCACTCTCCAGCGTTCTGGTTGCGGTGGTGCCCACAGATATGACCCGTTTCCCCGCCTCTTTGGTTTGCTGCACCAAGCGCACGGTTTCATCCGGAATCTTAAAATATTCCGTATGCATATGGTGCTTGGAAATATCATTTTCCTTTACCGGCCGAAAGGTTCCCAATCCGACATGAAGGGTTACAGGCGCAATTGTAATACCCTTATCCTTAATTCTTTGCAAGGTCTCGTTTGTGAAATGCAAACCGGCTGTAGGCGCTGCCGCTGATCCGCGTTCTCTGGCATAGACGGTCTGATATCGATTCTGATCCTTCAGTTGTGTGGTAATATAGGGCGGCAGGGGCATTTTTCCAATCTTATCCAACACCTCATAAATGGTGGACTGGTGGTGCGTAAACCGTATTTTCCGTTTACCGTCGTCTAGGATTTCCAATACGGTGCCCTTCATGTCCTCCTGAAATTCCAAGACCTGCCCGGGCCGCGCTTTTTTTCCCGGTTTGACCAAAACCTCCCACACGTCCTCTTCCAGCGCTTTCAGCAACAGCACTTCCACAAGGCCACCGGAGCCCTCTCGGTTCCCAAACAGTCGGGCCGGTATCACTTTGGAATCGTTAATGACCAACAAATCTCCCGGCTCCAGATAATCTGTAATATCAAAAAAATGCCGAT
>CAYRYQ010000155.1:0-2107 GCA_964428505.1 uncultured Eubacteriales bacterium
ACAGAAGACAACGGCCGGTTGGGTGCCAATGCAATCCTTTCTGTTTCGCTGGCAGCAGCCCGCACAGCGGCTATGGCTTGCGGAATGCCGCTTTACCGCTATCTGGGCGGCGCCAATGCCATGACCCTGCCGGTGCCGATGCTAAACGTTTTAAATGGCGGCGCCCATGCCAATAATAATGTGGAAATTCAAGAATTTATGATCGTGCCGATCGGCGCGCCCACCTTTACAAAAGCACTGGAAATCAGCGCCAATGTGTATCACAGTTTAGGCAGCATCTTAAAAGAATCAGGTCTTGGCACTACCGTGGGGGATGAAGGCGGGTTTGCACCGAATCTGGAAAGCGATGAACAGGCTCTGCAGCTTCTGACACGCGCCATAGAGCGAGCCGGCTATGAGCCGGGAACAGATGTTGGCTTTGCGCTGGATGCGGCCGCCAGTGAATGGAAAACGCCAACCGGATATCATCAGCCTAAAACCAATAAAGATTTTTCCGAAGAAGATCTGATCGGTTATTTTGAAAACCTGATCAAAAAATATCCGATCCTCTCGCTGGAAGATCCTTTAGGAGACGACGACTTTTCCGGATTTGCCAGAATTCGTCAGCAAACCGGTATTCAAATTGTGGGCGATGATTTGTATGTTACCAACAGCAAACGGCTGGAAAAGGGAATTGCGGAGGGCAGCGGCAACGCCATCTTAATCAAACTGAATCAAATCGGCACACTGAGCGAAACGCTGGAAGCGATACGTTTGGCCAAAAACAATGGATTTAAAACCATTGTCTCTCACCGCAGCGGAGAAACAGCAGATTCCTTTATCGCCGATCTTGCGGTAGCAGTGAACGCAGGTCAGATCAAAACCGGCGCTCTTGCGCGCAGTGAGCGGGTCAGCAAATATAATCGGCTGCTGGCAATTGAGGCCATGGTCGGGGTGCACAGCTATTATCCGGGACGTGCCGCATTCCTGTAAAGTATTTTAACTTAACAGAAAAAGGAGGGGTTCTCTATGAATATGAAAAAAGTTGGTATTATCGGCTGCGGCTTTGTGGGCTCCACCATCGCCTTTGATTTGGTCAATGCCGGGCTGTTTTCCGAAATGGTGCTGCTGGATGTCAATAAAGCCCGCGCAACCGGGGAAGCAATGGATTTAAGTCATGGGCTTCCCTTTATCGGCCCCATGCAGATTTACGCGGGTGAATATCCGGATCTGGCGGATTGCGGCATTGTCATTATTGCGGCCGGCGCCAATCAGAAACCCGGTGAAACAAGACCTGAGCTTTTAGGACGCAACCGGTTCATTATGAACAGCATTGTGGAACAACTGCTGCTTTACAATAAAGATTGCATCATCATTGTTGTATCCAATCCGGTGGATATATTAACGCGGATGGTTTATGAAGCCTCCGGATTTCCTCCCGAACGGGTCATCGGATCCGGCACGGTTCTGGATACAGCGCGGCTTAAATACCTGTTGGGTGAGCAATTCTCTGTGGATATCCGCAACATTCATGCTTTTATCATTGGGGAACACGGAGATGAGGAATTCGCGGTTTGGAGCAGCGCTAATGTTTCTGGAATTGATCTCGCGAATTTTTGCCGCATGCACCATGGCTGTGAATTTTGCCGTTTGAAACCGGAAATTCAGGAACAGGTGGTCAACAGCGCTTACCGCATTATTGAGGGAAAGGGCGCCACTTATTACGGAATTGCCAAGGCAGTCGGCAAAATTGTAGAGTGTATCATTAAAGATGAGCATTCGATTCTGCCGGTTTCCGTTTTAGTGGATGGGCACTATGGCCTGAAGGATCTGTATATGAGTCTCCCCGTCATTTTAGGAAAAAATGGCGTGGAACAGGTGCTGGACTTTGATCTGAACGAAGAAGAACAGGCGCATCTGCAAAAGGCAGCAGAGCATTTGCGTCAGATGGATTAAATGCGTTAAAAAGAGCTGTAAATAAACAGCCCGAACAGATTGAACCAGGCCTCTTTCGGGGCCTGGTTCAATCTATTTGTATAACAAAAGTAAACCCCCGGCAGAGCCGGGGGTTTACTTTTGTTATACAATAAAAATGGCGGCTTTTTTGCCGCCATCAAAACATAGAATC
>CAYRYQ010000156.1:0-2070 GCA_964428505.1 uncultured Eubacteriales bacterium
TCCAATGAGCCAGGCCACAGCCACCAACGCTCCGCCAGCCTGTTTTTGATGGATCCCGCGCAGCGTATCAAGATTCAATAGCTGCCCGATATAGAAACAGGCTGCCAGCGTCAGAATGGTTTCCGGAATCATATAGGTGGCATTATATAACAGCGAGTAAAGGATCCCATCCTTGGTGGGAATCGAAACACCCGCCCAGACGGTTGCGCCCACCACCACATGGCAAAGATACCTTAAAAAGCAAACCAGCGCCGCGCCGCCAGTCAGTCCCCCCCACTGGGTTTTGGCGTATTTTTTAAAAATACCCGCAAAACCCAGCAGCCCGAAGGCCATCAGATAATCAAACAGCAGCATGGCCACAACCGCCTGCCAGGTTAACCCTTGGGCATATTTGGCGCCGGTCAGCAGCATTTGCAGCAAGCTGAAGGTTACGCCGACCATCAGGCCAAAGCTGGGTTTGCTGCCATATCGGTATGCCAAAATGATAATAGGCACCATGGAGCAGGCGGTCACGGTACCGCCGGACGGCATTTGAAACACCGTAACAAAGCTTAAAATAAAGGCAAGCGCCACCATCACACCACCCTCGCTCAACATTCTGATTCGTTCTTTTTTCATGTTTCTCCTCCTAAATAAAAAGTCCCGCGCGGAAATTCGCGCAGGACTAAAAAACAAATCATTTTCCTACGTCGGCATTACCCGCATCAGGTTCATGGGTTAGATGGCTCCTGTCATCCTCTCAGCCGCGGCAAACGCAGCACCCCGCTATTTAATTCATCAATATACTACTCCATCCGCTGCAGCTTTGTCAAGACCTTTTTAAAATATTCCGGCAGCGGGCTTTCAAAAACCAGATGTTCCCCGGTGATGGGATGAATGAACCCCAAGAGCTTTGCATGCAGGCACTGGCCCTCAAAATCCAGCTGAAGCTCCTGCACCGGCCGGCCATAAACCAGATCACCCAAAACAAAATGACCGATCGAGGCCATATGCACCCGGATCTGATGCGTGCGTCCGGTTTCCAGGCGGCAGGCAAGATGCGCAAAACGGCAATACTGGCGCAGCACCTCATAATGGGTTACCGCGCGCTTACCGCCCCGCATGACAACTGCCATTTTTTTCCGATCCTTCGGGCATCGCCCGATCGCGGCATTGATCGTTCCTTCGGTTGAGGGCATCTGCCCAAAAACGACCGCTTCATACGCCCGATCAATCGAATGCATTTCAAATTGCTTGGATAGACCCTGATGAGCCAGGTCGTTTTTTGCAATCACCAGCAATCCGCTGGTATCCTTGTCGATGCGGTGAACAATGCCGGGCCGTTTCTCGCCGTTAATGCCGGAAAGCTGCTGCCCGCAATGCGCCAGAAGGCCATTTACTAACGTATCCTCGGTGTGTCCGGGAGCGGGATGCACCACCATTCCCTTCGGCTTGTCCAGCACCAGCAGCGCTTCATCTTCATAAACAATAGAAAGCGGCATTGCGCGGGCCACGGGCACCGGATTCTCCGGCAATGGCAAATCCACCGTCACCCGATCACCGGCACTAAGACGGAAGCTTTTTAAAACATTGCTTCCATTCACCGTGATCTGCCCTTCCTGAATCAATGCTTCCGCCCTGGAGCGGGAAATTTCCTTCACTTGTGAAGAAACAAAGGCATCCAAACGAGCCCCCGGTTCCAACGGAATTAACTCAATGCGCTCCATCGATGGATTCTCCATGCTTTTTTTTTGCATCAAAATCATGGGATAAAAAGATATATAACGCCAAAAGTACGGTTCCGCAGAATACAAAAATATCTGCAACATTAAAAACAGCAAACTGATAGCCCCAGAAATTAAACGCAAAAAAATCCACAACTTCTCCCAAGAAAACACGGTCGATCATGTTGCCCAAACCGCCGCTGATAATGAAGGAAACCGCAATAATCCCCCATGGATTTTTTATTTTTCCGCAACTGAGTATTATAATCGCAGCCAAAATGATGATTGCCGTAAATCCCATAAAAATCCAGCGATGTTCGGAAAGCATGCCAAACGCAGCGCCGGTATTACGCACATGACTCAAGGA
>CAYRYQ010000157.1:0-1936 GCA_964428505.1 uncultured Eubacteriales bacterium
AGAGATTATGCGAAAGGAAATGCCGAAGCCGCAAAGAAAGCCTGGGCGCCTTTGGCAAAAAACATGAACATATCTGTGGAAAAAGCTGCCAGGCTGGCCCTTGAATATGCGGCCAAGAAAAACAGCAGGGTAGTGGAAGGGTTGATTGAGGACTATCATTTGGATCCCAGGACCGTCGTAATGGTAGGCGGAGGAGGAGGGGCTTCCGCAGTAGTTCCCCATCTTGCTGAATATATGAAGCTCAGGTTTAAAATTGCAAACAATGCGCCGGTTATTTCCACCATTGGCGTTGCTCTGGCTCTGGTGCGGGACGTGGTGGAACGAACCATCGTTAATCCTACGGAGCAGGATATTTTAAAAGTAAGAAAGGAAGCCAGAGAACGTGCCATTCTTTCAGGGGCAGCTCCCGATTCCGTAAGCGTAAGCGTAGAAGTGGAGACTCAGAAAAACCTGGTCCGGGCCATCGCCATCGGCAATACGGAAATCCGTTCCAAGGATCTTGGAAAAGGAAAGATAAACGAGGCAGAAGCAAAGAAAATTGTTTCCGAGAATCTCCAGGTGCCGGTCAGCAAATTATTCGTAAAAGCCCAGAATGGCCAGATGTATGTGATGACCCATGAACTGACGGAGAAGAAGTTTTTTGGACTGTTGAAGCACAAAACCTATCCCTTGCGCTTAATTGATGACGAGGGGGTCATCCGTCTCCAAAAGAAAAATGGGGATGTGAAAACCATGAGCGGTGACCGTTGGGAGCAGAAGCTAAAGAAGGTCATAACGGAAAATGCCACCTATGGCGATGGAGGAGAAGAGCTGCCAAGCGTTTACGTTGTTAGCGGCAAGAGCATTATTAACCTGTCGGGAATGGCCAGCATCGATCATATGATATCCGTAGCGAAAGCTGAATTAGCGGTGGTTGATAAAGATGACAAGCTGATTTGCATCTGTACAGAAAGGACGGAATAATTGAAAAATATTATTGAGGCTGGCATAAACCTTTTTGGAGAACCGTCGGAGAAGATTTTGAAAAGGGATCCCGTGTATAGCAAAATCGAAAAAGAAAAGCAGGGAGAGATGATTAAAACTGCAGTTTCCATGGGAAGAGAAAGGGCACGGAGGATTTCCGACGATGAAAAGTGGAAAGAAAGCATTACCCTTTCTGAATATCTTGAAAAAATCGGAATAGCTGTAAAGTATATAAATAAGGACTTTCTCATAAATAAGACCCGGTACTGTGCGGATATAGCGCCCAAGAGAAAAGAGATTTTAATGTATGAAAAATCCATTGAAATCTGGGCAAAGGAACAGGGGTATTTACTGAAAGATGCTCACAATTTCATTTTGATCCATGAGATCTATCATTATTTGGGATATGATAATAATCAGTTCGTTTCTGCAAAATACCAAGTGCCTATGGTGAAGATTGGAAAGTTTTCTATTGGAAAAACCGGGATAACGGCGTTGGAGGAAATTGCAGCCAATGCATTTGCGGAGGAGATTTGCATAACGTGCAGTATGGAAATATGATTGTTAGGCTGAGGCTGTTATAAGAATGTAACTGGCAGAAAGGATGTGTAAAAGTGTATCATTACAATAAAGAAATACCTATATCAGCAGAATATGATGTGATTGTGGCAGGTAGTGGTCCTTCCGGCATTTGTGCCGCAGTGTCTGCGGCTCGTTTGGGAAAAAAAGTTGCTGTTATTGAACGGTATGGCGTTTTGGGAGGCAATTTAACGATTGGTTCCGTGGGCCCCATTATGGGCTGTGTGGCGGAAGGCGGTATGAGGGATGAGCTGACCGGTCTGCTTGGCGTACAGCATAACGATATGCAGGCGCAAAAAGGCCATGTTCATGATATAAATGCGAGCAAAAGAAAGATATTGGATTTGCTGGTGAAAGAAAACGTAACCATTTATATGCAGGCACCTGTGATTGA
>CAYRYQ010000158.1:0-1934 GCA_964428505.1 uncultured Eubacteriales bacterium
CGGCCACTCACTGTATTTGATTGCGTCAGCTATGGCGCTTATTCCTTTCAGAAGGAACCAGTGCTTATTTATCGCACTAATGTGGATATGGCGGTTAGTGTTCTCGAGGAATTGATGGCACGCGGAATACGCGCCTATGTGCATGCGGGTTCTTCATCGGAGTATGGCACACATAGCGCGGGACCCGATGAGCAGGGTCATTTGGAACCGAACAGTCACTATGCTGTTTCCAAGGGTGCGGTGGCAGGGTTGATCTATTACATGGGCAAGAGCCGTGATTTTCCTTGTGTTAATTTACGGCTCTATTCCGTATATGGACCATATGAAGATTCAGCCCGACTTATTCCCAAAATAGTATGTAAGGGAGTGGATGGGGAATTGCCAGCATTCGTCGATCCCAGAATTTCAAGGGATTTTATTTATGTTGACGACGTATGTGAAGCATTTATTGATGCGGCGATTAATATGTCACCTAGTTTTTATGGCGAATCTTTCAATATTGGCAGTGGCGATTGCACCACGATTGGTGAAATCGCAGAGGTGGCCAAGAGTCTATTTGGTGTTACGGCCCAACCAAACTTTACCATGGCTGCACGAGAATGGGATGTGATTGACTGGTACGCTAATCCGTCTAAAGCTAGACGAGTTTTGATGTGGCAGGCACGAACCTCCTTAACGGACGGACTTCGCAAAACGGCGGACTGGGTTCGTTCCCTACCTGATCGAGAACTATATCTGTCATCCAGTAAGGAACTAGGCTCAGATCAACGCTATAGCGTTAGTGCAGTGATTGCCTGCTTTAGGGATGCGCAAGCCATCCCTATTATGTATCGTCGTCTAACGGAAACTTTTGAACGCCTTCGGGTAGATTACGAGATTATCTTTGTTAACGACTGCAGTCCAGACGATTCGGAGGAGGTTATACGTCAAATCAGTGCTAGTGATCGGCATGTTTTTGGGATTAGCCATTCACGTAATTTTGGATCTCAGGCAGCTTTTCGCAGCGGCATGGAATTATCGAGTAAAAATGCCTGCGTTTTGCTTGATGGCGACCTGCAAGATCCTCCTGAACTGATAGGAGAATTCGTGGAATTATGGCGTCAAGGTTTCGACGTTGTTTATGGCCGCCGTGTTAAACGTGAAGCGCCATGGTATATGTCATTCGCATATAAACTATTTTATAGACTATTTGATGCATTTTCATATCTTCATATACCGCACGATGCCGGTGACTTTTCCCTTATGGACCGGAAAGTGGTTTCCAGCTTGCTTCAGTTTCCCGAGCGCGACTTGTTTATCCGGGGTGTAAGGGCTTTTGCTGGATTCAAGCAGGCAGGAGTGGATTATGTCCGTCCTGAACGGATGTTCGGACGCAGCACAAATAATCTGGTGAAAAATATTGGTTGGGCGAAAAAAGGAATATTGTCATTCAGTAATACTCCGCTGAATTTGCTTACAGCATTTAGCTTGGCGCTATTCGTTTTTGTTAGCGCGCTGGGAATATTCCAAATGATGTCGCGTTTGCTGTTCCCAGAGTTGACACCAAGAGGAGTAACAACAGTTCTGCTGGTCGAAATGTTTTTTGGCGCTACCTCGTTACTCGCAATCAGCCTGATTGGAGAGTATGTTGCGAAAATATTTGAGGAGGTTAAACAGAGGCCTCATTATCTTCGACGTGGCATTATTCGAGATGGTGAAGTGCGCGATGCAACTCAGAGTTTCACTGGAAGATTATGAATTCGGCAAATATACCCGCTTTGCACAATAGGCTATGTCCTATATGCAATGGACATTCTTCCGATGTATGGATGGATTCAAATGTTGATTTTGATACCTTGGACCGTTTTGCCTTTGCCTCAAGGAAGTTTCCGGAGTACATGCACTTCAGGCTTCTGCGATGCCAGTCATGCGATCTTTTATATGTTAGTCCCGCA
>CAYRYQ010000159.1:0-1863 GCA_964428505.1 uncultured Eubacteriales bacterium
CCATTTCCCTTTTTACGAAAACCAATTTTTCTCTTTCTATTTTTTGCGGTGCGGGCTTTTTTGACAGTCTGAAACATAAAGGCGCCGAAATCGGCGCCTTTATGTTGGAAAGTTCTTATTTCTCCCGATAGGTTTTGCAGAAGGTATCGGAGCTGCTGTTGCAGTCTGCGCAATTGGACACTTCGATTTTTTCTGCCGTACATTTGTCGCTGGTGGTGTGATAGTGACAATTGTTTACCATGCAGTCAACACCTAAATTGACGGGATTGCTCTGGTCATTGCTCTGGTTGTTGTTTTGATTCATATTCATCATGATACACTCCTTTCCGGTGGTTATTATGCATCCCGGAAAGTCCGTTTATGCGAAAGGAGAAGGAAATTTTGGCTCTTTTTGTGCTGGGAGACCCTCATTTGTCGTTTTCATCGGATAAGCCGATGGATGTTTTCGGCGCCCGTTGGGAAAATCACGCATCTAAAATTGAAGAAAACTGGCGGCGGGTGGTAAAGCCTTGCGATACCGTGGTTTTGGCGGGAGATTTGTCTTGGGCGATGTTCTGGAAAGACGCTTTGGCGGATCTTGCGTTTTTACACCGTTTACCGGGTAAAAAGATTTTGCTGAAAGGCAATCACGACTATTGGTGGGAGACCGCCGGGAAAATGCGGCGCCTATTTGCGGAGAACCAGTGGGATGATTTTGAAATTCTATATAACAGTGCGGTTGTGGCGGAAGGCGCGGCCCTTTGCGGCAGCCGGGGCTGGAATGTGGATGCTCAGGGAGAGCAGGATCAGAAAATACTGCAGCGGGAGCGTGTTCGGCTGGAGCTGTCGCTGAAAGCAGCGCCTGCAGAGATGGAAAAAATCGTTTTTCTGCATTTTCCCCCTGTCGGAGAACACCCGTCTGTATTTTTGCCTCTGATGAAGCAATACGGCGTGAAGCGCTGCTACTATGGGCATCTGCACGGTGAAAAGGCGCAGAATACCCGCCCATTTTCAAAAGAGGGAATCCTTTTTACGCTGGTTTCTGCAGACGCGCTGGATTTTTGCCCGCTGCAAATCTTGCTGCCGGACGCTGCGTTTTCAGGGCATCCGGCAACCGAAAATGATCAAAATGGCCAAAAGAAAGCAAGTTTTTGGGAGAAACTTTTCTTTCATTTCAAGAATAAGTGTTGACATTTTCACAATGAAATTATAAACTGATATAGTTATGAAGCAAATTCATTTGGAGGTAATTAAAGAATGACTGTGAAAGAAGTGAAAAACCTGGAGAACAGCTCCGCGGAGTTACATGTGGAGGTCAAAGGGGATGAATTTAAAGCCGCTGTTGACAATGCTTTTAAGAAGAATATTGCCAAGATGAGTGTTCCCGGTTTTCGCAAGGGGAAGGCGCCCCGCAAGATTGTGGAAAAACTGTATGGCGAAGGTGTTTTCTTTGAAGACGCGGTGAATGCGTTATACCCGAAGGCCTATGATGATGCGGTTGCGGAGGCAGGGCTCCATCCGGTGGCTAAACCTGAAATTGAAATCACGGAAGTGGATGGAACAGGTTTTTCGTTCAAAGCAGTCGTTGTGGTGAAGCCGGAGGTATCGGTCAAGGCTTATAAAGGAATGAAAGCCGTGAAAACGGTCAATAATGTTGCTGAGTCGGAAGTAAAGGATGAGCTGGCGCGGCTGCAGAAGCAAAATCAGCGGACTGTCGTGGTGGAGCGTGTGGCCAAGAACGGCGATACGGTCAATATCAATTTTGACGGTTCTGTTGACGGGGTTCCCTTCGATGGCGGAAAAGGGGAAAACTATGACCTGGTGCTGGGGTCCGGCAGCTTTATTCCCGGCTTTGAGGAACAGCTTGCTGGGAAGGCCACCGGC
>CAYRYQ010000160.1:0-1835 GCA_964428505.1 uncultured Eubacteriales bacterium
CACGGCCTTGGGGTTGATGCCGTAGAGCTGGGCCAAGGACCGATGGGAGCCGGTCGCTAGCTGGAGTTCTGCGCGGATACGCGGCGTTGTGCGGGCGCTGCCATGCAGGCGGATTGCCATAGTGCTTTCTCCTGTTCCAGGCTGAAGAATGCACCATGACTTCCTGGGACCGTACATCTCAATCAGGGGCAAAGTCCATGTTTTCTTTTGACATTTGTAGGAACACCAAGCTGGAAGAATTCCAATTTATCCTCTTCAAAAGCGACTGTCCATACAATACTGTCAAGAAAATAGTTATCAATCTCCGGCATTCTGCGCTTGAGCTGTCCCAGTTTTTTCTCTATAGCATTTCTACTGTCATTTGCGCTTAAACCATAAGGTAAAGGTCCGGTGTAAATTCCATTCCTCCCGGCATCTCCAGATATTCGAATTTCAAGTTGGCTAAATATGAAAGCACCTTCGCTTTTGGGTACTATCCCAGTTCCTTTTTCATCTATTTCAAATGACATTGAAAGACCTTGTCCTTTTATTGTGATAAGCGTTTCCAATGACCGGCCTATTTTCGGTCGACTCTTAATGCCATTTTTGGTTAAAAATTCGTCGAGCGGCTCATGCGTGCTGCTATGGCCTAAAAAAAACATCAGTTCTGTTGCATTCATTTCTTTGCCTTTGTTACGTTGGTGCTGGCGTTCTTAATATGTTGATCCCAATCCTGGTTTCTCAACTCTTGCGCAGCTTTGTCATAGGTATTCTTGCATCCGTGATCCTCATTTTCCATAACCATTGGAGATGGCATCTGTATCCGTTTTGCAGCTTCATTGAGGTTTTCCGTAACTTGACTCCGGTAACCGCCATCCCAGCGCCCGGGACCATGGCTGCCTCGCTCAAGGCTGCGTTCACTTTATCGCCCTCGGCAAGATAAATCAAAGCGTTGGCGCCGTCGGCAATTTCGCCTACGCAAGGCAATTGAACCGACGCCCCAGGCAGACGTTGGGGTTCAGAACGCCTGCTGAAATGTTTGATGAAGGTGTTGCGTTGACAGGTTGAATCCACCGCCGCTGCCGGTCCGAGTTTGTAAGGATTAATTTGATTTTTGAGCATGCCTAACAAACTTGCACATTCACCTAATTCTAAGAAAATATCCTTTATCAAAAAAATCACGATTAAAATTATTTCTTGCATCCTCAATATTTCTTGAAACCTCTTTCGCACTTAAATTAATAGCCGATTGATTGTTAAAGATGAATTTTGCGATATTTGGGATAATGCAATCATTGGATAATCTATTTTCAATAAAATTGAACAATACTTTTATATTATCTTCGCGCTCACTATTTTTTTGAAAAAATTCGTTGCAACTTTGATGCGTCTTATCTGAAATCATTGCCGCATTAAAACTGCGTCCGTTAATGGTTGCACGAATACTGCCGGCAAATATTGTTTCAGGTATCCGAAATAATCCAACTTCAGTAAATTCCTTGTAATTTTTGGATTCTTGATTTTTCTCTTCAAAATACAATAAAAATGATGACATAATTATTTAGGATGAATTGTGTGAATCGCCTACGGTTTCTTCATGATTATTCGGATGAACATGTGGTAGACGACCTTCTGTACTGCCTGTTTTTTGTTAGGGTGGGCGGGATGCTCCATAGGCGCACCACAAGCACACCTTTTCGCAAGACTGATTACCTCACTGCGGCTATCTGCATATACATTTTGTCCTCGCTGTATCCCGATAGCATCTTGACTAACAAATCGCCCCACCACCGGATCGTAATACCGAAGTCGGTTGTAGTGCAGCCCTGTCTCTTCACCAAGCTGCTGCCCCTGTA
>CAYRYQ010000161.1:0-1700 GCA_964428505.1 uncultured Eubacteriales bacterium
CATTCCTGCCGGCGGTGAAATCGGGTTGGAAATCCATCGGCATAGCGACCAGTTTATCTGCATAGTCAGCGGCCGTGGAATGGTTAAAATGGGCAGCCAGGAAGACCGGCTTTCCTACCATAAAAATCTCAGCGCCAATGATGCGATCCTGATACCGGTTGATACCTGGCATAACATTACCAACACCTCCCGCACTCCATTAAAGCTTTATTCCATTTATGCGCCTCCCCTGCATAAACGCGGTGTTGTCCACCTTACAAAAGCGGATGCAGACGCCGACGAGCATCCATAAAGGGCATTTCTGCCCTTTTTTTATTCTCTCTCAAAGGACGAACTAACGTATATCCACACAGACAAAAGCATAGGATGTGATAAAGAAAAAAGCAAAGGAGCACCTCCATGAGAGAGCAGACAAAATCCATCCCAAAAGGGCTGGGGCTCACCGAGGAACAGGTGCGGGAAGCACGCAAGGAGCACGGAAGCAACACTTTAGACGGCCGCAAACGCAAAAGCTTCACCCGCCAATTCCTGAGCAGCTTCGGGGATCCGATCATTAAAATTCTTTTAGTGGCCTTAGCCATCAATGTCCTCTTCTTATTTCACAAAGCGGACTGGTTTGAAGCGATGGGAATTGCCATCGCCATCTTTTTAGCCACCTTTATCTCTACGCTTTCCGAATATGGCAGCGAATCCGCTTTTATTGAGCTGCAGCGGCAGGCTGCGGATATTACCTGCCGGGCACAGCGCTCGAAAGGAATTCTCGCGCTCCCGGTAGCGGAACTGGTGGTGGGAGACCTGGTGCTCCTGCAGGCGGGAGAACGTATTCCGGCAGACGGTGTGCTGATTAGCGGCAAACTGAGCGTCGATCAATCCGCTCTGAATGGTGAAAGCGCAGAAGCAGAGAAGAGCCCGCTTTCCACCTCCCTGAATCACTGGGATCTTTCCCATAAAAACCAGCTGTTTCAAGGCAGCGTGATCAATGCCGGAGAAGGGCTGATGGAGGTGCGCCGGGTCGGGAGCCAGACCTTCTACGGCAGTATGGCGCGTGATTTACAGGAAGAAACCCCGGAAAGCCCCCTTAAAGTACGGCTCAACGGCCTCGCCAAAGCCATCAGCATGGTTGGATATATTGCCGCCTTGTTGATCGCAGTTGCAGATCTTTTCAACAGCTTCCTTCTGGATAACGGGATGCGACTGACGCTTGCTCTTATGGATTTTTCTTATCCTGCCATCTGGGTGCCGCGTATTCTGCACGCGCTGACTCTGGCCATTGCCGTTGTCGTAATGGCCGTGCCGGAGGGACTGCCGATGATGATCACCGTAGTGCTTTCCTCCAATATGTTCCGCATGCTGAAGGATCAGGTGATGGTGCGCAAGCTGGTCGGAATTGAAACCTCTGGCAGCCTGAATCTTTTATTCACCGACAAGACCGGCACCCTGACACGCGGTCAGCTGCAGGTGGTCACTGCGATCGACGGCACCGGCAGGGAACGACCGGTTCGCCGGCGGCGCGATACGGAAATCGACCACATTCTGACCTTAAGCGCATTTTATAACACCGGCAGTGTGCTCTCCAACGGCAAACCGCTGGGCGGCAATGCAACCGACCGGGCATTATTGAACGATGTATTGCCGCTTCAAATCAAAAAACTAAACTATATTAAAAAGGCAAACGTTCCCTTCGACAGTACATATAAATT
>CAYRYQ010000162.1:0-1652 GCA_964428505.1 uncultured Eubacteriales bacterium
TCTGGAAAGTATTGATCTGCTTCTTAACCGTGGTGCAATCGTTACTGACGAAAAGATGATGACGAATCAGCCGGAGGTCTATGCCGCAGGCGATGTAAATGGCAAATCAATGTTGGCTCATACCGCATACCGCGAAGCAGAAGTGGCAGTTAACAATATGATGGGCAAATCGGACAAGATGAAATATAATGCGATACCCGGTGTAATCTATACCAACCCCGAGGTCGCCGGAGTCGGAGAAACAGAAGAGACGGCAAAGCAAAAGGGCTTGGATTATATCGTCAAAACGATCAGCATGAGGTATTCCGGCAGATATGTGGCTGAAAACGAAGGCGGCGATGGAATCTGTAAAATCATTGTAGATAATAAATGGAACAAACTGATCGGCGTCCACATGATTGCAAATCATGCCTCCGAAATTATCTGGGGTGCAGATGTACTGATTGCAAAAGAGATTTCCATTGATGCAATCAAAAAGATTGTTTTCCCGCATCCGACAGTGGGTGAAATAATCAGAGAAGCGATCTTTCAGCTATAGTAATAAAAGGAGATGAAATAAAATGACAAAGTGTTTAACGATAGACCCGAAGGTGAGGAGAGCACCGGGTACCATTAAAATCAATAATATTCCTATGAACACCTATCAGAAGACAGTAAAGGATGAAAAAGACAACTTTACAAAAAAAGAATTTATAAATATCTATCGCGATATGTTTATTGTGCGCGAATTTGAAACAATGCTCAATCTATACAAGACTACGGGGCAATATGAGGGTGTCGAATACAACTACCCAGGTCCTGCCCATCTTGGAGCCGGACAGGAAGCAGCATATGTAGGTCAGGCATTTGAGCTTAACAATGAAGATTTCATATTTGGTTCTCACCGAAGTCACGGTGAAATCCTGGCTAAGGGAATGTCCGCTATCGAAAAGTTAAGTGATGAAGAGCTCTTAGATATCATGAAAACATTCTTTGATGGAAAAACATACAAAGTGGTAGAAAAGTACACAAAGTATGAAAGTGTCAAGGATATGGCCAGAGAATTTCTACTTTATGGAATGATCTCGGAAACTTTCGGCAGAGAAACGGGATTTAATAAAGGTTTGGGAGGCTCCATGCATGCCTTCTTCACTCCGTTCGGTGTGTATCCGAACAACGCTATCGTTGGCGGAAGTGCCCCGATTTCAACAGGGGCTGCGTTGTATAAACGAATCAATAAAAAACCGGGCATGGTCGTCTGCAACATCGGAGACGGTTCATTGGGCTGCGGTCCTGTTTATGAATCTATGAACTTTGCTTCCATGGATCAGTACAATACTCTTTGGGATGAAGAGCATAGGGGCGGCCTGCCGATTATCTTTAATATCTGGAACAACGGCTACGCAATGGGAGGTCAGACATGCGGCGAAACGATGGGTTACGGCGAGGTGGCCAGACTCGCTGCGGGGATCAATCCGGATGCTATGTATGCAGAAAGAATAGACGGATACAATCCGCTTGCTGTAATTGATGCATATCGACGCAAAAGGAAGATCATTGAAGCGAAAAAGGGTCCGGTGCTGCTTGATGTAATAACATACCGGGTATCCGGTCACAGCCCGTCCGACTCTTCTTCCTACCGGACAAGAGAAGAAATTGCAATGTGGGAGGAA
>CAYRYQ010000163.1:0-1604 GCA_964428505.1 uncultured Eubacteriales bacterium
ATGTCCTGCAGCGCCAAGCTTCCGGTGTATGCGGTCTTTACCGCGGCATTCTTTGCAAGGTATCAGGCCCTTGTGATGATATCCCTGTATGTCATGGGGATGCTTGTGGGGATCATCGCGGGGCTGGTTCTGAGAAAGACCATTTTTGAAGGCAGTCCGGTGCCTTTTGTGATGGAATTGCCCTCATACAGAATGCCTGCAGCGAAAAGCGTCATGCTGAAGATGTGGGAACGGGCTTTGGATTTTATCAAAAGAGCGTTCACGGTGATCTTCATCGCCACCATTGTGATTTGGGCGCTGCAGAGTTTCGACTTTGGCCTTAATATCGTTGACAACGCTGGGGACAGCATACTTGCTTCTGCCGGAAAGCTCGTCGCGCCGGTATTCGCGCCGCTGGGTTTCGCGGACTGGAGAGCCGCCACGGCGCTGGTCACGGGCCTCACCGCAAAGGAAGCGGTGGTCAGTACCTTTGCCATCCTCCTGGGTGCTTCCGATTCCAGCTCGGTAGTTCCGCTGCTGTCACAGATTTTTACTCCGCTTTCCGCATTTTCGTTCCTGACCTTCACGCTGCTTTATATGCCATGCGTCGCCGCTATGGCCGCTGTGAAACGGGAGATGGGCGGATGGAAAAGCGCGGTCGGCGTTATGGCCTTCCAGACCGTGACTGCCTGGATCGTAGCATTGATCGTCTATCAGGTCGGAACATTAGTATTTTAGCCGCTGTTCAGGATAATTGGATCAGCACCGCAGTAAAATAGAAAAACGCAAATTCCTTTTGATGGAATTTGCGTTGCTGCTTCAGGCCTGAATCTCTCTAATTCTTTCCGAACTAGTACTATCTTTTCCGCCGGCTACCATATCCAGTTCAGCATCAGAAAGCTCTCCTATATTATTTTCATTAAGGGCTTTAAAATATATTCGCATTTCTTCAAGCGTAATATCGTACCCTGCATCTTTTGCAAAATCTATCAGCTTTTTCTTTGTTGCATCTTCACCTGCCGTTGCTGCTTCCTTGATGATTTTCGAAAATTTTTCCTGCAGCGCTGTATCTTTTGTCGTTTTTTCTATCAGTTCCCTTATTTTTTCCATGACTTGTTCTCCTTCCAAAAACCTATTCCTGGTTTAAGTTGATCAAATTCGCTTTTTCGATAAAAGTTCGCTAAAGCTGTCACATTCAAAATAGCCTTCCCTTTCCCATAATGCATACTCTCCGGGTTTTTCTTTCCTGCTGGCTGAAATACTTTCCTTCATCGCCTTGAATATTTCTTCCGATGCGGCGCTGGCGGTTACTTTGTTTTTTCCGCTTAGATAATCAACAATAATCTCGGCAGCCTCTTTACCTTTTTTCCGCAAATCCTCGTCGCTGAGGGTCAAGCCCTCAAAATCCGTAAGGATCCAGTAGCCTTTGACCACCTGCATTCCCAAATGGCGCATGATTTTTGCAAGATAGGTCAAAACTTCAACATGTCCGGTGGCTGACGTCGTAGTTAAAACCATACCGGGTTTGCCGGCAAGTTTATATAAATGCAGCCAGTAGCTGAGCCTGTCGATCAGGGTTTTCATCTGGCCTGAAACCTGATGAGCGTAAACCGGACTTCCCCATA
>CAYRYQ010000164.1:0-1593 GCA_964428505.1 uncultured Eubacteriales bacterium
TGATTCTGCGGGAGCAAAAAGGGGAGGAAATGGTGTTCTCTTCTTTTTTGACCGCCGAGGAGGCGCTGGAGGCTGCGGCAATCTGCCGTCGTTCAGGCGCGCCATTTTCTTTATATGGAGGATATGAGGAAAGTACGCGGAAAATGCTGGTCATTTCCCGCTTGGATCCGGAATCATTAAAACTTTGCTATCCGTTTGTTTTGTTGAAGGCGACGGGAAACGATTTGTCTGCGCTGACAAATCGGGATGTTCTGGGCGCTTTGATGGCGGCTGGAATTCGCCGTGAGATGCTGGGGGATATCATTGTAAGGGAAGGGCAGGCGCTATTTTTTGTTTCAGAAAAGATGGCTGCGTTTTTGAGGCAAAACATGACTTCAATCGGCAGACAAACTGTAAACTTAGTGGAGGTTCCGCCGGATTATCCGATTCCACTTCCGCAGTTTGAAGCCTTGAAAATGACCGTGGCCTCAACGCGTTTGGATGCGGTTGTCGGCGCGCTGTGTAAAGTATCCCGCGAGCGTGCAAGCCAAATGATTGAAGGAAAGCTTGTATTTGTTAATCATCGCGTCATGGACAAGAAAACCAAAGAGCTGAGGGTAGGCGACTGTCTCAGTGTGCGCGGTTATGGAAAATGGGCGGTTGATTGCTGCGAAAATCGCAGCAGAAAAGGGCGTATCATTTTAGAGTGTCGAAAATACTGTTAGGAGGGGAAAAGGATGTTGACTCCGGATGCGATTCAGAATAAAGAGTTTGAGCAAAGCGTTTTGGGGGGATATCGCCGGGATGCGGTAGACGCTTTTTTGGATGAGGTGGAGACAGACTATCGCAAGCTGTATAATGAAAATTCGGAGATGGTGGATAAGCTCAAGGTTTGTCTTTCCAAAATCGAGGAATATAAAAAAGATGAAGAGTTTTTAAAAACCGCCATTATAAATGCGCAGAAGCTGAATGAGACCACTTTGCATGAAATTGAGCTGAAAGAAAAAGAAATGGAACTGACCAGCAAGGAAAAAGCCGCAAAAATCATTGGCTTGGCGGAAGAGCAGGCGCGCACGATTATAAGGACCGCCGAGCGGGAAACTGCGGATGCTGTGCAGGCTGCCAGAGAAAAAAGTAAAGCTGAAATAGAAGCGGAACAGGCGAAGGCGGCGGAGGCGATCCGGCGGATCCATAAGGAGACGGAAGCAGAGCAAAAGAAGTTGGATTATATCAGAAGCCAGGTTTCAGAATTTAAGAATACCATTCTTGAAATTTATAAAGCGCACCTTACCTCTATCTCCAAATTACCAGAGTTCAAGCCCACGCATCAGGAAGAAACAACGACGGCGTCTCCTGCCGTGGAAATGCCCGTTCAGACCACAGCAAGCGAGAGGCCGACACCGGAAGAGCCGGCAGAGAAACAAATAAGCGCTGCACCTAACGAGCCAAAGCCATTAGAGACATCGCAAGCGGTGCCGTTGCCTGAAAAAAAAGATGAACGCCCCAAAACGGAAGCTTCAGAGGGGCAAACGGTTGAATTTAAACTGGACGAAAAGCAGGCAAAGAAAGCGGAAAAGGAGCACAAACCCGCTGCCAAGCCGCTAAAATTCGAAA
>CAYRYQ010000165.1:0-1558 GCA_964428505.1 uncultured Eubacteriales bacterium
AATGATCCCGTAAGATCTCTCCCGACATTTTAAGAAGCGCCGGATCGTCATCTACAATCAAAACCGCGTTTTTATCTTCCATCTGCGTCACCCCCCATTTCAATCAGGAGGCGCTCCGCTTCCCGAAATTCTATCTCGTCGACCTTTTGCCGTATTTCCCGCAGCCGTTCTGCGGTCTCCGTCCCATGGAACGAAGCAATCATGCGTTCAAGCGCCGCGAGAGCGTCCGGCTGCCGGTTGTGTTTAAGCAGTATCAGCAACTCATCCATGCCGATGCCGGTATTTTCTGTTCCGATCTGCCCGGCGGTCAGCTCGTCAAATCCTGTGATAAACTGTTTTAAACCTTCCTGCGCCCGGTTCCATTCATAGTAAAGAATGGGCATCGTAATTTCTATATACTGATCGTTTTCCTCTATACACTGCTTTTCAACCTTGGCGGCAGTATCTGAAAGATTGACTGCTCCCACGGTTCTTGCTTTGCTTTTAAGGGAATGAACCGTGAATTTCAGGCTATGCCAGTCTTTTAGCGCTTCAGCTTTCGCCGCTTCCTGTCTGCTCTTGGCGTAATTTTCCACAAAAAACACCGCCAGATTTTTGTACTGGAGCATATCGCCGCTCAAATAGCTCAAACCCTCCTCCAGAAGGATGCCGTTAGCAACAGCATCCAGCGCAAGCTTATTCTTGATCTCAGGGGGGATCAGATTCTGTGCTCTCCTGTTACTGATCGTGATCAGGTCTGCGGGAAGAAGGCCCATGAGCGTTTCCTCCAAGTCCTTCCACATGATGGGCTTGGATAAGTATTCGGCAAACCCGGCATTCAGCAAGGTTTCCTTTACCTCAGTCATAACATTGGCAGTCAGAGCCACCACCGGCGTATCAAAACCGGGAATTTCCTTCAAAGCGCGCAGGGTGTCGATGCCGTCCATATCGGGCATCATATAATCCATCAGAATAACATGATAGCGCTTTTTCGTAACTGATTTGATACATTCTTTTCCGCTTACGGCGGTATCCACCTGCAGCAGTGTGCGTGAAAGCAGAGATTTGACGACCAGCAGGTTTTCTGCGCTGTCGTCCACCACAAGGACATTGCCGCCGGGAGCAATAAAGCTGCCTTCTCCAGCCGTTTCTTCTTTTGCAGTTATCGTCCGTTTGTGAAGCGGCGTTTTATCGTGAATCCTTTGCGGGATCTCCACGGAAAATTCACTGCCGTGGCCTAAGCGGCTTTTCACATCAATATGCCCCTGCATAAGATCAGTGAAATTTTTCGCTATGGCAAGCCCCAATCCGGTACCTTCAATTTCCCTGTGAGCAGGGAGTTCTCCGCGGTTGAACGCATCGAACAGAAGGGCGATGTTTTCCTCTTTAATGCCGATTCCCGTATCGGAAACCGCGATGCAGAGCTGTATTTCCTCTGTCGATTTCCCCGGCCTCTGGGTGAAGGAAAGTGTTACGCTGCCCTGCTCTGTATACTTTGCCGCATTGCTTAAAAAGTTGACTACTACCTGTTTGATATGTAAGAAATCACCGGTCAGCCCACAGGGAAGGTTTTCGTCAA